>JAJDBO010000347.1 GCA_029261305.1 Nitrospirales bacterium
CGTAGGTCGAAATAACCGATTGACACCACTCAATGACTCAGAAAATCCAATCACCAGCACGCCAGAATCCTGTAAGGCATCGTAAAAACTCGTGACAATTTTTCGTCTCGCCTCTTGGTCAAAATAAATGAGGACATTTCGGCAAAATATGATGTCAATGTCTCGAAAGGATCGTAGATGAAGAGAATCGAACAAATTGGCACTCGAAAATTTGACCAGTTTTCGCAGGCTTGGCCCGACAGTAAATTGTCCTTCAGACTGAACAAAGTATTTTTGCAGAAGATTTGGAGGGACATTTCGAATCGAATACGGGCCATACACGCCACGGCGCGCTGTAGCCAACACCTGCTCACTTAAGTCAGTGGCAAAAATTTGCACATCCCAATTTGCCAAAGACGAAAACTCCTCCGTCATCAGCATGGCTAAGGTAAAGGGTTCTTCTCCAGAGGAGCATCCAGCACTCCAAATTCGAATTTTCTTAACCCGTTCTCGTCCTTTGATGATCTGGGGCAAAATCACCTGCCGGAAACAATCTACTTGCGCCATGTCACGATAAAAAAACGTTTCATTCGTCGTCACACAATTGAATAATTCAATAATTTCTTTTTCCCGCTGCGGATCGAATCGTAAATAGTGGTAATACTCTTCAAAGTTCTGACAATGGACCCCAACAAGTCGCGCCTGCAGGCGACTTTCCAACAGGTATTTTTTCGACTCTGGGAATTCCAAACCACTTTTCTCGTGGATCAAATCTCGAAGACGATGAAAAGTCTCGTAAGACAAGGCGATACTCATCCTGCCACTCCTTCGTTGAGTGGAGAGACATGAAGTTGAGCAAGGGCTTGCATCACTTCTTGTTGTACCTCTGGTTCGGCATCTGCCTGGAGCCGTTTCAAAGGTTCAATCGCTTGCGGATCACCCAATGTTCCTAAGGCACGCACAACAGCTAATTGCAACAAGGGGGGCACTCCATCCAATATCCTAAGGAAAAATGGAACGACCGCGGTATCATGGACCGCAGCCAGTTGCTCCACCGCTCGAGAACGAACCCAGACATCTGGATCTTCTAGAACCGCCTTACGCAAGAGGGAAGCACTCACCCTTCCTGGGAAATTTCCCAATGTTTGCAGAACGGCCTGCCGAATGTGGGAATGAAGATCGGTAGACGCAGAAATAAGAATTTCAAGGACAGGTTCACTATGCACGGCACTCAACCGTTCCACGATTTTCAATCGTACCCTCCAATCGGGATCACAAAGATGCTGCCCTAGGCATCCAATCACTGATGGATCCAAAGGCATCGGCCAATGTGCCACGACGGCTTCTCGTATTTCTGGTCGATGATGATGAAGTAACTGTTCAAGCATCTTGATGGTAGATGTCTCAGTAAGGGTCACAATCGCTCGCACCTGCTCATTGATCGCATCAGGATATGGCTCATGATTAATCTGCTCCCACAAAATGGGCTCGCCTTCCTGAAGACCCCGTTCTGCAACAATGCGAGCAGCTTCGCCTCTTACATACCCGCTCAGATCCTGTAGCGCCGTGAGGACCGACGCTTCTACACCATCGACTCCCATCCGACCTAAGGCCATGAGCGCGGCACGACGAATTTCACGATTCTCCGATTGCGAAACCAACTCGCCTAGCACAGGAATTGCTTTGACAGCATTTCGAGCCTCTAACGTGTGTATACACAACACGGCCATTGATTCATCCGCGCTCGATGCCATCTGCAATAATTGCGACTCATCTCCAATCTTTGTCAGAGCATCCAGGGCTGCAACATGGATTGCATCTTCTGAATTTTCATGAAAAGATAAAAATTGAAGTAGTGCCCCAGTAGCTTGAGCATTACCCAACAAACGAAGCCCCCGGAGAGCCGCACCTTGCACTTCTGGCTCACGAGTCTTCAAAGCCGCCACCAATTCGGCAAATAAAAAGGCCTGCATTTCTTCACGGTGAAACACTTCACAGTCGTCCCCAACCAATTCCAAGATGGTGACAAACAACAGATGGCGTAATGGTCGATTAGCAGTTGGGAGCATGTCCAATAAATCTGGGAGGACGTCCCGAGCGCCAATTTTCCCAAGCGCCTCGACGACCATGCCCTGAAGAATAGCGTCTTCGGAGGCGAGGAGTTCATGAAGAGAGGCTGTCGCGCGTATATCTTTGAGATTACCTAATGCATTAATCGCACTGAACACGACCCACTCTTCTTGGTCATGGAGTAATGCCATCAACGGTTCAACGGCTCGCGTGTCTCCAAGATTGCCTAACGCCTCTGCGGCTGACGCACGAACATTAGGACAGTGATCATTCAAGAAAAATAAGAGCCCATTCAGGGCCTGCGTCCCTCCAATATGGCCTACAATGTCGGCGATAAATTTTCGAATGTGGGAATCGGAATGTACGGCTGCTTGGAGAATAGGACCAACAGCTTGAGGACCAAGCTGTTGCAATACTTCCAGGGCCATGCTTCTGGGTTGGACCGCTGCATGCAACAGCGGCAACACATGAACGGCCACCAGTTTTGGATCGCAATCCATCAACGACTGGGCGGCTGCATCCTGCACCGCCACATGTGGATCACTCAAGGCCGAAGCCAACATTTCAATGGTGACCTCACCGGCCCCGACTAACTGAGCCTCCTGCTTCAGGGCTTCGATCGCGGTTCGGCGAACCCCAGGGTCGGGATCCTGAAGAAGCATCGTTGCCACATCATTTGCCATCACCACCACTCATTGAATCACTGTCTTCAAGAGTCGAGGAATCCGCACAGGGTTACCCCCCGTATTCCTTCTCAATTCGAGAAGATCAGGCCCCCACGTGGCTCACCGCTCCCTGCCCCGAATCACGCATGATCAAGTTTCCGTAGAAAACGGAAACCGATATGCCCATTTCGCATGGGTGGGCAACAGATGGCCAGCGACGACCGATAAACTAAGACTGTTTTGCCGATGTTTCGGCGTGGGAAACCTCGTCAACCCCGGCGCTTTGCACCCACGATTCAATTTCTTCGCGCACGAACCGCCAATGCTTCCCAACCTTATGGCCAGGGAGGCGTCGTTCGCGTGCCAATTTGTAAATCGTGGACTTTGGCACCTTGAGAAACGACGAGACTTCACTCAATGTGAGAAGATCTCTCATGTTCATACCTCGTTAAGACTGTTGCTAGTTGATTGCGTTATCGGAGTGGAAATTCCCAAACTTAAGGAAGAAATACATCAATTAGGCAAAATTGTTCTCAGGTCATTTCCATAGGCATCAAACCGTATACGTTTTGGATGGAATTTGCTCTTCGGTGGCCACGAGTGAGTCTCATGTCGATGCCTTTGAACCCAGTGACGAAGTCGTTGGTACCCCATATTGAATCTCAAGTCGTACCTCATTGCCTCGACCAAAATATTGGATGTGGGGGATGAGGGTTTTGACCAAAAAAATCCCCCGTCCCGAACCAGCCAAGCTAGGAATGGTTTCACCATTGCCACTGAGAAGTGGCTCCCAATCAAATCCTTCTCCTTCATCACAAATTCGACATTGAAAGGTATGATGACTGGGATTGTTTTCCATCCACACGGTCACTCTTCGCGCAGCATAGATGGGCATATGGCGACGAGAGTCAAGCAAGGCCTCATAGGTATCATTCATGAGAGCTTCCTGCTTCTCGACCGCAGAGATTCCCAAATTTCCATGCTCAATGGCATTGATCAGCAACTCTTGCAACCCCATTCGAACATGCAATTGAGCGGACTCCGGCAACCAGACCTCGACAGGCTTGAGCATCACGGTGAGAATCCCACCTAAGTTTTCTAGATCGTTTTCCATCTCAAACGACCACGTTAATTTTCCAAGCGATTTTAACGATTGAGACTCCATTCCTTCGGCTCGAATGAGTGACAACGCTCGATCCAACGTATTTTTTAATTCAGAAATTTGAAATGGTTTGTGAAGATAATCACACGCTCCCGCTTTGAGCGCGGCAACCGCGGTCGACTCATCGCCATACCCGGTCACGATAATGACGGGACAATCTGGACAACGAACCTTCAGCTGATGAGTCAACGACAACCCATCCATGTTCGGCATGCGTACATCCGTCACCACCAAATTCGGTTGATGTTCCTCAAACAGTTTCAGGGCTTCCGCGCCATCCGAAGCCGCCAACACGTTCAACCCTAACAATTTTACCGTCTCCCCTAAGCATTCAAGGGTCACAGGATCATCATCCACCACGAGTACTGTCTCAGGTTGTTGAGGAAGCATAACCATTTCTTGAGCAATCCTTTGTTAGAAACTTCAGATGATGTTCAAGGGTTGTTCTCGCCACCAGAGCGGGTGATATGGACCTGAAAATCTTGGGTAAGTTCTCCAATGCCATTGGCCAAATTCGTGTAAGCCAATTCGGCAGCATGAGACTGTTGTTCCTTAGCCGCTTGTTCGAGATCGACGGCATAAGTCACCACGCGTTCTGCACGGAAGGCCCCGATCGACCCCTTGAGCATATGAGCGGACCGCTCCACAGCGAGATAATCGTGTTGATTAAGAGCCTCTCGGATTGTGATGATGGTGGCAGGGGCAGTATCAAGAAACAGTTCCATCAACTCTCCTAATAACACGTGATCTCCATCCATATGAGAAAGCGCAACATTGATGTCCCATAACGGAGGGCCAGCACCAGAAGTCTCATGCGATCCTCCACCCTCCCACTCCTGGCCCCCCACTCCAAGTTTAACAAGTTTCGATTCCGACGCGTCCCCACTGTCCTTCTTCGTGAACGACGATTGTTTCGGTATCCATTGTGCTAAGACATCCACGACGTCAGAAAGTCGAAGTGGTTTGATCAAATAATCATCCATGCCGGCGGCAAGACATTTTTCCCGATCACCGGGCATCGCATTGGCGGTCATGGCAATAATGGGAAGATGACTCGTCATTCGTCGCTCATCGCTGGTCACTGGTCGCTGGTGAGAGGGTTCACCATTTTTCACTTCTGCCGCTTCACGTCGTCGAATTTCTTGTGTCGCTTGGAGTCCATCCATATGAGGCATTTGCCAATCCATGAAGACAAGGTCATAGAATTCCGTGGAAACGGCTTCACAGGCATCTCTTCCGTTATGTACGGCTTCAACCTCTACTCCAGTCTTTTTCAACATACCCATAATCACCTTGAGATTTATGGGATTATCCTCGGCCAACAATATTCGACCATGAAATGTTGGCAGTGAAGGAGAACACTCGGTAGCAGATTGAGGCGGGGCGACACTGACAGGGAGTGAATTTCCAGGAACGGAGCCAACAGGTTGAGACGCGAGGTTATGCAAACATTTATAGAGCCGTGAACGACGGAGAGGTTTGGTGAGCCACATCTCCACTCCCGCCTCTGAAGCCCGTTCCCCACTCCTCCGAGTTCCACGAAGCAGAAGCACGAGAGGAACCTGAGCATCCCCCATCGCAGCCCGCAATACTTGAATGAGATCTTTCGGATTCTCGTCGAATCCATCAGTATCAACAAACGCGACATCATACACCTTTGAATCTGAAGGCCTGTTTTGCAAGACCTGCACAGCTTCAGCCAACGATTTAAGACTACGACAAGATACCTGCGCGGCAATCAACGATTCTTTAATACCCTGTCTGGTTGGTGCATGCGCTTCGAGTAACAAGACCGTGCGCCCGTGAAACTGGAGGCTATCTGGAAAAGATGATGAACGGTGGCCAGAGGATGGTAGGGAAAACGGCAACGTCACCCAGAATTCGCTTCCCTGATTCAGTTCGGATGTCACACCTATGGCCCCCCCCATAAGCTCGGTCAATTGTTTTGAAATGGCCAAACCCAGCCCTGTTCCCCCATACTTTCGAGTGGTGGCAGAGTCCGCCTGAGAAAAGGCTTGAAATAAGCGACGTTGCCCTTCCAATGAAAGTCCGATCCCGGTATCACGGATTGCAAAATGCAATCCCAAAGGATTCATGTCTTTGATTACACCAGGCAGTTCCTTTTCAGAATCCAAGGGCACGATCTTAACCTCAATCACCACTTCCCCGCGGTCAGTAAACTTAATTGCATTGCCAATTAGGTTGGTTAAGATTTGTTGTAACCGTACCGGGTCGCCTAACAACCAAGCGGGCACATCCGAAGAAACCAGGCCAGCAAGATGAAGCCCTTTATCATGAGCGCGCAGCGCCACCATATCCAACACATCTTCAAGTAGGGTGGGAAAATCGAATTCGATCATTTCAAGATCGACTCTTCCAGCTTCGATTTTGGAGAAATCCAATATGTCATTAATTATGGTCAAGAGCCCTTCAGCTGATTTTTGAATGGTCTCAGCATCTTCACGTTGCTCCGCGCTCAAGGAACCATCGGAAAGCAATGCGGTCATACCAATAATCCCATTTAATGGCGTGCGAATTTCATGGCTCATGGTAGCTAAGAACGCAGCTTTGGCTCTAGTAGCGGCCTCTGCTTTTGTCAACGCTTCGTCCAGTTCAACATTTTTCTGGCCTAATACCTCGACGAATTGCCCAAGCTCATCAGCCGCATTCTTCCGCTCAGTCACATCAATGCCGTAACCCCGCACGAGGTGCAACTCATGTAATGGACAAAATAACCAAGCATATTGCCTCTCCCCAACATCGACCTCAACGTCTTGCTCAGAGACCCCAAGCTCAAGACATCGTTCGACAATTTCTTGCACATCCTTAGGCAAAGCCGAAGAAAACCCTTCTTCGCGAAACCCGGCTTGTTCCATCAGACGAGTCATGGAGGGATTGGCGTATAACATATTGGCTTGAATATCCAATTCCACAATGGGAAAGGGACTCTCTTCTGGAATCGAGGCCAAGCGATGCAGGTCTTCTTCCATTTGAATCTGATTAGCCAGATCCCGAAAACTCAACACCACCCCGGATGCCCCTTCATCCACAAGTGGCGTACACGTCAACTCCACCACAAGCCATTCCCCGTTTCGCACTTTGAGGCCTGCGCGAGGGAGCCATATCGGTTTGCCTGTTTGTAATACATGGGCAATCGGACAGAACTCTTGAGTCAGCTTATCAGGGAGGGACACACACTGAGTCACGTCATGAAAAGACTGGCCTTGGCAGACAGATTCGCCCCACCCTAGCAAACGCACGGCTTCTTGGTTCAGAGACTGCACAATGCCAAGCTGGTCGAGCGTACAGACTCCCATGGCCAAAGAATTGAGTACCGCACGATTGGACGCATGGAGCCATCGTAATTCTTGCTCTATGGAAGGCAACGGTGTTTGAGGTGACATCAAAAACCTTTCTTCCTATCAGCCAGGATTGAGGCGTGAGTTTATGAGACCGCTGTGCCTCCTCGGTTCACGTCTTTCCTCTTTCCTAATTTTTAGACTTCTACCTTCACACGCCTACGGTCAAATATTTTTCAACTTGGATCTGCTCATGATGAGCATCTAACAATGTTCGAATCGATCGATCAGGGTCTCCGTATGAAGGACATGCCAGATCGATCATAAAAGGCACGGGATATGGCAGATGGTCTGCACTCACAATCACTTTAATTTTGGGTTTGAGTAAATTTGACGGATCGGTCATCACTACGATTCCCCATTCTCCCGTGGCAAGTTCGACTAAACTGCCGAGAGGATAGACGCCCAAACTTTGAATGAGGCGTTCAATGGGGCGAAGAGGAAATCGACCACCTTTCGCTTCCTGATAGAGTTCCTTCAGAACCAAGGCCGATGAACGCGCAGGTCCCATCCCCCAATTACTCGTATGTTTGTCAAATTGATCAACCAGCCCCACCACTTGACCAAGCAAGGAAAGCCCCTCCCCCTGTAAGCCATGCGGCGACCCAGATCCATCTATTCGCTCATGATGTTCCAGAATGATCTGATGAATTTCTGGGGAAAGGTTTTGACTGGATTTGACAATCGCGTGCCCCAGCTCAGAATGTTTGACCAACAACTGTCGATCAGTGTCTCCAGCATTTTTTCTATTTCGAACCAAGTTGTTAGGCAGTCGCACGTATCCAATATCATGTAGCAAGGCACCCATTGCCAAAGTCTGTAACGTGTCGTGTTCTAGGCCCAGCTCGACACCCAGGAGGGCTGAAAGTGCGCACACATCCACCACATGACTGTAAATATATTTATCAACGGTCGAAAGATTCTGAATAAGCACTAGCTGGGGAAGAGCTTGTGGATCATCCACGACGCTTTGCACAATATCATGGGTCGTTTGTTCAAGAAGAGGATTATTCAGAGGCTCGCCGGAGAATACCCCCTCAAACACCTGCTCTACCGACTGGACCGCAGCATCACGAACCTGCCGCGCCGCTTGTTCTGATGACATTTTTTGGCCTTCGGATGTTGGAGCACTCTTCTCCTGCACTTCCCAAATGGGAGATGGACTGGAATCAACCCCATCATTCCGGGCATCTTCGATGTCAGGTTCCCCCTCCCCACGGGTAGCATCCTTCCCACTCTCATTCCCTATCAGTGCAGGAGTTGAGGACGCACTCACACCCGATTCATCGGAATCGAGACATTCATCACTTGGCCCTTTGGAGGTATCAATGACGACAAATCGAACATTTGAATTTCGTAACTTTTCGATTTCACCTTCATCTTTAATGAATCGATGGTGAAGCAAAAATGGTGTATTCCACCAACTTTGATCCATACCAATGAGGTACATGCCAGGTCTGAGATGATCAAGTGGAATCTTTTTTTTCATGGTGCAAGGAATAAAGGGTCAAGACCCAACAATGTATCGAAGCGATATCCATTGGGCGCAGAGAGGAACCTCATCGACCAAACACCGGGACATAACCGGAACGTATGGCCAACAAAATTGGCAGTGCACACTTGGGGCCGAATGGGGCCTAGCATTTGACGTACGGCAACTCATCTTCGCTGAGAACGTCTGACCTGTCCTCAAACTTCAGTACAGTCCTGGAAACCTTTGAGGCCAACTCGTCTTTACTGTGCGACAGCCGCAGACTGCTCAAATGCCGAACATGCCTCTTCAATGGTCGAAAACACCGGGATCATTCGTGGAACATTCGCAAGATCCAAAATTTGCCGAACATAGGACTGTGGATTTACTAAAGAAATCCGGCCTTCTTTAAGTTTTAGATTTTGGTGCGCCACAACTAATAAACCTAAGGCTGAGCTGTCGACAAAGGAGACTTTTTCAAGATTCAGAATCACATGACGGCATCCCGCTTGTTGCTGCCGATCCATGGCTTCCTTAAACTCTCGACGAGCGGCAAAATCAAATCGCCCACTGATGTCCAACACCGTTGCCGTCCCGTGCTGTTGTTCTGTCAATTCCATGGCACCCTCCCTAGCAGAAAAATGTAAACTTAACGGACCTCAATGGCGCCATTGAATCGTCTCATGGATGGAGCCCTGGTCCCGTCGAAGATACGAATGTAGCGTTGTCAGTGCGATAAGCGATGATTACTCATTACATCTGACACCCCGATAGCGTTTTATCGGAGTACTAGGCTGAGATCTTGATGAGGGAATTGAGATTCCGAAGGGTTTGTTAGCAGCAGGATCTTGATGCCCTCTAAAAGGCCAATGATTTAATGGGTGGCAACGACCGGCACCAAGGCAATGCGAAGAGCACAGGTTAGGCTACTCCAACTAAGGTTAACCTCAAGAAACCTGCGCTAGCATGGCTGCAGGGATTTCGCTCAATGGCAAGATTTCATCAACCCCACCGGCTTTGATCGCCTCTTTTGGCATGCCAAACACCACACAAGAGTCTTCATCTTGCGCCATGGTGTATGCCCCTGCTTGTTTCATCTCTAACATGCCAGCTGCGCCATCATTCCCCATACCAGTAAGGATGACACCTAAACTATTTCTCCCCGCAAATTGGGCAACCGATCGAAACATCACATCCACCGAAGGGCGATGCCGATTCACCGGCGGACTTTGATTGATGACCACCTGGTATTTCGCCCCGCTCCGTCGTAATTCCATATGAAAACTTCCAGGAGCAATTAATGCCTGCCCAGGAATCACGGTATCCCCATCCTCGGCTTCTTTGACCCGTATTTGGCAGATTTGGTCGAGACGTTCAGCGAAATGTTTGGTAAACCGCTCCGGCATATGCTGAGTAATAATAATCGGCGGCGTATTGGGCGGCAACACTTCCAATATGTCCCGTAAGGCCTCTGTGCCTCCAGTTGACGCTCCAATGGCAATAATCGTATCCGTCGTTTTGAGCATCGCCAATGAGGTCATCGGCTTCCTCGCCTCTGCAGAGTTCCCATGGGTTGACCTTCGAGACCGAACCGTGGCTTGAGCCGCAGCTTTCACTTTATGAATGAGATCCTGGCCTTGATCCTCCATACCTTGTCGAATATCTAAAGTCGGCTTTGTAGCAAAATCTACGGCACCCAACTCCATAGCCTTCAGAGTGGTTTCACAGCCCGCTTGGGTTAACGAACTCACCATGACCACTGGCATCGGATGTCCAGCCATGAGTTTTTCCAAAAATGTCAATCCATCCATTTTTGGCATTTCCACGTCTAGCGTGAGAACATCAGGATCCAACTCTTTAATTCTCTGACGGGCAATATACGGATCCGGGGCAGTCCCGACTACCTCAACCTCAGGGTCTTGTGACAATAATTCCGTCAGCACTCCACGAATTAATGCTGAATCATCGACCACCAGCACGCGGATCTTTTTCATAAGACTCCTTTCGCCTGTTGAGATGCGGTGTTCCATCCCACCATCGGTAACTACATTCATGAGTAAGGGAGTTTAGATATCTCCATTACTCATGTTAAAACAACGTGACATCGCCGCCTTTTTCTTCTTGCACTAATTCATGTTGATAACGCTGTTCTTCTTGCGCAATGGCTTGACGTTG
>JAJDBO010000348.1 GCA_029261305.1 Nitrospirales bacterium
ATTAACCGCACCCCCTACCGCCTCAAGCACACCGGCTTTTGCAGGAAATGATAGCTATTATGTTGTAAGGGTCTTGCTCTTTTCAGAATGCCGCAGCACCGTTCAAACGAATGCAGAATGACTCCATGTGAGTGGTGACACACAGAGAGACAACCGGTGACGGGATGGACTTGTTTGGCTGGAATAACGGACGGAAGTGTATTTTTCCCGCACCATTGAAGAAACCGAAGGGTTGCTTGGAGTTGCTGGTGCGTCTCGTCTTTATTGATAAAATATTCTGCCAACCAGTGAGACAAGTTGGGAAGTCAATAAGGTCTAACCTTCTTGGCCCTGCCAGGCACCCACCAAGTTGACACTACACAAGGTGGCTGCTAATGTTAGGCCACGTGCGAGCAACTGTGCCTTTCCTGCCTTTTGCCTCTCTTCTTCAAGACTGACAACGTATTCGCGCTCAGTTTTTAGGATTTTTCACTCCTACGGAAGATCATTTCCTTGCACCGACAGTTGTGCAATGAGGCTGACATATTAACTGTCCCCTTGTGTTGATGTTGTCTTGGATCTCACAACATTTTTCAGACTGGTGGAATGGAATGAAGGATTACTAATATGGCTCGGATGAACCTTGACCCTCTTCTTACATTTCCAGATGGATCCCAATTAGTGGTGAGTACTCAGCATACTGGGGAGGGCGTCTTTGTTTGTGAACTCTTTGTCTCTCGAACAACGTATAATAGTCAAAATGAACTCGATTCTGTTTCGGCACATATGCAGGGGCCCTCGACAAGAGAAGCTCAGGATTTTGCGTACCGATCAGCCCAGCGCCTATACCCCGACACCACGGACGATATCAAAAAACCCCCCTACCTTATTTGGAGTGGGCCGTTTCGGAAAACATTACCCTAACCATTAGCTGAAACATTACGTTCACCTGTGTATCCCCATAAAGGAAGCAACTATGAATGCATTACGAGTTTGGCCAGGCAGTGTTCGTCCCATTAAAAAAAAACACGTCCGGACGAAATCCACAAGCAAATCATTACTCTTAGTTGCAGCAGGAACTGAGACCTTACCGACCGTCAAATCCATGGATGAAATCAGGCGCCAAGCAATAACCATGTCAAACTATGGACCAGGCCCGAGTACCCTTTCGCCTACTGCTACCCCACGTAAAGACAAAAAACCCAGAGTTGCACCAAAGGCCAAATAGCTGCATTTGATCTCAACTAAGTGAAACCACTTGGCTCTTTAGACTCCCCAGTCAGAACAACCCAGTCCTTGTTCAGAATATAGGACTGGCTCTCAGACTTTTCCTCCAACTAAATCTCAGGATCACGGACTTAAATCTACCCAACTCAAATCGAGTGGTGTTGAACTTAGAGTCAGTGTTCTGTGTTTTTTGAAAATCAATGGAATGGGTGACTGGAAGAAGGCGGAATGGCTACCACCTTCTTCCTCAAATCACCTAAACTGGAAGGTCTTGTTTTTTCCAATTAGAATTTAGCCCTTCACATGGGCTTGCAAAATTCCTGAGTCTTTTATGCCTGGGATATCAGAACCTAGCTCCAGTGCGGTTTTAAAATGGTTCGTGGCCTCACCATGGTTTCCAAGTTTATCCAGCGTCAACGCCAGGTTATAGTGAGCCTCTGGCAGTTTGGCATTCTCATCAATGGCCTTTTGAAAATGTTCCTGAGCCACATCCCAATGGCTTTGCTGATAATGAGTCACGCCTTCATTATTATGCCCCGCTCCAACCGCTTCTTTTGAGGCTGAAAGCGCCATTGGATCAGTTGAAGCTTGAGCCGTTTCCATCTGGGCTTCACCTGAAGATTCTGCCGAGGGAGCAGCCTCTCCTGTTACCGCTGGTTCCGCCTTTGATGATTCCGAAACTTGACTGGATTCGCAACCACCGATGAATCCAACTATCAGGGCGATCAAAACCACTGCTAATCCTTGTTGCTTCATAGATATCTCCTTCCTTGGAGGGTGAGTAAAATTTTTGAAAGGTGCCGAGCCTAGAGAAATGAATACGTTCAAGATCTACGGATCTGTGCAAAGGGCTCCAAGTCCGGATACATCTTTTAGATGTTGTCCGTCACTCCCCAATCCTGAATCAGTTGTCTCGTTAAAACTGATAAAAAGAAAGAAAGGAATAAATGCGAGAGTACTTCCGTGGAAAGGAACTTTCGAAAGATACCTTGTGCTTAATCCATGAAACTGTCAAGGCAATACTCTCGTTAAATGATTTTCAAACTCTGCCGAATCCATTCAAATACAAAAAATGGAAAGACGGAATGCCACACAGACAATCTGCTGCCTAATGGAATGTCTGCTCTCAGAAATCTCTTTCTTCCTTACTCGTACCTAAAAAGAGGGGGCAGTTGTTGAATTTTCATTCTTACCTCCTATTTATTGGTCTCTCCTCTTGACCTTTGCTTGCAAAAATCGCCATTCTAAGAATGTGCATATCGGCATCTCTTGATCGCATCTAGGGATCATCATCCCAATATTCGAAGGTACGAAGGGCACGTATTGGGCATTTATATCGCAGAACAAGCCGAGACATTTCATGTCCCCTTTGGTTCTCCAAATAGTGAGGGAACCCCAGAGGCGAGTTATGTGGATGTGAAGATGAACCCAGAATGGATTCCTGTGTTGCCTTCGTGCGTGGGCTGGCCTGAGACCCAAGCCTTACTGAAAACCATCAACGCCTCAACCTCACCGTTCATGAGTCTTGCGACCGACCAGGACTTCACCTGGGCAGAAGCCGTGGAACGGCAAATCGTCTTGACTTCTTTCGTGGCTCTATGCTTTGCGGATGTTTCACTCAATACGAAAGACACCATCTGTGACCTTGCCCAAAGACTTCAGCACCGTTTAGACCATCTTTTACAAAACGCCACGAACAAACTTGGCCAGCGATTACATATCAATATCCGTTTAGAGATTCAGCCGACACGATTTCATGATTATGGATTAGATGGATGGAGTCTCATGATATTAATGGCATCCTCATCCAACGAAAAACGTTTATCCCGCTACAATTGGAGTCTGGCTCTCACATCCCTAGAGACTGCTATTAAGGAATATGACACCTGACAAGTTAATTATGATTTCGACACACCTGGGTTAAACTCGTTCTCCCCCTTTACCATACTTGATAGTCCACGCACCTCCTCTTTCTGATGACTTTGTGTTGACATGCCCTGCTAATTGACCTACACCCTCATTGTAAAAACCACCAAAATCATGAGTCTTTTTATCCCCTTTTGAAAACATTCCTATGCAACGATCCTCAAAGACAAAAGAATGGGGCGTACGTCTATTACTTATCGCTTTAGGATGTACGGTGGGATTTCTTTTAGGAGAAGGCGCATTACGCATTTTACTTCCAGGCTATGTAGCCAGTGCCGGACTTGAGCGAAATTTTTTTTGTCGCTTTGATCCCGAACTTGGCTGGGCACCCGTACCAAATATCTCAGGGCTCCATCGCCGGGACGGTTTCGCCGTGTACGTTGAACAAAACCAATTTGGGCTTCGGGCATCAAAAACCATGCGTAAGGACAAGAGTTCGCCACAAAAACGAACCCTTATACTTGGTGACTCATACGTCTGGGGATATGGCGTTGATCAGGACAAAGTATTTACTGAACCAACCGTACATAGTTCGGAAAGGGAACTGATCAACTTTGGGGTGTCCGGTTACGGCACGGATCAGGCCTTATTATTTTACCAGCGAGAAGGACGATCTTTTGAGGTCGATGAAGTCGTACTTGCGTTCACCCCGTACAATGATGTGGAAAATAATCTTTCTTCACGACAATACGGGCATGGCAAACCGTACTTCACTTTGGAACATCAAGTACTGGTCCTACATACCGAACACCTGAAGGAAAATCCTGCCCAAACCTTAATCAATAAGATCTGGGCGCAAAGCCGAGTGGTCAATGTTTTATTCACCGCTCATCGCACATTTAAAAACTGGCAAGTACTCCAAAAAACCAAAGGCGGCACCGCCACTCCAGGCACTGGCCCCTTGGGACCGAATGCCGTGTCAGATCGCGATCGTGAGGGGCTTGCCTTAACTATGGCGATGATTACCAAACTTCGTGATACGGTTCTTGCCACAGGAGCCAAATTCTCTGTCTCATTCATACCGTACAAACCACATATCCTCCACAAAGTTTCCTATAATCACCCGTTAGTTCCACTTCTCGCAACAGAATTAGAATCCACTGGAATACCCTACAACGAACCCTATTTCATGTTTTTAAAACAATCCGAATCGAAAAATTTGTTTAACCCGATTGATAATCATTTTAGTCCAAATGGACATATCGCTTTTAGTCAGTCTTTTGTTAACTCCAGATTCCGTGAATCCACCAAAAATTTATATGGCCAAAATACTTTGACCCCATAGTCTACCGACTTCGAGTTCCCCTCTTTCAAGAAGCCTTTTTACCAACGAAGACTTTCCCCTCTTGACTTTAGTTTTAATTAGGACTATATTATGTTTAACTTAAATGATTATATGAAATAGCTGATCCAAGCAAACCCTCGTAGGAAGGAGGACCTAATGAACACATTAAACAAACAGGAACCTGACTCACGACCAGGAGTCGCCATTGGCCATGTCGATTTACTCGTCACGAACGTTCCACAAGCCGTGGACTATTTTGTGCAATTAGGCATGCGGCCCATTCACCATGATCAGGATTTTGCCGTCCTCGAACTTCGAGGGGGAACCCACCTGGTGTTAGAAAACCCAGAACCCGGAGAAGCGGTGGCATTTGGTCAAACACCACCGTTTGATTTAATGGTAGAGAACATTCAAGCCGCACACCAAAGGTCGGAGGAATTGGGAATGAAGCCTTCTGAAATAGAAACAGGCCGCATTCACGATAATTTCTACCTGGAGGGGCCCGATGGATATAAAATCCGCGTCACCTCATCCCATACATCAAACAGACCCGTGTAATAAACAAGGAAAGAAAGAGGAGCACGATAACCATGACACCGATAGCGATCATCAATCGGTCAGAGCACCAAGAAGGAAATTCGGACATGGAACACACAACATCATCTAATCAGCGTCAGGTGAAAAATATTGTAACCGCACATCGGCAAACAGAGGGAGGTGGGTTCATTGTTCGTCGCCCCCTTCCCTCCCAAGATCTAGAGCTGTTGGATCCATTTCTTCTGTTAGATGAAATGGGCCCCGTAAGCTATGCACCCGGCAAAGCCGTTGGAGCACCAGACCACCCTCATCGCGGTTTTGAAACCGTGACCTACCTTTTAGAAGGTGAAATGCAACATAAAGATTCAGCCGGTCATCAGGGTGTATTGAAGCCTGGGGACGTTCAATGGATGACCGCCGGTTCTGGCGTTGTGCATTCTGAAATGCCTTCACCGGAGTTGCTCGACAAAGGCGGAGCCATGCACGGCTTCCAAATCTGGGTCAATCTCCCTGCACGATTAAAAATGACGAAGCCACGTTACCAAGAAGTTTCCAAGGACCAAATTCCAACCGCAAGCTCTCCTGATGGGCTGGTGCAAGTCAAAGTGGTAGCTGGAAAAGCCTTGGGGGTAGAAGCCATCATCGATACCCATACACCGATTTTATATCACGATTGGACCATTCAACCTGGCGGACAAGTCTCCACCGACATTACCCCAGACCATAACGTAGGCGTATACGTCTTCTCAGGAACCCTCGAGGTCGGAACAGACAGACAAGAAGTTGAAGATGGACAGTTGGCCGTCTTAACAGAAGGTTCAACAATACAATTTGCGGTTTCACCGAATGAACCAACTGCGGGAAGGTTTTTGGTTCTCGGAGGAATCCCCCAAAACGAACCAGTCGCACGATATGGTCCCTTCGTGATGAACACCAAAGAAGAATTACAACAAGCCTTCGCCGACTATCAAGGCGGACGCATAGGACAAATAAAAGTATGATTTTAAAATTCAGCAACTTAAAAAAGGAGTTCAAACCATGAGCACAAAAGAAAACGTCCAAGCCGTCATCGATGGAATTTTAGCCGGGAAAATTTTAGAAACCTTCGACGCCTACTACGCCGACGATGTCGTGATGAGTGAAAATAAGAAAGAGGAGCGCGTGGGCAAAGCCAAGAACCGTGAATACGAATTGCAATTCTTAGGCAATATCCAAGAGTTTCATGGAGCCAAAGTTGGTCGGACACTCGTTGATGGAGACCAGGCGGCTGTAGAATGGACCTTTGATGTGACATTCAAAGGTGGCAGTCGAGTCGTCATGGAGCAGGTCGCGCTTCAAACTTGGAAAGATGGTAAGATCATTCGAGAAGACTTTTATCACGGATAACAACCCAATCACTTTGGAGACGTATGGATAGCACCAACCAAGAGACGACTCACAACTATAACCAACCCAATGCCATGACGCGCCGACGACTCCTCCAGGTCGGCGCGGGCACATTGGGTCTCCTCGCCACTTCGGGTATTAGTCTCGCGGCCCTATGCCCATCGACAAACACACCGAGACAAACCCGTGGCCCATTTTTTCCATATGACGATGTCGTGTCATTCCCCATTCGGGAAGGAGAAGATGCCAACCTCCCACTGATCTTGTCCAACGACAATGATCTCACCTTTGTCAAAGGAAAATCAGGAACCGCCCTAGGCCAAACCATATATTTTCGAGGACAAGTCCTAGGAAGCCCGTCTGCGGACTCAAAGGTTTGCCAACCATTGGCCGGAGCCACCGTGCTCCTGTGGCAAGCCAATTTTTCAGGAAGATACAATCACAAAGGTGACGATTCCGCCTCACTTGAATTTCCTCATCCCACAACCGGGAAAATCATGGAACGCATTCATGACCAAAATTTTCAATACTGGGGTAAGGCTAAGACCGACGAACATGGTTACTTTCTCTTCAAAACCATCCTGCCCAGTTTTTATCCAGCGACTGATGATTGGTATCGTCCCCCTCACTTACATTTATCCATTCGAGCCAAGGGCCGTCCCGAGTTTGTCACGCAAACCTATTTCAAGGGTGACGCACTCCCAGACATCGGCATCATCCAAGACCTTAATGCCAAAGACTGGATTCTGCACAACCCCAAAATCTCCCCGGCCCAACAGGAACAAGTCATCATAGAGTTTCAACCAGGCCCAAAGGGGAAACTAATCGATGGATTAGTCGGAACCTGTCAGTTGCTTTTACCTACCTAAGCAATCCAAAGCCATTCAATCTCATCACAAAGGAGTAAATAGAACCTCATAATTCAACCTCCTTGAATTTAGTTTAAATTTAAACTATATAGTTAGAAACCACATGACCAACTACGACCTAAAACACGATCCGCATTTAAAAATATTGCGCCCCCTTGTGGAGGCCTCTCGAGCGATTTTTGAGATGGGCGATCGGCACATTCGATCGATGGGACTCACTCCGCCACAATTCTCTGTCATTGCTGAATTGGGAGGCACTCAAGGGATGACCGCCGTAGAGTTGGCAAATTCTACCCTTCATGCCAAGGCCAGTTTGACAGGGATTATTGATCGATTAGTAGACAAAGGACTCGTCGAACGGCGTCCAATTCCAGGTGATCGCCGGGCTATGAATGTGCGGCTCACCAAAAAAGGTGAAGGTCTGCATCGCAAATGTTTCGTGGCACAGGCAAATTTTGTCCGTCCGTATTTTGAGCGTGCGCTGAGTAAAAAAGAGATCCCCGTGTTACAAGACATGCTCATTCGCCTACGAGATAGTTGTCGAGAAGGACGGTAGAAAGGACGTATCATGAAAATTTTAGTCGTCGGGGCTACTGGCACCATTGGGAATGCGATTGTGAACGAGTTAGGCAGCCGGCATGACATTATTAAGGCCGGGAGTAAAAGTGGCGATGTGACTGTGGATATCACTTCCCCTGATTCAATTAAAACCATGTTTCAGAAAATCGTGACCATTGATGCCGTAGTTTGCACCGCTGGGGGAGCTCACTTTGGCCCTTTGGAAACGCTGTCTGAAAAAGAATTTGAAATCGGCATTCGTTCAAAATTGATGGGCCAAATAAACTTGGTCTTAATTGGCACGAAATTGATGAACGACGGTGGTTCTTTTACCGTGACTACTGGCGTCTTAAGCCATGATCCTATTTATTGTGGCGCGGCCGTCACCACCGTAAACAGCGGACTAGAAGGTTTTGTGTTGGGAGCATCCATAGAATTGCCCCGAGGCATCCGCATCAATGCCGTGAGCCCTGAGGTCCTGGAAGAATCTTTGCCTCGCATCGGACATTTCTTTCGCGGCCACGTGCCAGTCCCCGCTTCCCGAGTGGCGCGGGCCTACAGCAAAAGTGTCGAAGGCCGACTTACCGGTCAAGTTTTTCCGGCAGTGTAATTTTCAAACGGAAATCAGGCTCTAAGGTAAAGGTATAATTATGACACAATCTCCACCCCCTTCCCCTCAACTATTTTTTGAGACAGCATTCGCTTTTCAACGTTCTGCTGCGGCCAAAGCCGCTATTGACCTAGACATTTTTACTGCCATCAAGGAAGGGAACCATATTCCAACGACCCTTGCCTCTCGTTGCAAAAGCTCCGAGCGTGGCATGCGAATGCTAGCCGATTATTTGGTCATGCTTGGATTTCTGACCAAGTCTGACCAGGACTACCAATTGACCGAAGATTCAGAGATGTTTTTAGTCAGAACCTCTCCAATGTATGTCGGGACCACATTAGATTTCATTCAAGCTCCTCCCTTGTTTGACGGATTTCGACATCTCACCGAAGCCATTCGCAAAGGTGGCACGGTTCTAGACAAGCAAGGTACGACCACTGAAGAACACCCGGAATGGGTCACCTTCGCACGAGCCATGGTACCCATGATGATAGGGCCAGCTCGCTGGATCGGAGAATATTTGCTTTCCACACGTGGCACGGTAAATAAGGTCTTAGATATTGCCGCGGGTCATGGTGTATTTGGGGTGGAACTTGCTCAATGCTTTCCCACGGCAAAAGTCACTGCCGTAGATTGGGCCAATGTCTTAACTGTGGCCCAAGAAAATGCCAATGCCGCGTCTCTTGGCAACCGATATCACACCATCCCTGGCAGCGCCTTTGATGTAGACTATGGCGAAGGTTACGATATCGCCCTACTCACCAACTTCCTTCATCATTTTGACACCACCACCTGCGAATTACTTCTTCGGAAAGTTCATAATTGCTTGAGCCCGAATAGTCGAGTTATCACATTGGAGTTTGTACCCAATGATGATCGCATCAGTCCTGCATCTGCTGAATTTGCGCTTATTATGTTGGCCACAACACCTTCGGGTGATGCCTACACCTTTAGCGAACTTGATACCATGTTCAAAAACGCTGGGTTTGGTCACAGCGAAATTCATGAGGTCCCAAACTCCCAAGAGCACGTCATCATCACTCAGAAGTCATAAGGATCAGCATGGCCTCTCGCTCAAACAAATTGCTCCTATATATCGCCGATCCCATGTGCTCCTGGTGTTGGGGTTTTTCTCCTGTAATGGAATCCATCCATGAACAATATCAAGATCAGGTGACCATTGAATTACGTGTCGGTGGACTCCGACCAGGCAACACCGAGCGATTTGATGAACATCGACGCGAATATACTCTTGAACATTGGCGAGCGGTGCACCAACGCACGTCGCAACCCTTTAACTTCGTATTTCATATGGGCACCGATTTTACCTACGACACGGAACCCTCTTCGCGTGCAGTCATCGCCATGAGGACTATACAATCCTCAGAGGTTTTTTCGTTTTTTCATTCTATCCAACGAGCATTTTATGTGGAGAATCTTGATGTGACTAAAGAAACCGTGCTCACGGATATCGCCGCGACGCATAGAGTAGATCGTGACACGTTCAAAAAATCATTCAACAATCAAGAATTGAAACGGCAGGTGTGGGAAGAGTTTGACCGGTGCCGTCAGTTAGAGATTAGTGGATTTCCCTCGTTAGTAGCCATGGACGGTGAAACTCCAACAGCACTTACCCATGGATACGTACCCTTGGAAGAGCTCCAACCCAAAATTGAACAATGGTTGGCCAGATAAATGATTTCCCTTGTTTCAAATCATGTACAATAAAGAATCGCTTCATTCGATCAACCTTATCCTTACGGAGGTTCCTTATGCCACATCGTCACAAAACTACTATTTTTTTCTTGGCTGTATCCGCCGCTCTTTTCTGCCTTGCTCCTTCCACATTTGCCGAAATGGCAAACTGGAACATTGATAAGTCGCATACCTCTATAGGATTCTCGGTCAAACATATGGTGGTTTCAAAAACTCAAGGAAAGTTTTTGGAATACAGCGGTGTCGTGGAAATGGATGCAGAGGCTCAGCAATTTAAAACCATTCAAGCCACGATTCAAACCAACTCCATTTTTACCGACCACGAAAAACGCGATGCACATCTTCGTAGCCCAGACTTTTTTGATGCCAATACTTTTCCTACCATGACCTATACGATGAAGAGTCACAAAAAAACCGGAGATACCTACACCGCCATTGGTGACCTCACGATTAAAGGCGTCACCAAAGAAATTACTTTAGTTGGGACGTTTAACGGTGTGGCCGGTGACCCTTGGGGAAATACGAGAGCGGGTTTTTCTGCAGAAGGCACGATCAATCGTCAAGACTTTGGTGTCAAATTCAGCAAGCTACTTGATAACGGCGGCCTCATGGTCGGCAATGATGTCACCATTACATTGGAGATTGAGGTCATTAAACAGAAGGCATAAGAATGAGTCGCACGGCTATCATCACAGGAGTGGGTTCAGGATTGGGGGCCGCCTTGGTCCGAAAACTTGTTCAAGAGGATTGTCGAGTTGGCATGTTTGCCCGATCGGAAACCATACTCACTCAACTCGCCTCAGAGTTGGGTGAGAAGGTACGGGCTGTACCCACGGATATTACTCAGCCGGATCAGATCTCAGAGAGCTTTAAAAAAGTAAGAGATGCCTTTGGGCCAATTGATATCTTGATCAACCATGCTGGCAATGCCACCTGGGCAGGCTTGTTAGACTTGAAACCAGAACAGTTTGAACAAGCCTGGCGTGTTGGCCCCTACGCAAGTTTCCTATGTTGTCAGGCAGCTGTTCCCGATATGCTGAAACAAGGAAATGGCGCCATTCTCTTTTCCGGCGCCACCTCATCGATCCGAGGGCGCGGTGGGGCACTTGCATTCAGCAGCGCAAAATTCGGCGTGCGAGGATTGGCTGAGTCACTCGCTCGGGAACTGTGGCCTCAAGGGCTACATGTCGCCCATGTCATCATTGATGGGGAAATAGGGTCGCCCTCAAAAAACCCTGCCACCAATGAGCCCACCCTCAATCCTGAAGGTATGGCCCAATCATATTGGAATCTCATTACCCAGGACCCAAGCGCGTGGACAATGGAACTTGACCTCCGACCTCATCAAGAAGATTTTTTCGTCTAGTCGTCTGCACGAAAAGTGTGAAGTTACACACAAAAGGCAGGGTGGCTTCGTCACCCTGCCTTCATTTTAAAAATGGCACATCACTCTTCAGAAGGATGTGCAATTTTGAACGATCATACTTTTCATTTGACTTGCTTCAAGTGCACGATAGCTTCTCCTGCAGCCTTCGTGCCCCCACCAACGAGCCCCATTCCTCCATAGCTTACCGAGTTACTCAGTTCTTCAATAGCTGCATCGAGATGGGGGTTGGGTGATTCCTTTTGTGCCATTTTTGCATGATCTAATGCGACGCCAGCATGTTTCGCCACTTCCTTGCCATGCCCCATATTTCCATGCTCCACCGCCTCAGTCGCATGAGCGATAGCCTCTTGAACGTGATTACTCCCCCCTCCACCCTTGGCACCATAGTGGTCACAGGAAACCAAAACCGTCATCAATCCAACTGCCACACAAGTAAAAATGATGGCTCTATAACGAAGGGAAAGACTCATAGGAACCTCCCTAGTGAGATAAAAATGATGAATAAAGGTAGGACCATGGATAAGAAAACATGTACCGGGCATCATATCCCTCGCGCATGGGTTTATCCACTCATTTTTGGCGCCCTATTTTTCATTGTTTTTTTCATATCTCGCCTTTTAAATTTCGCAATGGGGCTCGCGCCGTAATTTCCTTCATGATAGAATTCAATTTTTTTCGAAGAAGTGACTCTGGAGGCAGAGAACATGCTGCAATTAGATCTTGACCTAAAGGTCTTAGTCGTTGAAGACTCCGAAAGCATGCGCCGTATCATTCGAAGCGTGCTGAAACAATTTGGGTTCAAAGATATTCAGGAAGCTTCAAATGGAAAAGAGGGACTCACGACATTACGGACCGGTGATTTTGGACTAGTCTTTGCCGATTGGAATATGCCAGAAATGACGGACATCGAATTGTTACGGGCCATTCGAAAGGATGTTGCCCTGTCGGAACATCCGGTCGTGATGCTTACCGCCAGGAATGAGAAAGAATATATCCAAGAAGCTCTTGATGCTGGAGTATCAGGCTACATTGTCAAACCCTTCACTCAAGAGGCCTTGGACGATCGATTGCGGAAAATTTTCAAATCTGAGTACCTCTGCCGACCCGAGTAGTTCTCCTCCCCTTTACACCTCGCTCACACTCGGGGATTGCTCAACCCCCAACGGTCTAAACACCATGATGAGAGCGGCTAATAGCGTCAGGTTACTCATGAGGGCCACCATCATGGCGAAACCCGTGAGCAACCCGAAATAGATAGTGGGAATAAAACTAGAAAACGCCAGGATACTGAACCCCACCGTGATGGTCAGCGCGGTATAGTAGATCGCACGGCCAATGCTTCCATGGCAGGCAAGAATCGTCTCACGATAATTTCCATACTTCACAAATTCCACTTGAAACCGGTGAATGTAATGAATGGCATGATCAACGGCAATCCCCACCGTAATCGCCGCAATTGTGATC
>JAJDBO010000349.1 GCA_029261305.1 Nitrospirales bacterium
GTCATGCCGGGGAGTGAGGGCGAAATCCATACTCTTGATGCCGCGCGCAGTGTGGCCAACAAGGTTGGCTACCCGGTGATTGTCAAAGCCTCCGCAGGTGGGGGTGGGCGGGGAATGCGGGTCATCACCAAAGAAGAGGACTTGGATCGGGCGATCCTTGCGGCTCAAGTCGAATCCAGAGCCGTGTTTGGTTCTGATGGAGTATATCTCGAAAAATTCTTTATTGATCCTCGTCATATTGAAATCCAAGTATTAGCGGATGAGCATGGTCACGTGGTTCATTTGGGTGAACGGGATTGTTCCGTGCAGCGTCGATATCAAAAACTTGTCGAAGAATCACCATCGCCTGCGGTGGACGAGTCCTTGCGGAATGAGATGGGCAAGGTAGCCATCAAGGCCGTCAAATCTGTACATTATCGAAATGCCGGAACCGTAGAATTCTTGCTTGACCAAAATCGAAAATTTTTCTTCATGGAAATTAATACCCGGATCCAAGTGGAACATCCCATTACGGAAATGGTCACGGGGATTGATTTGATCAAGGAGCAAATTCGTGTGGCCGCAGGGTTGCCTTTGACGATTCGACAAAAAGATATTCGATTAGTCGGTCATAGTATTGAATGTCGGATTAATGCGGAATGCTCTGATACGTTTACACCAAGCCCTGGCCCAGTGCCACGCTTTTATGCGCCTGGAGGACCTGGTATTCGAGTTGATACCGCCATGGAATCTCCTGGCTATGTTGATCCGAGCTATGATTCATTGATTGCGAAACTGATCAGTTATGGCCGTGATCGCGAAGAAGCTTTGGCTCGGGCGCAGCGTGGGCTCGATGAGTTCGTGGTTGAAGGGATAAAAACAACCATCCCGGTGTTACGCTTGATCTTAAGTGATCCAGATTTTCAAAAAGGCCGTGTGTCTACAGGATTCTTGGATCGGTTCATGGCCAACCGCAATGCCTAAGTTTTTTCCATCATTTCGTGAATAAACCCCCTCTGCATGGTCCCTATCTCCTCTTAGATGAACAGTGGTCTTCTAAGATTTCATTACTCCATGTTGTAGAGATTGCAGCCGCATGCGGTGTTCGTTTGTTTCAATATCGAAACAAGAGCGACTCGATGTTGGACTGTTTTCACAACGGGATGTTGCTACGCAAAGCGGTAGCAGATGTTCAAGCTACCTTTATCGTGAATGATCGATGTGATTTGGCATTAGCTCTTGAAGCCGATGGTGTCCATCTTGGGCAGGAGGATATTCCCCTCGAGTTAGCAAGACAAATGTTGGGAGAAAAGAAAATTATTGGAATCTCTACCCATCGATCTGAAGAGGTGATTGCGGCGACGAATGGAGGAGCAGATTACCTTGGTTTTGGTCCAATTTTTTCAACGACGACAAAGCCTGATCACGAACCTGTGGTAGGGATACATGGGTTGGAACAAATTCGTTCATTAACTCCACTGCCGATTTTTGCGATTGGTGGGATCAGCCTAGATTCAGTGCCAGCCATTCAGCAGGCTGGTGGAAATGGTGTGGCGGTTGCTTCAGTCGTGTATCAATCTGAAAATATGGAGCTTGTGCTTCAAGAATTGGTCAAGCTGTTTTCATCACCAATTCAGTAAGTTGGATTATAGCCGGATCTTCAGCTAACTTTCCCACTCCTTCTTCCCAATGAGTCTCTAGTAAAGGTTCAAACGGGAGTGGTCCGACAACAGGAACCCCACTTAATTCCCTGATCAATTGTTCCGTTGAGTCTATTTGAAGCGTTTCCTTCTCGGAGGATTGAGATGATTTTGTTGGATTAAGCACGACGGCAAGGATTAGGATTCCAAGGCCACGAAGTGTTTGAATAGTCAACAAGGTGTGATTAACTCCTCCGAGTGTTGGGCGGCTGACCACAAGACATGGTAATTCTAGAAACGAGATTAAATCCCTCACCGATTGCTGCTCTGTCAGGGGCACCATGGCCCCTCCCGCTCCTTCGACAAGTGAAAAATCAGAATTCTTAGAAAGTTCCTGATATCGTTCCTTAATTAATGCAAAATCAATTGGCTGATGCGCCCGCCTGCTCGCGGCAAGAGGAGCCAATGGGTCGTGAAATGAATATGGCGTAACCAGATGCCTTGGATGATGTGATGAAAGTAAATGCCAAAGTCGTGAGCCGTCAGCTTGGGATTCCTCTTCCGATTGACCCACGCCAGTTTCTATGGGTTTCATGATGCCGAGATGAATCCCTTTCCTTTGAAGTGCGATACCCACAGATGCCGTCACTACAGTTTTTCCTACATGGGTGTCTGTCCCAGTGATGAAAATTCCACTCGATCGGGAAATATTATCTGTCGGTGTGTTTTTCATTACTGGAGGCCTTTACCAGATTCGGCTATCGAGATTGAAGATCTGTCCCGAAATATCCTTCGCGGTGGCGAGGTGATAAATCTGATTGGCCGTGTCCTGAAGATTTGGAGTGCGGGCCAAAAGATGGTCGTGACATGATTCTGGATGGGGGAAGGTGTCTCCACTGAGTGCGGACTGATGCCATCCAGGGAAAACCGTATTCACACGGATATTTGATGCTCCCCATTCTTGTGCCACTGATCGAACTAACCCCAATACGCCAGCTTTCGTGGCGGCATATCCTGCTTGGCCTGTGGTTCCTATTGTACTCGCCAGTGAACTGAGTACCACAATTGATCCAAATCCTTGGTCCTGAAAAACTGGTCCGACAGTTCGAAGGCAATAAAACAAACTTGTCAGATTTGCTTGGATGAGGTCATCCCATTCTTCCGAGGACAGACGAACCGCAAGTGTATTGTTTGCTTGGCCGATTGTCCAAATTAATGCATCCAGCTTTCCCCAATTTGCCTGGAATCTTTGAATGAGATGTTCAACTTGTTTCAAATTTCTTGCGTCTGCTTGAAAGAGCGAACCCTCTTCCCCTTTGTGGGGGAAGTGTGAGTAAGTGGTACGAGCGGCTAGTTCGTGGCGATGGTAGTGGATTCCGACATTCCAATTGGCCTTTGCGAATCGAAGACACACGGCACCTCCTATGATACCCGAACCACCCATAACCAATACGGAGGAGTTGTTCTTCTCCTCGGATGAGTCGTCTATTGAATGCATATGTGTCGTGGGGTCATTCATGGAATATCACTGTGCCCCTGATTATCTCCAACAGGCCGTGGGAAGGCAAACTCCTTTGCTAGCAAGTGTCTTGCGGCCAAAGAGTCGCTATGTTAGGTTGATTTATTGGAAGAAATCGTGGAGTTCCTGCCTAGAGTCTGGTCAATCGACTATTTGAATTACCACACGATTTGGGGATACATGGTCAGGATGTCCAATCCTAAAGATGAATTTACCCAGGAAGTTGTAGGAGGCTGTCTCGTGCATCATTTTCCACCTTTTCAGATGAAAATAGTTTGGGCATGTGTTGGGGTATTCTGGCTGGCGGTTGTATTTAACCTGGGGTTAGTGTATGGCCAACCGTTACCAACGTTGATTCAACAACCCGAAGAATTCTTTCCTGATCAAATTGGAAATGAGTGGCGATATCAGGGACGCATCAGTGAAGGTTCCGTCAATCAAATTGCTGATGCCACCTTTGAAAATATTTCGAAAGTCACGGGAACGGAAACAAAAGATGGCGTCAGAGTCACCGTTTTTCACGACTCAAACGCCGGTAACCAAGGTCCCACCGACAGCTATTATCTTCGCGATGCTGCCGGTATTCGGTACTATGGTTCAAAGCCAGGCACTATGCTTGAACAGCAATTAGTTCCGTATCAAATTATTCGGTTCCCGCTCGAGATCCCAAGTTTTTTTGAACAACTTAATCGAAAAAATTTGAATCTTGGGTTAGATCTTGATCACGATGGACAGGCTGAAAAAGTAGATGTGTTTGCCACCGTGACCCTGCATGGCCAGGAAGCAGTGACGGTTCCAGTAGGGACCTATCCGGATGCAGTGAAGATGGAAGCCCAGATGAAACTCTTAGTGCATTTATCGCGAGAGGGCACGCAGGTCCAAGGTTTCGATTCCATGACCGTGTGGTTTGTGAAAGATGTGGGTTTGGTGAAATATATGGAACGGCAGATGATTCCCAATCCGAAAACGGGAAAAGATCGAATGATTGAAATTACAGAAGAGCTACAAGAAGCCACATTGGACGGTGGGGCAAAACTACTGAGTCGGCGCAAAGCCGCGACGCATGGTGTTCTCACTAGTCACACGTTGGACCATGAACTGTTCCAAGTATCCTTCCCCTCCCGCCTTGGTGCCCACCCCTGAGAGTCGATGTCCGCCAAAAGGTTGCCGTCCTACTAACGAGCCAGTGATCGGACGATTGATGTAAAAGTTTCCTACATCAAAAGCTTCGCGTGCTCGTTGAATATTGGTTGGGCTTCGGGAGTAAATTCCCCCCGTCAACGCGAAATCCGATTGCATCGCGCTGGTCAACGCTTGTTCAAAGGATGCGGATTTCAGCACCGCCACAACCGGACCAAAAATTTCTTCTTGAGCCATTCGATGATGAGGTTGAATGTCTCCCACGATCACCGGGCCTTGGAACCATCCCTCGCTCTCAACCACACGGTCGAGCAACACAGTACCTTCTTCATGGGCAATGTCCACATATTCTCGAACTTTGAGTAATGCTCGTTCATCGATCATGGGTCCCATATGACTTCTTGGATCTTCAGGAGGTCCAACATGCAAGCTACGAGCAGCTTGTGTCAGCCTTTCAACAAATTCGTCATACACCGAGTTAAGCGCAATAACTCGTGAGCATGCAGAGCATTTTTGACCTTGATATCCAGTGAAGGAATAGAGGACTCCCTGGACGGCCTCATCTAGATCGGCGGTCTCATCGATGATGATGGCATTCTTCCCACCCATTTCCGCGATGGCATGTGTCACATGATGTTGTCCGGGCTGAAGCTTGGATGCCTGGTGAATGATTTGTAACCCAGCCTCTTTGGATCCAGTAAATGCAATGACATGAATCTGTGGATGCGAAACGAGGGCTTTGCCAATCTCAGGCCCTCCTGGCAAGAAGTGAAGTGCTCCTGTAGGTAAACCTGCCTCCTGGAACAATTCATAGAGGTGATAGCCCATCATTGGAGAACGTTCTGATGGTTTGAACAACACCACATTGCCGGTCACTAATGCCGAGCATACAAGACCTGTTGGAATGGCCAAGGAGAAATTCCAGGGAGACACCACGACGGCGAGTCCACGCGGCCGCCATTCGAGATGATTCAATTCACCAGGTTCTTGTCCTAATCGTTGAGGTCTCCCTAAGCGTCGCATGTCCTGAGCATAAAATTCAAGAAAGTCGATGGCTTCTGCAATGTCCCCATCGGCTTCTCGCCAAGGTTTACCAGTTTCAAAAATTTCCCAAGCTGCCAATTCATAACGGCGTTGACGCATGAGGTCTGCAACACGACAAAGATAATCCGCGCGGGTATCAGCCGTCGTGGTTCGCCACTGTTTCCAATTTTCCTGAGCAGCTTGAATCACCGCGTCCACATCTGCGGGTGCATAACAGGGCATTCGTGCGATGATTTCATTGGGCCGGCTTGGGTTCGTGGATATTAATTCATCTTTGAAATGTTCAATAGAAGAGGGAACAGGGAATTGTACCGTTTTCCCGAGTTGGCTCTTGACTTGCTCAAGAGCGTTCATCATCGCCTCTCGAGCTGGTTCTCGCGAGAAATCCGTATGTGGTTCGTTTTTAAAGGATTGGTGACTGTCTGCTGTGTAAATCCTATTGACTTGATTTGAGTCATGAGAAGCATAGGGAGGAGACAGAAGAACTTCGATAGGCGTCTCCTGGTCACGTTGTTTCGAGATAAAGGATTCGTTGGAGGTATTTTCCAAGAGTCGTCGAACCAGGTAGGCCATTCCAGGAATCAGTTCCCCAACCGGTGTATACACGCGAACCCGCCTGCCATATTTCACTACGGCATGTTGTAACGCATCCGCCATTCCATACAGGGATTGGTATTCATAATTGTCTGGAGCAAAACCGTTAACTTGAGCTAGGGCCTCCGCATGAGACAAGCTTCGTAAATTATGTGTGCCAAAGGCCGGGCGAAATAGAGTGGGGTGGCCTAATAGTTTGCCGGTGATATATTCAAAGTTGGCATCGGTCTCTGCTTTTTGCCGTAATACTGGAATTGGCCATCCTCGTTGTTCGTTTTGAATGTTTTCTGCATCCCAGTAGGCCCCTTTAACTAAACGAATCGTAATCGGGGTTCCACGTTGCTGAACCCAATCGACCATACGATCTAATGTCATGTCCGCATCACGAAGATATGTTTGGAGGGCAATCCCCGCGCAGGCGAAGGTGCGGTAGGCGGGTTCAGATAAGATGCACATGAAGATCTCATAGGTGAGGTCTTTAAGCTCGTACTGTTCCATGTCAAACGTGATCGAAGCTGGGAGTTGAGAGGCAAGATCAAGGATAGGGCGAAGCCGAGAGGCCACGCCGATAAAACTGCCATCTGGGTCAGCTGGATCAAGCTGCGAATAGAGCGCCGAGATTTTTATGGAGAGGTTAGCACGGGGAAGTATGCCGTGGTGATCCTGCTCTAATAATGGGCGACTTGGCCATCGTTGAGCATGCTCGTGATAGACCCGAAGAGCATCGAGGCAATGATCACGATACGAATCAGCTTCGGTTTCGCTGACGGTAGCTTCACCAAGAAGATCCACTGATGCGCATCGTCCTGAACGCCAAAGTTTGCCAAGCACTGGCATGGCATTGGCCATGGAGTCGCCAGCCATAAACGTATGCGCCATACGCATGAATTGCCGGCGAAGCACGATAGCTCCAATGTGCGAACCGACCCAAGAAGATGGAAGTTTTTGGAGTGACCATTTGAGGGGCTTTGGAAGAATTGGTGTGCCGCTAAAGTATTCTGCCAATAGACGGGTAAATTGTTCGTCAGTTTTTAGGGTTGGAAGGACATCGACAAAACGAAACAGTTGAACCTTAAAGTCCTCATCTCGCATCCCCCAATCCATCAGCAAATCATTCCACCATCGTTGGCTGAGAATGCTCGCTGTTCCTGAATGTGAGTGGGTTGCTAGGGCCTTGCCAACCTTTTGGATTGACGGCTCGATAAGTTCTTTAGTGATCATGGCAACCTTACCTAGTTGTGCTTACCATATTGATCCGGGGCATTTTTCGGTTAATCCTCAAGACATGACGTCGCTAAAGTATGTCGACTCCTCCTAATATTATACCTTTTCGGTTGGATCAGAGTAAGAAAACAGGGGGAGTAATGGAAGGTTTCGGTCAATTCTTTGGACAGGGTTTCACGCGTCGTGCGGTGATATTGCCAAGGGGACCCATGTTATTCACAAAGGTGCCAGATAAGGCTCGGTCATTCTCACTAAAAAGAAGGCTTTCTTCTTGAATGATGCCCCGAGGAAATTCCCATCGAATATATACCGTATTGCCTTGGACTTGAATCTTAGCTGGCTTAGGGTCAAGCCGGTCAAATTGAGAGGGCGGTGGATAGACCATCACTGTTTTGTGATCACCATGGTTTTGATGATTGTGGATAAGCCACTGCCAAGTGCCGCAGAGCCGCATAAGCCCTTTTACCTGCTTTTGATCAATTTGCCATTGTCGAAGTTCACCCCAAAGTGCTCTTGCCTGATATTTACTTTCTAGTTGTTGCTTTAAAAGAGCCTTTTGCAGGTAGATTTGCATGTAGGGCAAGAAATGCAGATGCAAATATCGCGCAACATAGGATGCTCGACGCTCAGGCGTGAGGCTGGGTTCTAATAAAGGTGAAACGTTCTTGTCCCAATACGCCTCAAGACGCTGGGTAATGCCTTGTGCTCCTTCCTTTTCCGCGATCGTAAGTAATCCTTGATTGTCCTTGGTCCAAGAGGTGTATGTTTGAGAAATTCCCAGAGCATACGAGGCAAAATGAGGAGGCTCTTCAAAAATCGTGACTGGAATTTTTGCCAAATCCACATAAGTTTCTGAAATCCCTAACACTCGCAAGAATTCAGATTGTGGTGAACTTTCTTTTACCCAAGAAAGGTGAGCATTTGAAAATACTAGGTTGGTGTCGGGAATACTTCCAATGTCTTTATCGAGCTGTTTCTCGAATTCATAGCTGAAATTCCATTTGGAGATCTCCTTTCCCAGCGAAACCATCTTTTCGGAAATGGAGGGTGGCAACTGTTGACCTTTTGGTCTTCGTATTCGTGGGTTTCCATTTTGTGATGCCGGGATAAATGGCCCTATAATTTTATTAATAAAACCTTGGGCTTGTTCATTTGAAGTGATGTCGGTGATTTTTGGTTTCGCGGTTTCTAAAAATTGCCCGAAGTCCAATTCTTTTGCATGAAGAAGTGTAGGGGTAAAAGGAAACGAAAGACCACTGAAGTGTCCAACTATTAAGGCCAAGAGACAGACCAATACGGAGGATGGTTTGTAGGTGGACTGTAAAGAAGGCCGCCTTGTGAACAAACTTGGGCCAAGGAACCTGAATGGAAAAAGAGATGAGGATGAGGTGTGCTGAATGAAAGGCACTGTCACACGTAGTGTTAAACCTGAAGGGCCTTGTCAATAAATTCGATTGTTTTCTCCCATGCCTTGTTAGCCGATTCGGCATGGTACACATCCGCTTGGGCTTCATTAAAGAAGCTATGGGCCGTTCCCGGGTAGGAAACAATCTCCACGTTTTTACCAGCTTCTTCAGCGGCCTGTTTCATTCCTTCAAGGTCTTCGGCGGAGACCGTGTCATCCTTCTCGGCGGCATGATAAAGCAGAGGGCAGTATAAGTTCTGGACGAGATCTACCGGACTAGGCGGTTTTCCATAGAAGGAAATGGCGGCTCGTAACCGTTTTCGACGACAGGCAAATTTAATAGCCAGGGTGCCACCGATTCCAAAACCAATGATGGCATGGAAGTTGCGTTTTGTTTGGTCTAGCAGTGCATCTTCGGCGAGATTGGTATTCAACCATTCGCAACTAGCATTAATGTCTTGAAGCACCTTATCGTGATCCATGCGTTCCACTAATGCGTCTGCAACCTCAGCATTGGCAGTAATCATCCCTCCTTGACGCCCATACAGATTGGGGAGGAAGACGACATACCCTTCACGGGCTAATCGGATAGCAAAGTCCTTAATCTGGCCATTGAGTCCCCAACGTTCATGAAGAAGAACAATACAGGGGAAAATACCCGGCACTTGGGGGAAAAATTGAACCCCTTCAACTTGGGCTTCCTTCGGGATCCGGGTTTGGGCATAGGGATCCACCATTTTATCCTTATGAGTGTCAAAAACCCCCTTACTTGAGAAGCGAACAGTGTTAAAACCAATTTGGTCAATGGTATAGGGTGCCACTCGTTCTGACATGAGGATTTTCTACTTTCGTTATGAATTGATCACTAAAGAGATAACCTATTGAGGCCGAAAAGTACTATATCGACCGTGTCAAAGTCTTGTCAACGAAGTCTTGGGGTCAGCAAGTGGAGAACAATATTCACTTCATCGACTCGAAATATATAACCAGTGACGCTTCACTGAGACCAGTTGCCCCGGTGAACGTTTACTCAAAGTAAGGAAGACCCCTATGCGTATGTCATTGTTAAAAACGGCGGTATCATTGACAGTGGGCTTAGTCTTGTTCACAAGCGGGTGGGGTTGTACGCAGATGTCCGCAGAGGAAAAGAAGGCCGAACATTTGTCGAGGGGACAAGGCTATTTTGCAGAGGAAAAGTATCGGGAAGCCCTGATTGAATATAAAAATGTCGTGCAAATCGATCCAAAAGATGCTGGTGCGCATTATCAATTAGCGCTAATTCATATGAAGCTTGGGGGGATGACGGACTTACAAGCGGCTTTTGGTGAATTGGCGAAAACCGTGGATTTGGATCCCTCGAATCAAGATGCACAAATAAAACTCAGCGAGTTTTATTTGTTGGCACGCCAACCTGAAAAGGCACGTCAGCATGCGGATATTGTGCTGGCCTCGTCTCCTCAAGATCCCAAAGGACATTTGTTGCGTGGGAGAAGTTTGATTATTGAGAAAGAATTCAATCAAGGCGTTGAAGAATTTCAACAGGCGATTGAACTTGATTCTGACAATGTCAATACCTATATCGATTTGGCGAAAGCCTATATTGGCATGAAAGATACGGATGCGGCGTTTGATGCGCTCAATCAAGGATTAGCCAATCATCCCAAGTCATTGGAAATAATTCTTGCTTTGGGGGATATCTATCTGGTGACTGGAAAATCAGAGGAGGCGGAAGCGCAATATCTCAAAGCCCTCGAAATTGATCCAGACAATGAAGGGCTATCCCTTAAGCTTTCCCGGTATTACCAATTCCTCAGAAAGTGGGAGAAAGCCGAAGAAATCTTACAACAAAATGTAAAGAAACATCCTCAAAGTGAAAGCGCCCAAATTCAATTGGGTGATTATTATGTGTATCTTGGGCAACGTGAGAAAGCCAGTACTCATTTTCAACAGGCTCTTGAGCTTAAGCCTGATTCTGAGGTCGCTCAGGAAAAGGTTATTTCCTACTATCTTGATAGTGGAAAAATTGAGCAAGCTGAACCTATGATCCAAGCCATTCTTGACAAGGATAAGAAAAATCTGTTGGGCCGGGTGACAAAAGCTCGAGTCAAAGTCATGAAAGGGTCAGTGGCCGAGGCAATTAGTGATCTTCAACGAGTGGTGAAAGAGGAACCACGTATGGCCATCGCACATCATTATTTGGGTGTGGCTTTTGCCGCAAATAATGATGGGGCTCAAGCCGTGCGTGAACTCAGCGAGGCGGTGAAGCTTGATCCAACGATGATTCCTGCCCGCAATGCCTTGGCTGGAATTCGTTTGGCCGAGGGGTCGTACGATTTAGCCATTGAAGAAGCTCAAGCGGCATTTAAGCTGAATCCAAGAAACCTACCCTCTGTTCGGGTCTTGGGGGAAGCTTTTTTCCGAAAAGGTGAAATTGCAAAAGCGAAAAAAGTCTATGAAGCCATTGTTCATAATATTCCCTTGGATGCTTCAAGTCATTATCGATTAGGGTTAATTTCCGGTCGCGATAAAGATTTGGATGGAGCCGTAGCCCATTTTGAAAAGGCCGTGGAAGGGAATCCAAATTTTGTTCAAGCGGTCTCGCAAATTGCCGCAGTGTATCTTACCCAAGGAAAAGCAGAAATGGCCCGTGGTCGGGTCATGCAACAAATCAAAGTGGTTCCGGAGAATCCCTTATTCCATAACCTACTTGGGGGGTTATGGATGCAAGCGAAGAAAATGGATGACGCTGAACAGGCCTTTAGGGATGCGATTAAAATCGATGATACCGTCCAAATTTCCTATATGAATTTAGCAGAACTGTATCGACGTACTGACCGTGTAAATGAAGCCGTCAAGGAATACGAAATGGCATTGGCCAAAAATCCCAAACTGATCTCCGCACATATGATGTTGGGAATGATAGCCGAAAAACGTGAAGATCTTTCTGGGGCCAAACAGCATTACGAAGCATCACTAAAGATTAATAAAACCTTTGCCCCAGCGGCCAATAACCTGGCGTGGATTATGGCTGAAGAAGGGACAAACTTAGACGAGGCGTTAATTTATGCTCAAACAGCCAGGGAGCAGGCGCCCAATGACCCCAATGTTGCCGATACCCTTGGGTGGATCTATTACAAGAAAAATGCCTATTTAAAAGCCGTCTCCTACTTGAGGGAAGCGGCAGATAAATTACAAGATAACCCCGTGGTCTTTTACCATTTGGGTATGACTCAATTGAAAAAAGGGGACAATGCTGAGGCGAAAAAAGCGCTAGACACCGCCTTGAAAATTAGCGACAAATTTCCTGGAGTAGAAGATGCCAGGAAAGCCTTGGCTGAATTGTAGCTCTAGATATTTATTAGTGTGAAAATGAAAAGCCGGTTTCGTGGGCAACACGAAGCCGGCTTTTTTTGTCTTGTTCTTAAAAGGAGAACTCTACCAACTCGGCATTTTTTAATCCGGCATCTACCATTTCCTGGATGGCCAGCCGTTCCTCTGCTCTGCGAATGTCTTGAGATCGACATTTGGTATTGGGGTGAGGGGGAACGAATAACGTGCAACAATCCTGATCGGGCTCGATTGATGTTTCAAAGGTTCCAATAGCCTGGGATTCGTTGGTGATTTCAATTTTATCCATCCCAATGAGGGGACGGAGAATAGGAAGTGTGGGAACCTCACTGACCACCTGAATATTTTCGGCCGTTTGCGAGGCAACTTGGCCCAGGCTATCCCCAGTGACCAGGCCCCACGCCTGTTCTTTTGCGGCGATTTGATCAGCGATCCGCATCATCATTCGACGATAGAGAACCACTCGAATAGGAGCTGGAGAGTCAAGGACAATTTGTCGCTGGATTTCACCAAATGGCACAAGGAATAATCGAGAATAGAGTTGGTAGCGCGTGAGATGTTTGGCCAAGTCGCGGACCTTTTCTTCTGAGGCTCGGGAGAGGTAGGGTCTCCCGTGAAAGTGCACAAAGGTGACTTTGCAGCCACGCTTCATCATACGATAGGCGGCAACTGGGGAATCAATCCCTCCTGAGAGTAAACACACTACCTTCCCACTCATACCCGTAGGGAGTCCACCTGGGCCAGGTTGCCGACCCATGGAAAAGTACGTCGTGTGCTCAATGATCTCAATAAAAATAGTCAGATCCGGTTTATTCAATTGGACGGGCTTGCCCGTGGCTTCATGCAGATAGCCCCCAACTTCTCGATTGACCTCCACCGAGGTGTGAGGAAAACGCTTATCTCCACGCTTGGTGGTCACTCGAAAAGTATTAAAGGACTGAGTAGATAGTCGTGCTTCAATGGCCTTACAAAGAGGTAATAAATCTGGAGTGGCATAGTCGATGGGGAGGGAATGCGCTCGGGCAAAATTGACGACCCCAAAGGTATGGCGAATGCCTTCTTGGATGGCTTCCCATGGTGTTTCGTCTTGAAAGCTTACCTTCACTCGACCGGGAAGTGATTGAACCTGAATACCTTCATGGTGGTGTAGGGAGTTGCGAAGGTGTTGGATCATTCGTTGCTCAAAAAAACGACGGTTTCGACCTTTGAGCGCCAGTTCATGATAATGCGCGATTGCACAGGGCATTATTCAGAGGCCTCCAAAAATCGTTCGGCATCAAGAGCGGCCATGCATCCAGTGCCAGCTGCAGTAATGGCTTGCCGATAATGAGAGTCCTGCACATCCCCAGCCGCAAAGACTCCTGGAACGTTCGTGGCTGTGCCATGGGTCGTTTGAATATAGCCATTGGCATCGGTGTCAATTTGGCCTTTGAAAATTTGGGTATTCGGCGTGTGACCAATAGCCACGAATGCCCCTTTGCATTCTAGGACATCCGTTTGATTAGTGAGGGTATCGCGAAGGCGAATTCCACTGACCACCTGATCTCCTAAGATTTCTTCAGGTACTGCGTTCCAGCGGAATGACAACTTTTCGTTCTTCATGGCTTTATCTTGCATGATTTTTGACGCGCGAAGTTTATCCCGGCGGTGAATCACGGTGACATGGCTCGCAAATTTCGTCAGAAACGTGGCTTCTTCCAAAGCACTGTCTCCACCCCCAATAACCGCAATGGGCTGGCCTCGAAAGAAAAATCCATCGCAAGTGGCGCAAGTTGAGACCCCATGCCCGAGAAGCCGACTTTCTGATTCGAGCCCCAAGAGATTAGCGGAAGCACCCGTCGAAATAATAATTGATTTGGCTTGAACCGTTTCTTCGTCATTCACGGTAATGGTAAAGGGGCGGCACTGGAGGTCCACTTTAGTCACATCAGCTGCATGAAAAGTCGTCCCAAACCGTTCTGCTTGAGCATGCATATCTTGAATGAGTTGTGGACCCATAATTCCAGTGGGAAATCCAGGAAAATTTTCCACATCCGTGGTGAGTGTGAGTTGCCCGCCAGCTTGTGATCCTTCGTACATGACGGGAGAAAGGTTGGCCCGAGCCGTATAAATGGCAGCCGTGAGCCCAGCTGGGCCTGATCCAATAATGACAACGTTGTGCATCTGACAATCCTTCGTTTGAAGATGAGTGTTTGGAGAAACTACCGAAGCCGTAGGTATGATACCGATTTGGTCAATGGTCTGAAAAGGTGTGTGAGGAAATTTATGTGGGAAACGTGTCCCTTGCCCGTATTCGTGAGGGGTGAGGCCGGCGGGAAGGATGTTGGGCTTGTGCTGAAAGGTCTCGATAGAGCTGTCTCACGACTCGGCGAAGTTGCTCTCGAGAATGGGTGCCATCGATCAAATGGTCGGCGAAGCGTTTTTTTTCTCGTAAGGGAAGTTGCCATCGAATACGGGCTAAGGCGTCCTTCCGCGATATTCCGTCTCGTTCGCAAGCTCTGGCAATTTGTGTACGTTGATCGGTCGTCACGAGGATCACACAATCCATGCGTTCATACGCCTTGGCTTCAATGAGCAAAGCCGCATCATAAATAATCACCGCATCTGGGTGTTGCTTTGCAATGCTTTTGGTGATCTTGGTCTGTTCGCGAGCGACACGAGGATGCACGATGTGGTTCAGGATTTTTAGCAACTTGGCATTGCCAAAGACCTGTGCGGCTAACGCTTCTCGATTAAGCGTGCGGTCATCATGTAAAATACCTTTGCCGAACTTGGTGACAATGTCTTTCCAGGCAACTCGATCTGGCGCCACTACAGATCTCGCCACTTGGTCTGCATCGATAATTTCCGCGCCACACTGTTGAAACAGCTTGGCCACTGTGGTTTTCCCAGATGCCAAGCCTCCTGTTAAGCCGACCATGATCATATCGGAACATAATAAAGGCATTTAATCTGGACGTCGAGGGTGGATGGAAACGAGAAAAGTGTGAGAAACTTGACCGTCTCCAGAGACTTCCTGTATGTGCCTAATAGGGGTGT
>JAJDBO010000350.1 GCA_029261305.1 Nitrospirales bacterium
CTTGATCCGCGCCGCGGCCTTTGTGATTTTTCTAGTCACAAAGGTCTCACCTCGCCGTGGAGATTCGTGATTAAACAAGATCCCATTACAGGCAAACAGATTATAGGCCTCTCGGGAATTAACGGTCATCCAATAGGAATAAACCTTTGCCGCACCATATGGACTTCTGGGGTAGAAGGGGGTGGTTTCTCGCTGCGGAATCTCCTGAACTTTTCCAAACATTTCACTAGATGAAGCCTGATAGAACTTTGGCTTAAGACCAGATTCTCGAATGGCCTCTAGGAGTCGCACAGTTCCCAAGCCTGTGATTTCCCCAGTGTATTCTGGAATATCGAAGCTAACCCGGACATGGCTCTGGGCGCCGAGGTTGTAGATTTCGTCAGGTTGAACGGTACGAATGATCTTGTTAAGGGAACTGGCATCGTTAAGGTCACCATACATCAGGTGTAACCGCAAGTTAGGCGTATGTGGATCTTGAAAGATAGGATCAATACGACTCGTATTAAAGGAACTCGAGCGACGAATAATGCCATAGACTTCATAGCCTTTATCCAATAAAAACTCTGCCAGGTACGAACCATCCTGCCCGGTAATTCCTGTAATTAACGCCCGTTTAAGTGAAGCCATTGAGTCGTTGAGGCAATACGAATGTTGAGTGCTGTTAAAATTTTTGAGGCGATTGAATCTATTTCGTTAATGACCTAAGTGACAAGTAATGTGTCAGGAAAATGGCAAAGCTTCGCCCTCTCAGTTACATTCAAGATTTAAAAAAACCAAAAAATCTCGAAACTGAATCGGCACACCGTTTTTATCTTTTACTCTAATAATAGTCAAGTATACTGGGGGTATATGTTCATGAGAAGTAGCCCCCTTGCAGCGTCTCTGGATATAGGCAGATTTAAATGTATCGATTGCAACAGGAATACAAAAAATTACCGACAATTTAGGTGGAAAGCACCTATTGCATTTTCTCTCTATTTTGATGGAGTTACCAAAACCATTAATGAAGGGGAAAAGCTCAGGAAAATAAAACTCCGTCATAGTCCCAAATGACCGATTGAGAGGGTTTAGGATGAAAAGCTCCAGTAAAGAAAAATTCACCGAAGTACGATCTCAAATCATTCAAAAAGGTGAAAATGTATCCTCTCACCCAGAATAGAAAAGCTCTTCGGGCAGCCAAGGTTTTCTAAGAAGGATAGAAACTTAAAAGAACGTACTCAGACTCGGCCGTGGATACTAAAATTTTGAGAGGACCAACCTATAATGGAAGGTATCGCCTTCTATCGAAGATAATGTGGGAATCATCAGGTAGTTTTTTGAAAAAATGGTTATCTAATTTGAACTGTCCTGCAAAGTCCTCAAGGAGTGCATTTCCAGTGTTTATATTTGGTCCGTTGCCCCAATTCCGACATGTCTGTTTAGTTGCAAACATGGTACACCCGAAAGGTTGGTCTATCTTTTTCAAAATTGGCTTCGATCCGTATTCCTATTCCAGTGGCATTAACCGCAGACCGACCTGACGTGAGGTCGTGAGTTCCTCTTCGTCTAGCGATTTCCCCTTGCAGATACAATGGGACGCTAACCCCACATCTGACGATTTCCTTTCCGTGAGCGAAGGGATGCACTTTATGGATGCAAAAGATCTCGTCCTGAATAATGACATCTTCGCCCCCAAAAAACAGAAATTTTCGTTAGATTTCATCCTCCACATACTTGGGTGTCCACTTGCGCCACATAGGTCAAAAGATCAAGGGTGCTGTTTAGAAGTGACAATTAGGATAGTTGATTTTTCAGGAAGGACTATAGCCATTTCAATTAAATAAAGCCTTGAAGGGATGATCTCCATTAAGGATGTATGGCATGGCATCTCAATCTATTCCATTACGGGTACGACATCGGCAGCATCAATTTCAACTGTCGCAGCCTGCTGAATCAGATTTATTCCAATCACCAAACAGGAGCGATCCGACCTTCGAATCATCGTCCCTCGCAGCCCTGCAAGCGGCCCTCGAATGACTTCTACTCCCATACCTTCTTGCAAAAAAGGATACGGATCATACGTAAGCCCACTTGCTATTAATCTTTGAAGTCCTTCAATTTCCTCTATAGGAACAGATTCTGGTGCCCCCTTGGTTCCCACTATTTGAACAACACCGGGAATTTTAAGAACTTGCAAACGATCCTTCCAAAAAAAATTTGCAAAGCAGTACCCCGGGAACAAAGGGAACTCCACTTTTTTTTCACGATCCCTCCACTCCCTTTGCCTAAGGACTGTAGGCAAAAACTGTTCTACACCATCTTTATGTAATTGATCTCGGACATGTTTTTCATGACGAGATCGAGTACGAAGCGCAAACCAACAGGAGGACTTATCCAGCGTCACGATAGCCAAAAATAAAATTTAAATTAATAATTAAGCAGGGAACGCCAAGCCATTTGGAAAGACAGAAAGAACGATGAATTCTTAAAGATTACTTCCATAAAACGCCTATTTAATGGCCGAAGAAGGAAAGGTCGGTCACTCATTGATCCGATTTTTTTTCAAGTATTCAAGGAAAAAAGCAAGAAAAATCCCTATAAATAAGGCCGCCACACCGGCAATTACCATGGCCAACATAATATTTGGCTGCTTTGGACTACTAGGAGGAGTCGCAAAGTCCAAAACCTGAAACGTAGGGGTATCTCTGGCTTCTGCCAATTTCGCTTGCTCATATTGAGAAGTCAAAAGGATATGAAGCGTTTCTTGCACAATAAGTTGCCTTAAAATTCGGCCATACTCAAGTGCGAGATTGGGAAGGACAAGGGCTGGATGTAGGCGCCCTTCAATAGAAGAGAGTAATCCTTGGCCTTTCTCTCCCGATTCCAAAATAGATAGTTGCCGTTGCAATCCCTTCAGAATTGATTGCGCGCGCACAAGAGCCGGATCATCGGGCGAAAGGTCCCTGTCCAGCATTCGAATTTGAACTTCTTGGGCTGTAATTTGCCCTTGAATTCCCGCAGCAGTTAAAATCATAGCTGGAAATCTTGGATCTACCATAATGTTATTTTTGGTCTGGAAAGCTACGAGCGCGTTTTCAGCCTTGGCAATTTCCTGTATATTTCCCTGCAATCGTTTTTCTAGAAATTCACGATCCTGGGTGATTTTTTTCACATTTAACGTCCTATTGATACGATCGAGATTTAACGCATAAAAATTGGCGAGGTCGGATGCCATTTGAGCCTCGGTATCTTTAACCATTATGGAAAGAACATTTTCCTTCGTTTTCTTAATGGTAGTTTTGCTTTTTAACACATGATTGGCCTCGTCAATAGTTGAAACTTGATAGCGCTCAATTAGATTGTATTGTTTTACCACTTCATCAACCATAACCCTAGACTTTAACATCGCCATAAGCACTTCGGTTCCAGGAGATTCAGTTCGCAGACGCCAAAAATCTGGCCTAAAACCTGATTCTCGAACTGGCAATAGTGAAGTAGTAGCTTCAAAGTTCTTAGGTGTATTGATCGTAAAAACCATGGCAACCAGGACCATTACGATAAAAAGTCCACAAATCACATACCGCCAATTCCAAAGCACTCGCCAGAAGTCTAGAAAACTGATTTCGTCTGCCTCCGATGGCAGAGAAGATTTGGGAACTTTATCGGACATTTTAGAACCCCTTAAGAATGCGACTACAATGAATTTCTACCGCTCTATTACCGTAATCGCAGGTAACAACAGCTTATTTTAGGAATTGACCTTTAATTTGCCTAAAATAATTTTCTCTTCAAAACCATCACTCTGGGAAGATACGTGAAGTGCAAAATACAGCCCTATTAATAGCCAAAAAAGATAGGACAGGGTACCTACCAACATATTGTCAAATACATTTCTAGTCACGACCCCAATAACCAGGAGAATAATACATAACCCCAGATTCCCTACAAAGGTGCCTCTTAAATTCTTGGCCCCATGATATGCAGTTTTAATAATAATTGAATATATAAAAGCGAATAGACCAAACCCTATCAGTCCTACCTCAAAAGCTAACGAAAGGAATGCATTGTGCAAATGCAATTCCGTGAACAGACTGTTGGCCGACGCAATCACAACTTCTTCGTTAATTTTTTGAAACGTATGATTTCCGTAACCATACCCCATGAGAGGGTTAGCCAAAATTTGATCAAAACCTAATTTCCAGGTATCCAGTCGATAATTCATAGATTGAAAGCTAGAAAGGGCAACCCCCTGAAAAATTTCGTCCCTATTCTCCCTGTAGAGTTGCCCACCAATGAAAATTAATCCAAAGGCCGTAGCTAGTAAACCCCACCTTACCCTTTTACTTCTAACAAATACGATCCAAAGAACAGCCAACTGGGTAATAAAAGCGAGCCAGGCTGCTCTTTGATGAGAAAAGAACAAGGCTATTAAAACAAGCATCAAAAAGATGCATATAAAAAAAATTGTCTTTCTTTCTGTACTATCTTGAAAAAACAACCAAAGAAATGGCACTCCCATCACGAGGTAGCTAGAAAACCATTGCCCTGAGGCAGCCAGAGAGTCAGCGTGACTATGCCTATCAAAAAAGCTGTGCCCCCTCCAAAGATATTCAGCAATTCCAACAATGCTTAACAGGACAACTCCAACCAGAAAAGCTGAAAGAATTTTCCTCACCTGGCTCTCAGTATTCACCACGTTAACAACAAAATAAAACATGAGAATTTGCAATACCGTCTTGCGACATTCCGCGAAACTATAGCTAGGATCAAAAGCGAAGGGGGAGGTGGCTAATATCCAGGCAACAAAAAAAAATATGGGAAGATCTAAAGGAGTTCTAACAAAGTGGAAGTCCCGACTTCTTACTTTTATACCAACCCAGAGAATCAAAAGCCCAACAAAAAAATACTCAATAATATGATTTAATTTGGCCACCATGATCAACACAATAATAGCCATTAGTCCATAAATAAAAATATTTTCCTGGACTATCTTCTTTAGATTCTTTCCTTCTGATATCGATACCAATTAATAAACTCTCTGTGATATTAAGGCATATTACGAAAAGAAAGCTCACAAACCTCGAACGACTATATCATGTAAATGAATCAACCCGACGACTTTTTGGTCTCTGCCCAAGACCGGCAAAAGAGAGATCGGCTTATCCCGTTTTTCCATTTTTTCTAATGCCGAGAAAGCATTGTCGTCATCGAAAACAAAATCAGGTTGGGGATTCATGATTTCGGGGATTGCAGCCGCAAACAAATCATCTCCACGCTCCAACACTTTCCGAATGTCATAATCCGTAACAAGCCCAACCAAGTGACCTTCGTCATTAATTACCGAAACTGCCCCGGCACGCTTCCTGGTAATTTCAGATAGCATCCTTTTGGTATCTGCGGAAACATGAATCACGGGGTTATTCTCACCAGACCTCATAATATCGCTAACCGTCAACAACAGGCGCTTACCAAGTTGCCCACCGGGATGATTGACGGCAAATTCTTCCGGCTGAAAGTTGCGGAGTTTCATGAGGGCCATCGCTAAGGCATCGCCCAGGACAAGGGCAGCCGTCGTACTCACCGTCGGTGCCATATTCAGGGGACAGGCCTCTTCTTCTATGGGTGTATGCAGAACTAGATCAGAATGCCTGGCCATCGTCGATTTCAACTGGGCCGTAATCGAAATAACCTTCGCCCCAATCTTTTTCGCTACCGGTAAAATAGTATTGAGCTCCTCGCTTTCGCCAGACTTCCCAATAGCAAGCACGATATCATCCTTTTGGATAATGCCTACGTCACCATGCATGCCATCCGCACTATGTAAAAACATCGCCGTGGTACCAGTTGAGACCATGGTCGCCGCAATCTTTTGCGCAATAATCCCTGACTTTCCAACGCCGGTTACTACGACTTTGCCTTGGCAGGAAAAAATCAGCCGTACCGCCTCTTCATAATCCGGCCCTAAGTTTTTTTGGAGCCCCGCGATAGCACGAGCCTCCAATTCAAGAACGCGCCGAATTTCAGCTAATACGTTGATGCCGCTCACAGGTGATATTTCCCCACGATTCCAATGAGATTTAAAGGCTTTAGACCGGTGGATTGCACCATATTCATAGATTGGAGTCAATTCAACACTGAATGACTATCCAACCCAATTTAAAAGTCCGTATAATACCCAAACCAAACGCACCATATTACCCTAAAACTCTTCCCTAAAATAACAAGGTGCCATCCTGAAATCCCTACTCAAGAAAACTATTGCCCATATCTTTTCACAACTCGACTATCCTACATTAGGCACTATTTATTGCGATGAAGGAGGAGAGAAATTTTGGCAAGACCGTCAGGGGCCATGCCAACAAATAGGAATACGAATAGCCACACATCTTAAACAGATTCTTTCCCCATTGGGGCGCAGCCTCTATATTGGAGCGGGTGTGGCCGAATTGCCGATGCTCATCGTCGAAACTGCCGATCTCACCCGATCGGTCGAACCATATAATCTACGAAAAGACGAGGTGGGCATTCTTAATAAGGCATGCAACGACCTGCCCTTCAGCTTTCAGGCAGCAAATGCACTTCAAGCTCAAGGCCAATTTGATCATATTTGGATGGTCAGCATCCTCAATGACCCAGAATGCTATCCTGAGGCATCAGCACTCTCCTACGGTCGCGCGACGCCGGCAACGTTTGACGCCGACGCATTCAAAGAAGAGCAGGGCACACTCCGTCAACTGGTCAACTCATGCCTCAGTAAACTTGCCCTTCCTGGATTTGTCACCACATCGGTTGAAGAAATCCCCTGGATCACGGCATGGTGCCTGGAAAATGGCGTACCCTTTGGCATAGACAGTAAGACATTCCCCACAGCCATCGTGGGAGACCCTGTGTGCTTTATCAAACTTGGACCGAATAGTTAAAACCGTCCTCGAGCCATTCTCTCACGCTGTGTAGCAAACATTTGGTGAATATCTTGACCCTCAGCAACAAAATGCTGGCGCGCCGCATCAAAAATTTCCCCAACCAATATCCAATCAGCGGGACTGAGATAATATTGACGAAACACCTCTTCCATCCGAGCATCTTCCCACATCAAATGAGTTTTTGAGTAGTCGACAAGAGCCTCAAGGCTGTGAGTCGTCCAACCTTGCTCCTTAAACAATTCCTGAAGCCTTGCCCCTTGCTTACCCCACCGCGCGAAAAGCGCCGAGGAAAGATAGTCATGCACCACAGGCTCCTGGCTCTTCATAAACACCGACTGAAATTGGATCAATGAACGTATCAACTGATTCGCACGAGGATCAGACTCGAGGGGTAAAACTTCAGCTTCATTCAATGTCCCAAGAATAGCCATCACGGCACCCACATGCTGAGCGGATGCACGCTTGGATTGAGTCAATTTTTCTGAAATCGACTCCCCCCACTGCGAAGGGATTGTCTCCTTCACTGGGTTTAACACCGCCCCCTTGCTTGAAGCGACAGCCCCCTCCCCACTCAAAACCCAACTGACAGACCAAAGAGAGAAGGCTGTCCAGAAGAGTCCACGAAGCACGATCCTTCTCATACCAGCCCCATTTTCCCACCACTTGTTGATAACGAAAAAACTACCTGCCTATAATCCGTTTGTCTCTCCATCCAATGTACCTACATGTGAGGTAAATGTGCTTGCCAAAGTTTTGAGTGCCGGATTACTTGGTTTGGACGCTCACCTGATCGAAATCGAAGTCGACATTGGGGGAGGCCTTCCTCAATTCTCCATCGTTGGGCTCCCCGATGCAACCGTCAGAGAAAGCCGTGACCGCGTCCGTGCGGCGCTAAAAAATACCGGCTTTCGTTTTCCCCCAAAAAAAATCACGGTCAATTTGGCCCCAGCCGGCATCAAGAAAGAAGGTTCCGGCCTTGATCTCGGTATTGCGATTGGAATCTTAGTCGCCGAACAAATCCTCTCCCAAGAGTCGGTGGCAAATTATGTCTTCGTTGGGGAACTGTCCTTAGATGGCCGTGTGAAACCTATCAATGGCGCGCTGTCTATCGGCATGCTCTGTCAAGGCAAACAGCCGCTGATTATTCCTGTGGACAATGGTCCTGAGGCCGCGGTACTCGAGCAGGCTAAAGTCTATGGCGTTCATACGCTTCCCGAAGTCCTCTCAATCCTAAATGGAGAACAACCGTTCTCTCCCGTGATTGTAGACCGAGCCGCACTCTTTCATACCCCCTCAAAAATTGAAGAAGACTTTTCCGAAGTCCGTGGACAAGCCCAAGCCAAGCGCGCACTCGAAATTGCGGCAGCTGGTGGCCACAATGTGCTGCTCATCGGCCCACCAGGATCCGGGAAAACCATGCTGGCGCAACGACTTCCCGGGATACTGCCCCACCTCAATCAAGAAGAATCCATCGAAACCACAAGAGTTCATAGTGTCGCTGGCCTCCTCCCCAATGGAGGAGCCTTAATCACCACGCGCCCGTTTCGCGCTCCACATCACAACATTTCCGAAGCGGGCCTGATCGGCGGCGGCACCATTCCCAAACCTGGAGAGGTCTCACTGGCCCATCACGGTGTACTCTTTCTCGATGAAGTCCTTGAGTTTAAGCGACCCGTCCTCGACAACCTCCGCCAGCCGCTGGAAGAAGGTGCCGTCACTATTACGCGAGTCAATGCTTCCCTTCGCTATCCCGCTCAAATCATGCTCGTGACCGCCATGAATCCTTGCCCTTGCGGATACTACGGCGACCGCACTCGGGAATGCCTCTGCTCCCCTCAACAAATCCGACGGTATCGAGGACGCCTCTCAGGCCCTCTACTGGATCGACTCGATATTCACCTTGATGTTCCAGCCGTCGTAGTGTCCGAAATGACTCAGGATATCCCGGCGGAATCCTCCCTGACGATTCGAGATCGAGTGGCCAAGGCCCGCACTCATCAAGCCGCACGATTGCAAGCTGAAGAGCTCTTTACCAATTCACAACTCAAGCCCCGGCACCTCAAAAAATATTGCCAAATTGACGCCCAAGGGAAAAAATTACTTGAACAGGCCGTGGATCGCCTCGGTCTCTCCGCACGTGGTTACGGACGGATTCTCCGCGTTGCACGAACCATCGCAGATTTGGCAGACTCAGAGCGTTTGGAAACATCACATCTCGCTGAGGCAATACAATATAGGAGCATGGATCGTGTCCTTCCGCTATAGATTGAACAAGGGCAAGATCTCATCCTAACGAGCCTGTTTTAGACCAGAGGCCCTCCCACATGAGTTCACTGAAAATTTTCACGTGGTGGTTTATGCTCGGATCCCTTATGGCGTCCTCAGTCATTCTGCTCCAAGGTGGTATCCGCGACATTATGATGGCGGGAGAGTCTCTCTGGGATGTCAAACTTGTAGAACTGATTACCCCCATTTTAGGAGGTGGGCTCTTGGGCGGATGTATTGCCCTCATTTTAAATCGTATTCGTAAACCAGATTCATAACAAGGGGTAAGACAGAGATGGACATTCAAGTCGGACAACATGTGTATCGGAATACAGACGGGACGCTGGAAATTGAAGGCGCTTTACAAATTGAAATTGCACTGCGCGGGGATAGTCTCACCCCTTTACTCAATTTCGCGATTTTCGATGGAGCTGGGAAAATGCCCGCCAAGCTTATGAAGAACCACTTTGACATCAACGAAGCCAGTGCCTACTTAATAACCAAAAGCTCAAACGGCATTATGTTGACCCATCCCGCCTCTGGGACCAACGTGCTCACAATTGAGGTGACACCAGAAAAAAGAGTGGTCATTTCCCAAGGTAAGTTTTTTACCTTAAAAGGACATACACTCGAAATCACACCCAAAGAATGGACAATCGAAAAAACTACGGTTGGTGAAGGTGAAACGGATATGAAAGGAAAGGCCGCCTGTCTGGGATGAACCCGGAAAGCATGATGAGTAATATTAGGAGGACTGAACCCTCACCCCAAAGTGCTCGCGAGAAAACAACATACCTAAATTTCCGCAGCCGGTGCCGTTCGCGTCCCCTCACAAATCGAACACATCTGACTAGGGGTCCCATCGCTCACTCGCGCAGGTCCCAAAGCCGACTTCGGGTCTAACGCCACCACATCTGACCCTTGATACGTCCACAACCTCCCACAGGCAGGACAACAGAACCACATCGTATAACCCGGCCAATCTCGATCTCGTGTTCCCATAGGTTATTTCAAAACTTTAAAATATTTTCCAAAAGATTAAAAGGACTAGACAACCACATCAAACACCGCTAGAATCTTAGACTCCAAAGTCCCAAGCCATTCGTCAAACGGTACATCCGCATCCACAATAATTTCCAACTTCCCATTATCCAATTTACGAACCAAGCCAGGAGACTCCGCGCCTAACGGGATCTCCACCCATTCGCGATTGATCTCTAGTTCATCCGTCAATTCCAATATTTGATTTATTTGTTGAAACGACACAGCATCCGACATAGTTATAATCCTTTACAACACACTGATGTGAAGGGAGATGAATTCTAGGAACCCACTACTAACGCTGTCAATGGGCGTAGCATTAGAAATTGCCTAAACACACTAGTAGTAAAGCCTCACTAACAATCCACCAATGTTTTTACACGGTAAGGACCGAACCCAAGACATGGGCAGCCTTTTCTATGTCAGCTCCATCAACATCCAGATGCGTCACGGCACGGAACATCCGCTCGCCGACCGCATTCAACAAAAGACCGGACTCCTTAAACATTTGCAATAACTCAGCCGTCGAGTGTTCGCTCCGAACCACTTCAAACATCACGATATTGGTCTCGACGCGGTCGGGGTCTATGAACACCGTGGGAATTTGTTGAAGATGCAACGCCAAGTTCTTGGCATTGTCGTGATCTTCTTTGAGTCGTGAGATATTGTGCTCTAACGCATAGAGCCCCGCCGCGGCAAGAATGCCGGCTTGCCGCATCCCGCCTCCAAA
>JAJDBO010000036.1 GCA_029261305.1 Nitrospirales bacterium
CCGGTCGGGCAGATGTCAAGAGGGCCAGGGAGAAACGTATATTATGGTTACTGTCCATTCAGAGGGTAATATTTTACCACTGCACTGTTTCGGTCCTGAAATAATCCGCTTCCGCCGGATTTGATCGCACGTTGGCCGGAAGGGGAGAGGACATATTCCAAAAAGGCTTTAGCCACAGGATTCGGTTCTTTTTTCATCACAAACACCACAGGACGACGAATGGGGTAGGTGGAATCGAGGACGGTTTGATATTCAGGCTCGATTTCATCGATGAAGAGTAAGGTGACGCCATACCCGTCCTTTCCTGCTTGGAGGGCAGGGCCCATGGAGACATAGGAGATGGCATAGATATCGCCATTGAGTGATTTAAATGTCTGTTGCTCTTCTTCAACAATCTTGGAGCGTACTTTTTTTGTGGTGTCTAGATTGAGGTACTGTTCGAAAGATTGTCGGATGTTTTGGTTCCAGGTTCGGTGAATGATCCGAATTCGTGCCTCGGGGCCTTCTTCATATACCTGCGACCAATATTTTAGCTTTCCTTCAAAAATTTGTTTGAGCTGTTCAGAAGAGATTTCTTCAACGGGATTGGCGAAGTTGGTGACGACGGCAATACCATCCCAGGCGATGATGGTGGAAGTTAACTTGTCTTCCAATTTGCCCGTAACGGCGATGTCGGCATCCCCACGTTCCACTTCTTCCACCGGTCTCGCATTTTGATGCCAAAAGAAATCAATAGATGTTTTGGGGTGGAGTTCCTCGAAATTTTTGCCCAAGGCCTCAATGGCGTACCGTTCAGGACCATTGCCAATGACCAAACAGTTTCCCGTGAGTTCTTTCTCTTCCGCAAAGGAAAAAGAAACCTCAAAGACCACAGCACATGAAAGAATGAGTGCTAAAAGTCCAAATCTAAGTAGGTGTGGGGCCTGTCTATGTTGTGGAAAGGCGAATAGGTTCATGAGTCTATTGTACAAGATTTATTCGTGAAGGAAGTAAGGCCTGATTCAGGCAGGGCTCGTAGTAGATTTCCGTCTCCTCACTCTTGATTCAATGGGCAACCCTGGAATGTTTATCGAGGGCAAATTGAAGGTGTTAACTTTCTCCAGGTCCTGCAGATCCAGAATCAGGCGATTGCGTCATGGAGGGTTCACCTGGCATAGGCCTGGCGCCTCCCATGAGAGGTGGAAGCTTTTTAAATCGATCCATTCGATCGTTATACATATCGTAGGCTTTCATTTCCCGGAAACCCGTCTTATGGTCACCCTTGATTTGAGAGGCAAAGGATGACATCAACCTATTCGACTTCATCTCATTGCACTTTGGGCAGCTGGTATCTTCGGGTCGAGCGTTAATGGATTGCATGAGCTCGAATTTGTGCTCGCAGGATTGGCATTGATATTCATACATTGGCATAACGAATTCTACTCCTTTAATATTTGGTCAATATCTTCCGCCTATTATAGCCGATTGAATTTGTCGCTGGCCAATATTTGAGGAAAAAATAATTCTCAGATGCCTGATTCGTCTAATCAGGTCTTCTCTTGACTGACTCAGGGCAGCTTCTTTAAACTAGTAAAGTTTGGCGGTTTTTGACAACTCTTTAACGTGCTGGAGGAAGCGTATGCCCACCCTGATTCGGAAGTACAAGTTGGCCAGTGGTCTTGAACAAGAGGAGCGTATTGATGACGACGATCGCATTGAGCGGTACATGAAATTGTTTGATAGGGAAGATGTCAAGAAGATTCAGACGGGCGTGAAGGTGAAAATCGAAAAAGACGAGTGGCAGTTGTTAGAAGATTAATTCCTCGGTATTGGGTGCGCTCTAAAGAAGGAACGGTGAAGCAATTATGGGTCTATGGATTAATATTCGACGTTCGCTCGATCAGGCAGTGCTTCACCGAGAGCGGTGCATCCAAGTCCCGTCACGACCGGGAAGTTCCGATCATTGGGAAGGCGGCTGGTTTGAATATCCAGACAAAGAAACCGCCCTGGATGCACTTGAAGAGGCCGGCCCGACCCAACAGATCAAATGTCCGATTTGTAAGCCCTGATACCTTCTTCACGTTCTTTCCCTTCTGGATTGGGTTTCCCCTCACCAAAGTGAAAAGATGGACGAGATTTTGCTGAAGCTAAGTATTGTCTTTTTTAGGGGGATGCAGGCCTATGGCGGAAAAGTTTGGCGGGTCGCGCTGGTTTAAGGAGGGGTATTTAGATAATCGAACCGCCGGTCTGGTGGTTGGACGTCTGACCTTTGCCGCGATTGGTTCCGTAGATGTGTGTTTAAAAGGAGACTTTAAGCCAGATATCGTAGGTCAGGTGATTTCCTTGACCAATTCACAATTTTCTGATGATGCTGTGGCTGGTCACCGGTTAGGGGACTTTGCAGATCCACAACTTGGGGCGGTGAGCCTCATTTCATTTGATCCGCATCCATTGTTGGATCCTCATCCCTATCTCGAATGGTTTTCCTTGGCTCAAGATCATTATCGTATTGAATTAGCCGAGGGCGATGCGTGGATTGTGCCGGGGGAACACACACATGAATTTGATGAAACCAGCCAGCGTCTGCGAGAACAGTTTGCGTCTCAGCTTGAAACGCCAACCTCTGAATCAAAATCCGCCGAGCAGGAATGGTTTTAGCTTTAAAGAATCCCATGAATTTTCGCCAATCTATTTGATACGGAATAGGACCTCTGAATCATGCTGCCTCCTTTGACTAACGATCGTTTCTTACGTGCCTGCAGGCGCGAGCCTGTTGATCGAACTCCAGTGTGGTTTATGCGCCAAGCTGGCCGATATATGGCTGAATATCAAGCCATCCGAAAGAATCATAGTATTCTTGATGTGTGCAAGATTCCGGAGTTGGCCGCGGAAGTCACACTTCAGCCCATTGAGCGGTTTCCTCTGGATGCAGCGATTATCTTTGCGGATATTTTGTTGCCCTTAGAGCCAATGGGTCTGAATTTGTCGTTTGTGGAGGACAAAGGTCCGGTCATCGCGAATCCTGTTCGAAGCTCGGACGATGTCGCACGGTTAAAAGTAGTCGATGCCGATGCGTTTGGATTTTCTTATGAAGCCGTGGCGTTAACGATTAAGCAATTAGCTGGTCGGGTTCCGCTGATTGGGTTTGCCGGTGGGCCGTTTACTCTAGCGAGTTATGCTATTGAGGGTGGGAGTTCGCGCTCCTATATCACCACCAAACGATTCATGTATTCGAATCCAAAACAATGGCATGCCTTGTTGGAAAAGTTTGCGGACGTGGTGACGAACTACCTACTGAACCAAATTCGGGCGGGCGTCCAAGCCATCCAATTGTTTGATAGTTGGGTAGGCTGTCTTGCTCCTGCTGATTATGAAGAATATGCGCTCCCCCATGTGACTCGGATTATTGACCGGCTGAAACCTGAAGGTTTGCCAATCATTTATTTTGGGACTGGAACATCCACGCTGTTACCACTGATGAAAAAAGCCGGCAGTGATGTGGTCGGGCTCGATTGGCATGTGGAACTCGATGAAGCCTGG
>JAJDBO010000351.1 GCA_029261305.1 Nitrospirales bacterium
ACCAGTCTTTTGTTACGCGTCTGCACCACTCTCATAATGACGCATCCTCCTTTTAATGAAAGATTAAAACTAAATGACTGCGTACTAACAACTTCTTCAAATAAATAAAAGCGAACTACCTGACTACTACTAAGCAGTACCTGACTGCCCCTGATCCTGCTTTCCTTTATCGAGGAATTCCTGAGCACCAACTTCATTCATTAACATACTCAACTCATTCCCCTTATCCTGAGCCCCACATTCAAAGGATTGACCTTCAGGATTCACAAAATTTGCAGGACGATAATCTGTTTCGGAATATGGCTGAGGACTTACAGCTAGGAAATGAATTTCAAAATTCACCCAAGCGGATGTGAAATCTGCAATTGATTTATAAAATCCATAATCTGCTTTTATCTTGAGCATTCCAGCAAAGAGCGGGACCCAACGCCCAACATGCTCTTTAACAAACTTTTTCTCGGCATCAATGACTGTTTTAATTTTTTCTTTTCCATCGTGGCACAACGCATAGGATTCTTTATAGGCCAAGAAATGCAAAAACTCGAGTTCTACGGCTAAATGATCGAGCCGCTCATGAATGTCTTGTGATAATTGAAGTCCAAATGCCGTATAAAATCCAGAAATATCGCCCATAACATAAGACTGACCAAACACATGGTCATTTCCAAACAAGGTTTCATATGGTGGGCAGTCTAACGCGATAACGTTGCTAAACACCCTCCGATGTTCATCACGAAGATCCTGAACATTCCAATTGATGCCTTCCGAGGAAGACCAATGCTCTATTTCGCTTAAATGCGTTTCAATTTTATCCAGGCTTTCCCGCGCTTCTTCATTTAATTCGCTATCTATAGAAAGCCTAAGGCTTGCGAGTGCAGCCCTACCATCTTCAACAAATTCACCACTTTGGACGTAATCCAAAAATTCATCGTCTTCAGGGTACAGGTAAGCCCATGATAATAAAAGATATAATTTACTTCTGGAAAGGGCACGTTCGACAGCTGGAGAATCCTTCATAGGGGAAATAGCAGGGACAGAACTTGCGGCACTTTTCACTCCATTTTGACCTTCTTTTAAATTTGTCGCCATAGACTACCTCTTTAAATTCCTATGCGGAATAGTCTCAGCTTCCCCGATCACAATAGAGAACAACATACTTCCCACCCTCTTTAGAGGGAGGCCCGATAATAGGCGAACTCTATGGCGAAGTCAAGGTCTAATTCCGGCATTTTTAACCAAAAAATTAAAAAATCATCCTGTTTTATGCTGAATATTTAGACAGGATATCAATCACAAATACCCACTCAAAGAATTTCCATACAATCGTTATTTTATATGGATTCTGCTTGGCTATAAGATCGAAAAGGCACTACTTTTATAGCTAGCCGATCATTCACACTTCCACAAACATATTCACAAATTCCACACCCCACACATTGAACATGATCAACCAAAATCCCAAAAGACGAAAAATCCATCCTAATGGCTTCCGTAGGACATTTTGACACACAGGCATTGCACCCCTGTGGCGCGGTACACATCCGCTGATTAACTTTGGCCGTGCCAAGATTAACACCATTCACCCCACCATTAATGGGCAAAAGCGCTTCAGTTTCGCATGCCTCAACACAAGGAAAATCATCACAGACATAACAGGGTATTCTGTCAGGGAAAATGACCGGTCGTTCATCTTGTGTTGAAATCTCAATGCTATCATGAGGGCACACATCCACACAGTCCCCGCAAGCCGTGCAACGCTCAAGAAACAGTGATTCATCAGCAGCACCTGGCGGTCGCAACCAATCATTTCGTACCAGCTCAACTTTTTCTTCCTGGGGAGCTTCGGCGTCACGATGCTTGACGAATTCATGAACGGTAACACCAAAGGAAACGGCCGACTGCTTGAGAAAATTTCGTCGTCCGTAGACTGGTTCAGCACCCTTTGATTGAGAGTCCGATGATTGAGCCATACCTTACGACTTTTCCCCACCACACTCGAAAGGAAAATTCCCACCAAAAATAAATAGGATCTTTTTCATTTCAAAACAAGAAAGAATTCTAAACGACGCCAGATGCACGAAGCTTGTAGACCTCAACGCACCGATCACAGGCACCATACTCAACATCCCAGCCTGGATGATTCTCTCGCATAAAATCAAGGACAAACCCCTCGACATTTTCATTTAAATTTTCTACCCAAGAATACGTCGGGAAGCGACACAACGGACACGGGAACCCTGGCATGAGAATATGCTCGGTGGGAACATCTGGGATTTCGCATTCGTCAACCTCGACGGCACGCTCAATAACACGCCCTGTGTCTTGCGCCATTTCTATAAGTTCGGCGTGGGTAAAGTAGTCGGTACGCCATAATCCTTCAAACACAGCCTCCACTTGATGGGCAGCAATTTTTCGATACCAAGATCGGAACTCGCGCAACCGATATTCTCGGCTGAACATGGGCTCTTTTCCTGATTGAGCGATACGACTATCAACGTGCAAACTCCACAACACTCGATAACGATTTAGAATGAGATGTTCTTC
>JAJDBO010000352.1 GCA_029261305.1 Nitrospirales bacterium
TTCTGAGCGTTTGCGTAGTTTTCTAGATACAGGAAACGGTTAAGGTTTATTAAAGGTTAGATAGGGTCTGTAGCTCAGTTGGTTAGAGCAGGGGACTCATAATCCCTTGGTCGTTGGTTCGAGTCCAACCAGACCCACCAAATAATCAAGAGGTTAGAGGGTTTCTCTAGCCTCTTTTTTATTTTTATGTGACAAAATTGTGTCAACAAGAACGTTAGAGACTAGCTCGGCATGTTGCATAAGTTGTGGTTTTGATAGGTGAGCATACCGCCTCACCATCTCTTCCGATTCCCAGCCGCCGAGTTCCTGCAACACATTCATGGGTGTTCCTTGCTGGGCTAACCAACTTGCCCAAGTGTGACGTAAATCGTGCCACCGGAAATTTTCTATTTCTGCTCGAATTAATGCTTGTTGCCATGCGCGAGTATTAGCCCATGCAATCGGTTTGCCGCGAAATGTAAATACCCTGCTTGGATGTTCACCAACTAGCCGAAGTAAAACCGTCATAGCGATAGAATTAAGCGGAACATGAATAGCCTTTCTTGCTTTGGCTTGATCTGGGTGAATCCATGCTGCTTTTCGCTCAAGATCAATCTGATTCCATTCCAAGTTAATCACATTTGATTGTCGTAACCCTGTTGATAAGGCAAATATCACCATATCTTGCTGATGGGGTGGTAATTCACTAAGGAGCCGTTTTACTTGTTCAGGAGTTAACCAACGTACGCGATGCTTAGGTTCTGGAAAAAGCTTGATTTTCGGAACCTTGTCAATCCATTCCCAATCATGACAAGCTTTGCGTAATATTGACCGTACCAGGGCTAAATGACGGTTAGCAGTTGATGGGCTTGTTTCTTTGGCCTTAGACTGTGCAATACGGTCAATCAATTCCCGATCAATTTCATGCAATGGTTTACTACGTAAGAATTGCTGCAGCCATCGCAGCTTTTCTTTGTCACGTTCATGTGTCGCCTTGTGTTGTGTTTCTAAAAGAAACTTACAAGCAGCTTCATCCCATGTATATTTTGGCTTTGCTCCCAAACACTGAACACGCCAAGATTCAGCTTTTAACTGGTCGTGGTATTCTTGTGCTTGGGTTTTGTCGGCTGTACTAGCAGAGCATCTAATACGCTCTCCTGTTGGTGTGGTGAACATGATCCACCACGTATTGCCGCGTTTGTAGAGTGGCATATTTTAGCCTCCTTTTGTGTAACCACTCGCAACGCTTGCCGAGGGCTAGCATACTGCGAACGAATATGTTCAGCAAGGTCGTCGAGAATAAACACCCAACGTTTGCCAAGTTTTGCGCCAGGAATTCTTCCGCATTTAGCTCGCCTGCGCACTTCCTCAGTGTGCATTTTGAGAAACTCGGCAGCCTCAGTAAGTGAAAGTGTTTTCATAGCGCACTGGTTTATCTGAATAACTTGAATAAAAATTTCTTTTGATATATCCAGTTTTTGATACCAGCCATAAAGGAGCGGTAAGCATGGAGATCAAAGTTCGACAACAATGTGTTTCAACTTCAAATGATTGAAAGCACAGTACAGTCCAGCAGTTATAAAACAGCTCAGGGTCAAGCTTGTGTGGAAGAATACCAACACGATTGGCCTCAGCAAATAGATTGGCAAGCTCTCCCATTGCCCAATCGAGATCATCCACCTCAAAGCTCATCTGAACCGCTATGAGTGCGTAAATAATGATCTGTGTATGCAAGGCGTTTTGGTATGGCCTGGCGTTTTAGTAAATCAACTACTTTTTCTGCACTACCTTCACGTTCCAGCATGACATTGAAAAGTGCGCCATAAGCAGTTGAAGCAACCTGCTTTAAACGTTCATAACTAATACGGTCTTGTTCTTTGATCGTATGAATACGAAAAGCGTGTTCAGATACCCAAGACATACAAGGATAAGCGCCAGCAACATATTCACCGGGATGCAATAAAACATCCCATGGGATAACGCGATCTTTTGCATGGAGTTCAACTTCCCAGCGAACCCAAGGGCTGGAAGGGTGCCTAGTTGCTTGCCTTTTTCATAAATTCTAATAAGTTTGCCATTTTTACGATTACCGACTTCAAAAGTACGTCCTAGATCGTCTTGTGTGATCCAGTTGCCATGTACCCTAGGATTAGGATTTCTTCCGCCTTGTTTAAAGCTGCCTTGTTTATAGATATCAACCGCATAATCTATAGAATGAAAACCCTTAAAATCATCAACAGCACCATCCCAGCGCGTAATTCGAGCTTGAAGTTTGTCTCGAAGAAATGAAACTAAGGTTTGCCACTCAGTAATGTATGAACAACCTTCACCGGGCATGGATAAGAAGGCTGTGTTACGTTGACCTCCAAAAGCAAACATGACGCCGCCATAATCAAATCGGAAAGAATGCTCCCAACCATGAAGCCCACGTTGTTGGTCGGTCATTCCACCAAAATTGCCGCGAGTTGCCTCACTAAAGGAATTGAAGAATTGTAAAGGGTCGTTGATTTCAGGATAGAAGGGGAATGAAACATTGAGCCAATCTGTTATTGCTGCATAAGATTGATTATTATTGATACTTTTCTTTTTTTCTTTATTATTTTTCTTTTTATTCTTAATACTTTCCCCCCGTATTACCGTACGGGGGGCGTCGGTGGCAATCTCGTGCATTTGCCTTTCCTCCGCTTCGCGTGCGGACGGCAAAGTGCGCTCAATTGCATCTGCATGACGCAACGATTCTTCCGCTTCAAATGAAGGAATATTTGGGCAAGAAGTTTTTTGAGGTATAGTTTTCATATGAAGGCAATATAATATTGCCTTCAATAATACCCTTAATTAAGGAAATGTCAAATCACCTTAACTAATTTATTTCTTTTTTATTCTCAATTTTAAATTCGCCGCCAACTACTTTCCAAAAATTTGAAAATTTTTCGGCTGCCCTGTAGCCATTTGAACGATAGCTACTGGGGCCAGTTTCTGGAAAAACATTACGAATTTTAATGCCAAGTATATTTTCATAGTTACGGATGGTACGTTTGCTATGAATTATATAAAGTACCTTCCAACCAAAATGATGACCTATATACAGTAAACCTAGTGCTGATTCTAATTGAACCAGATCACCTTTAAAATTGGCAATAGCGTCATCTGTAGTTATCTGTATTTGTTCCTGTTGTTCGGCAGAGAGTTCCGCTAGTTTTTCAGCTTTTGATTTATCAGGTACATTGAACATGCTGCTCCTCCATTTGAATGCATAACATAGCGCAACAAGGGAATATCATCAACCCCTTATTGCAGCCTGCAACAAATCAGAATAGCAAAGTAAAGAATTAATTATTGCCAAGTCGTAACAACCCATGGTTATTGATCGTTATGCATTTTTTCTGCAAGTGTTTCTACTGCTTACAGATTATATTTGTTTGGCAGGATGGGGTAGTCAGGTGAAACACGGCAGTAGAGTGGGATCGGCCAGCATGTCCATGACGCCGGACATGGCCTTGCGCCGGGTCGACCGGCGCACCCGAGTAGCGGCTTCTTTTCAATCTAGAGTTTAGAGCGGTCTTTAGTAACCCTTGAATCGTGGATTCGGCTTCCATTATAGCTTCATGCAAAACAAATTATTGCTACTTTATTCCGACCATCTTTTATATTGTTAAGACGTAATGTAGGGTTTACATAACACTTATTACTAAAAAAACATGTACGCACATTTGCTTGCACCTCGCCTTCAACAGCTAGTTGGTCTATAATCGCCGACAGCGAAGTGTAATTCCAAGAATAAATATAGTAAGTTCCTCTATTTTTTTCTATTTAAGCTCGAATCAAGAAATTTATTCGTAATACTTAGCTTGTATTATAAGCTAATTCATTGTTATGTATTTAGACGGCGAATGATACACTTTATGCAAACACACATATAAAATTTTATGTTTCTTATTATTTTTGATGAAATGTTTTTATTAATGTTTAAGGGCTTGATGTGAGTAATATACGTATTCCTGACCAGCATCGGCAAACATTTTTTGAAATAGCTAAGCTTCCTGACTTAGCGATTACTGAACTTTTTTCTATTTTAGAGACAATTTCTCCCGCAATTAAGCACCAAGATGCAGTGATGCGTGCATTAGACAGTACGAAGCAGATTTCTTCGAAGGACGCGCGTGCGATAGCTGCTGTCTTATTGTCTGTTTACTCAGCACTAGAGTATTCTGGTAAACGTTTAAATGTCTTTATGGAAGAGCTTATTGAATCGCTATATGATGTGCAGTATGAAAAGTCTGTTGCTCCTGCTCCTGCCCCAGACCCAGAGGAAAAACAGATACTAAGTGATAAACTCACGAAACTACTGAGCATTCCTTCGATAAGATTGATATCGAAAGCAACAAGTGTAGTGTTTGATTGCGATAATATTCTAAAGCATGCTCGAGTATTAACAGATATACGGCCTATTTTTGGATATGACGACACTGACTCTATTCTTGGGAGTGTGATTGTCCAAACTTTAAAGCTTGAATATGTTAAGGACGATGAAGAAAAAGAGTTTTATGTTAGTCTTGATAATCAGGATGTCGATAATTTGATAACAATGTTGCAACGTGCAAAACATAAGGCTGATCAAAGTAGGGATCTTTTAAAAGAAGCTAATGTTACCTATATACCAATGGAGCAAGAGTGAGTGTAATAGCAGAACAAACTTATAAAGAATATTCTAATACTAACAAAGACTGGTTTTCAGATAAGGGTTTTGGTCGTCCCGACACTTGTGGAGGCTTTATACAATTAACGAAAAAGCCTGCTGTTATACAATTAACGAAAAAGCCTGCTGTTTCGAAACTTATTTATGCGTTGAACATAAATAACAGAGAAAAAATAGAGCCTGATCATAGTGTGAGGTTTTTGGTTAGCAAGTCTGAACCAATTGCCATGCAACAAAATATCGAAGTGCAGTTTGACGATTTAGCGACTGAATGGAAACATTCTAACCAAATAATATCGGATTGGAATCAAATAATTCTTCACCCTTGCTACCAAAGAATAATAGGGCTTGGTCCGAAGGTAATACCTTATATCCTAAAAGACTTAAAACAGAACGGTGGGCATTGGTCTTGGGCTCTTCAATCGCTGACAGGTGAGAATCCGGTGGCGGACGAGGACGCGGGAAAGATACGAAAAATAACAGAAGCTTGGTTAAACTGGGGCAAGGAAAAAGGCTTCATCTGATCGGATATGGATAGTCTTGAAAAACGATTAAAACCGGATTTTCCTAACCTTCATAGCAGCAATCATAAAATTACCAGTCCGCAGACGCCTGATTACAACTGTATCGCTTGGGCAGCAGGTGATGATGAGCGTTGGTGGTGGCCTGGATCTTTCCCTCACGTTTATTGGCCACCAGGAATTCCCCTAAATGAATCCATAGATAGCTTTGTAGCTGCTTTTTCAACTCTTGATTATATGGTTTGTGATAGTAGCGATCTGGAGCTTGATTATGAAAAGGTGGCGCTTTTTGCAGATAAAAATGGAAAACCCACTCATATGGCCCGGCAGCTTGCAAGTGGTGTCTGGACAAGCAAACTTGGTCAAGATCATGATATTGAACATCATGAGCTAGATGTAATCTGTGGCCCGGCATATGGCGACGCGGTAAAGATATTTCGTCGCGTCAAGAATAATTAATTAAGGTTCATATTAGTCCAACGGTTTTGTATTAATTAAATGTGCAGCCATTGACAGAACCCCAGATTAGAGAATAAAAGAACCGCAAAATTAAATGTGTCAAATTTGTGACAAACTATACTAGAAACAACCCTATTTGAGGCTGTGTGATGCCGGTTCTGACTGTGGCAAGCAATGTAAGTGGTTGTTATGTAAATATTGTTTGTTTTGTGGTTGCGTCTCATAATCCCTTGGTCGTTGGTTCGAGTCCAACCAGACCCACCATTTCGTACCGACCCTGTTTTAAGTCCTCCAAAAGGGAGAAAGGCAGGGCGTATTGAGCGGTTTGAAATCCCTCATTTCAATCATAAGGTAGCTCAGTGGCAAAACCAGTTTTAACACGGTTCTTTTGTCCTCTAGCATATCGGAACACCATAGTTTATGAGGGTTTGAGAGAAATTCGAAAGCGGTTGTGCGTCCAGCGAAGGCTGGCGTGTTCAGCAGGGAGCAGACCTGCCGGGGAAAGAGTCAGAAGCCCCGTAGCTTGGATAGCAGGGTGGCGGGTAACCAACATTCTGAAGCCTATCGACAAGACTTTCCTTGGGGAAGTGCGAGTCACCGGGCCGTAACGAAAGTAAACGCAGAAGTA
>JAJDBO010000353.1 GCA_029261305.1 Nitrospirales bacterium
CAGAAAAGACATTTCCTTTCCGAACAGTTAATCGCGTATCCAAACCCTGCTGCTTAATGAAACGCCTCGCCACCGTCACCGATTGATCAACCATGACACCCGACAACTTTGGATAGCGCCGCGCCAACGCGATGGAATAAGAACCAGAGCCGCCAGCCAAATCAAAAATCCTTGTCGCCCCTTTCGACAATCGCCACGTCTTAATAGTGAGCGGTGCCAGGACCAAACTTCGCTCATGCATGGCCAAGGCAAATCGTCGACAAAAAGCAGGCGTTTCCGTTACCGGCGCCCAACCAGGTCGCCCACGTTGAATACTTCGAGTCATGTCCGTCCAATTGGACCAATGGTGGCCCAGCAGCCATAAAAGATTCGTCACCGCCTTTGGACTCTTCTCATCCAAATACGTTCGGGCAAGAGTCGAACTCCAATAGAATCCCTTTCGAACATGAAGAAGTTCGAGCCCAACCAACGCATTTAAGAGTAACTCCATGCCCTCAAGATTCGCGCGACAAATTTTAGCCAGCGCTTTGGAAGTTCTCTTGGATTGACCCAGCGCCGTGAACACCTCAAGATCATTCGCCGTTAATAAGACCTTAGAATCCGCATACCCGTTGGCGAGTTGCATCAAGTCCTGATAGGTCACGGGCCAACCTCCTTCACGGGGTTTACCTCAAAATCAAACCACATCCCTTTCGTAAAATGTGGCCCCCTCGTGGCCGGATCGCGTAAAAAACACAGAAGACCATACCGCCCTACCTCCAGTTCCAGAGGGAAGTAACTTATTAATCCTGGATCAAGCCCCACCACCCCGCCAATGGCTTCTCCCGCAGGATTCGGAGCACCGCCCGGACGATACGTTTTCAAAAAGTATTGAGTCGACGCCCAGGGCTGTAATTTCAACAATAGGACTTCATGAGCCTGTGCGCCATCATTGATAAATTGAATCATGTGCGGCCCAGGTGTGAGCAATCCGTCAACCGCAAAAGAAAAATCGCCACCGGAGATGGCAACATCCGCAACGGGCGGTGATGAATTGGCTGAAGAAGAAGTGACGGTTAGGCTACTGATCATGCCGTGCACCACATGGGCGCGGCCTTCAAAATCAGGAATGCCACAAATCAACACATATTCGCCAGAAGGCAAATTGAGGATAACGCTAGCCTCCTTGCCAGGAGACACGCTATTCACACCCCCATAGCGTTCAACCCACGGGGGGATTTGTCGAAATTTTTTCGCTTTGAGCGCCTGCTCAAAATCAGCAAAGTTTTTTCCAGGAGGCAATTTCAGAAATTGAACTTGATGGAAATCCCGCCCATGATTCACCAGCTGAATAGTTTGCCATCCACCAGGAATAGACGTTGGCCCCTGAAAGGAAAAATCTTTGGCAATAAAGACAATGGGACTTGAAGTCGCGAAGACCTGAACACCAATGGCCTGCGAAAGGCAGAGACAAGGAAGGAGGAGCCACAAAACTTTTTTCATTGAGATCACGATAGCGACCCTCAATTCAAAAAAACTCATTAGGAAAGACTCAACCGGTCAACCATAACAAAACCTAGCCTTGCCTCCAAATGGAGGCTAGACATGGTCTGCCTATATTCCAGCCCGTCATCCCTGACATACTTTATCGGGAACCCAGGTTAGTATTTCTTTGACGAAAGTAGGTTTTAAGGATGAAAGTGTTTGAGAATGATTAGATGCAGGACCGAAACCCCGAATAAAATATTCTCCTCCTTGACAACAAGCACAAACTCGCTACATTAGAAACACGAGTAATTGCCCTCCTTCTGGAGTCATTTTCCAAAATTTTCGATAAAAATCTGTAAGGAAATTCGATGGCTAAAAAATATGATGCGAGTGACATTGTTGTCTTAGAAGGCATAGAGCCGGTGCGGAAACGGCCCGCCATGTATATTGGCGGAACGGATAAGACGGGGCTCCATCATCTTGTGTGGGAAATTTTGGATAACGGCATTGATGAAGTCATTAACGACTATGCCACGACAATTGTCGTCGAACTCGATAAAAATCGGAATGGAATTCGCCTCACGGACAATGGGCGCGGCATTCCGGTCGACCAACATAAAAAGCACAAAAAATCAGCCTTGGAAATTATCATGACCACGCTGCACGCCGGTGGGAAATTTGAATCCGGCAGTTACATACATTCCGGTGGGTTACATGGGGTGGGCGCATCAGTAGTGAATGCCTTATCGGTCCATCTGGAAGTCACGGTCAAACGCGATGGCCGTGAATGGACGCAATCCTACAAAGCCGGTAAACCCCAAGGCCCAGTGAAAAAAGGTGGCCAGATTCGGGGCACTGGAACATCCGTATACTTTCGCCCAGACCCCACGATTTTTGGAAAAAACACTGCATTCGATCCCATCCTGTTAAAGGAAACGCTCGAGGCCAAATCCTACCTGCACAAAGGTCTCAAAATTTCGTTTAAGGATGGCACCACGGGACAGACCCATCAATTCGTGCACGAGCAAGGCATTCAAGAATATCTCACGAAGCTGGTGAAAGACCGTAACAAAAAACCTACCGCCGACTTCGTCTTTTACCTGGATAAAAAATTGGATGGCCCGGCATCGAATGGCGATGGCTTTGCCATGGAAGTGGCCTTGCAATGGACTGATGAGCCCGCTGAATTTATTCGCAGCTATGTGAACGGCATCGCCACGGTCAGCGGGGGTACGCATGAATTAGGATTGCGCGCCGGCGTCGTGAAGGCAGTACGCAATTATATGGACACACACAACCTCACCCCCAAGGGGCTGAGTATTCAGGCGGAAGATATTCGTGAAGGCATTGCCGCCGTATTGAGTGCGCTCATTTTGAATCCACAATTTCAGGGACAAACCAAAGAGCGCCTAAACAATCCTGAAGTCCAAAGCCTCGTGGATAATGCCATTCGGCCCGCGTTAGAAAATTTCCTCAACGTCAATAAAACCATTGCCGAGACGTTGGTGGGACGCATGATTCTCGCGGCCCGGGCACGCGAAGCCTCACGCGAAGCATCGAAAGCTGTGATGCGGAAATCAGCGGTGAGCCATCGACTGAATTTGCCTGGAAAACTCACCGATTGCCAAAGCACCGACCCAGGGGTCAGTGAATTGTTTGTGGTCGAAGGTGACTCCGCAGGCGGCACCGCGAAACAAGGTCGCGATTTAAAAACCCAGGCCGTTTTTCCTATTCGTGGGAAAGTGCTCAACACCGAAGAGCTCACCCTTGGCAAGGTGGTCGAAAATAAAGAACTCGCGGATTTAGTGAAAGTGCTCGGCTGTGGGATTGGAAAAGACTTTGACCTTAAAAAGCTGCGGTATCACAAAATAGTGTTACTCATGGATGCAGATATCGATGGCTATCACATCAGCACCTTACTCCTCACGTTTTTCTTTCGGCATATGTCTGAGTTAATCAAGCACGGCCACGTGTTTATTGCCCAACCACCACTGTATCGCATTGACATCGGCAAAGAAGTCCTGTGGGCAGGATCAGATGAAGAAAAGGAACGCGTTCTTTCTGAGGCTCGTTCCAACGCGAAACCGACCATTAGCCGTTTCAAAGGGCTCGGCGAAATGTTTCCGCAACAACTCAAAGAGACCACACTCAATCCTGCCACGCGCCACCTCCTCAAAGTTGAACTTCAAGATGAACTCCACACCGATCGCACCTTCCATGACCTCATGGGTAAACGCACCGAAGCCCGCTACGAGTTCCTGATGGCGAATGCCACGCTCGCGGATAATCTTGACGTTTAATTAATCAGAAAAGTAATTAATTTTATGCAGGGTTTCGCCCCTGCAGACGAGGTCCTTTGGTTTCGGCCAAAGGACCCAAAACCATTTCCGCCCGTGCGCGTCCCTCCGGGTAAACTCCGCCCCGCCCAATGAGGAAAGAAATAAAAGAAAAACTGAGGCTTCACTCTGAAGGTTGGAAAGGCTAATACAAAAGCCCGTGTTTAAAGATTTTCATGGCAAAATGGTAGATTCCATGTAAAGAAGAATGGGGTAATCGGTTACTATTTGTTAAGTAGCTCATATAGGTATTTGTCATTTATTTTTTCGACGTAGCACCCAAAGACACACTGGCACTAAGCTCAATTCCATGAAAATATAGAGAATCAAAATGGGTGAAGGTATTCCATCAATAATTATGCTTAGGAATCTTCCCATTACCAGCCCACCACAGAAGAGTGCAAGAACTATAATCCCTGCATCACGAAACTTATCAGTAAATGCGCAGTACACCCAAAACAGCCCCAGTGTGATATAGAGCATCATGACTGCCCTAAGAATGTGGGATTGATCAACGTTCGGGACTTGAGAGTCGACTAAAAGAGTTTGAAAAAACCATTGAGGCGATACGCCATATAGCAATGCTATTATGCTTATAGTTATGGATGAAAAAATTAGTAAGGTTTTTTTAAATAACACTGTTATTCCTCCTACTGCCCTATCTTTTTAAATTTGACTGAATTTATAAGTCTTTCCAGGCAACGTTGAATAGTCCATTTAACAGAATTGTGTATTTGTCACATTTTTTCGCATTTCATGATCGTACTAGCAACCCCAAATATCTTTCCCTAACCTATCCATGCGGTGGGCGCGACTGAACCGCCGCTCCGAATTCTACCTCCCTGGCGAGGGCTGTCTGAGCGCAGCGAGTTTCCGAGCCATCTTGATTCGGGGTGGTGGACCAGTTCCCCGTCCTTCCGCGCACGCGCAAAAAATGGTTTTGGTCCCTTTTGCCGAAACAAAAGGGACTCGTCGGCGGGGCCGGAACCCCGCATATAATAAATGAAAACACTGCACGCTCATCTCTCTTTGTCACCATGGGCCATGGCCTGTAAAATCCCCAACCCATGGAACCACTTGAAATTGTCAAACAGTATCACGAGCAAACCAAGCATGAGTTTAATAAATATGCCCGATCCCTTGGGTACATGGATTGGGCAAACCAACCTGACCCGTTTCGTCGCTATGAAGGCACTCCGCTTATTCAGCTTCCACTGCTCACGGCAGAAGACGCGCCTATTTCTCCTTCGTATGACTCACTCTATTCACCAGAAGTAATTCTAGCGCAACCCTTAAATCTCAACAGTCTTTCTCGATTGTTTGAGTACAGCCTCTCCATCACCGCGTGGAAAGAATATGGTGGGAATCGTTGGGCGTTACGCAGTAATCCTTCCAGCGGCAACCTGCATCCTACCGAAGGGTATTTGCTTGTCAGAGAAATGGAAGGCCTTCCGCTGAACTCAGGGCTCTATCACTACGCGCCCAAAGAACATGGCCTTGAGCACCGAATGCGAGGCTCAAATGAGTGCATTGAGGAATTACTCCAACCGTTTCCCGCGCAATCGTTTTTGGTTGGACTGAGTTCAATTCACTGGCGCGAAGCCTGGAAATATGGCGAACGCGCGTTTCGCTACTGCCAACATGACATTGGCCATGCCATAGGCACTCTTCGTATTGCGGCGGCGACATTAGGCTGGCAGGTCTTTTTGCTTTCCGGTCTTGATGATCGAACGGTCGGCACGCTGCTGGGGTTAAATCGATTGGATGAATTTGAGCCAGCCGAACCTGAGCTGCCTGAATTGATGTGTGCGATCTGTCCTACACCGACGGGGCAAACTGATTCGATCCCGCTCACCCTTGAGGACGCTGTGGTCGAACAATGCATGCAAGGCCACTGGCAAGGTAAGGCCAATCGTTTAAGTCGCGATAATCCTATTCCGTGGGAAATCATTGGGGAGGTCACGAAGGCTTCGTGGAAATATTCAACCGAGTCTCCGCACATTCAGTTTGATCCCCCTACTTCAATTGACAGGATTGCAGGAGTCACGATACCGGAACAACGAGCACCTCATTCCGCTCACCAAATCATTCATCAGCGACGCAGTGCACAGGCCTTTGATGGACATACCTCGATCACGGCAGATCAGTTTTTCACAATGCTCGAACGCGTCTTTCCACATGCTGACCTGCCTATGGCGCAGCGACCCATGCCGTGGGATTCCATTCTTTGGAAACCCACCATCCACTTGGCCCTCTTTGTGCACCGCGTAGACGGTCTGGCTCCTGGTATGTATATGTTCCTTCGAAACTCGGACCCCATTCTCAAAAATACCTTTCAACAATCCATGCAAGAGCAATTCGTATGGACGACTCATGAAAATTGTCCGGAACCGCTCCCCCTCTATTTACTGGAAGAAGGCAATGCGCAACGCATCGCCACGCAACTCAGTTGCGGACAGGACATTGCGGGAGCCAGCGCGTTTTCGTTAGGCATGATTGCTGAATTTGATGCTTCTTTGGAACACCATGGGCCGTGGTTTTATAAGCGTTTGTTTTGGGAGGCGGGACTCCTCGGGCAGGTACTCTACCTTGAAGCCGAAGCGGCTGGGGTTCGATCAACCGGCATTGGATGTTTTTTTGATGATCCAGTTCATCGTGTGCTGGGGTGGTATCCGAAGACTCAATTTCAATCCTTGTATCACTTTACTCTCGGCGGTCCAGTGGACGATCAACGCCTCATGACCTTGCCGCCGTATGGAGATCATGTGGAGTAACAGAGAATCGAAGAAACGATCTCTTTAAGGATTTTCTTGCAGTCGCCCTGGTGAATAGGATAGGGTAATTCCCTAACCACCTGGATAGGCGTCAGTTCGTCATTGCTGCGACGAATACCTGGCCGGTCAAGAAAGACGCCACATAACCAAACAACAACGATATGCATTGTTCACATAGAAGGAGGACACCATGAATCCACTCGACTCGATCCCAGGCACGATTGCCTCAGGGTTCGCACTGACGGTCGTGTTATATTTTGTCGTCAAGATGCTCGTCTGATTTCACGTCACGCTATCTTATTTATTCGATCGCAACCACAAGAGGATACGATATGGAAACCTTGTTAGCCTGGGGACATTTTCTAGCCGGCATCATCTGGATCGGCATTTTGTACTATTTCAATTTCATTCAAGTGCCGTTTCTTGGCAAAGTCACTCCTGAAACGAAAGCTGAAGCGTTCAAATTTTTAGTGCCGAATGCGCTCTGGTGGTTCCGTTGGGGAGCATTGGCCACATGGGTATTTGGTGCAGCACTACTCATGAACCAACACCGCTTCGGATCCGCCTTTGCCCTTCAAGGCCCAGATGCCGTGATTGGGATGGGCGCGTGGTTAGGCACGATTATGTTGTTGAATGTCTGGGGCATCATTTGGCCCAACCAGAAAAAAGTTCTTGGTCTGAAAGAAGCAACAGCGGATGAAAAGAAGGCAGCTGGACGCATGGCGCTTATGGCTTCACGCACCAATACCCTTCTCTCAATTCCGATGTTGTTCTTCATGGCTTCATCCGGACATGCGTCAGGACTGTTTTAATTCAGCCAATTCTTTGGAAGGGCCAGAGACATTCTGGCCCTTCCCTTCGGTTTCCCTTCTTCCTTTCTCATTTACCTCAAAAATTTCTTCGTAAATTTTCGGTGTGACTGCTCCCGTTGACGAAAACTAGAAGACTTGCTAAATAAGAATGATTCCTAACAAGGACTCATATGATTATTTCTCAAAACGACATTCGCACCAGATTTAAAGCCCAGGGATTGAAGGTGACTCCACAACGAGCCGCCATTTATAAAGCCTTGGCAGAAACCACGAGCCATCCGACCGCAGAAGCCTTATACCAACAAGTGGCTCAAGACTATCCGATGATGTCACCCAACACCGTGTACTACACGCTCTCAACGTTGAAAGAGGCGGGCTTGGTCAAGGAAGTCAATTATTGGCATGACCGCTCTCGGTTTGATGCCAATGTCACACCCCATCATCATTTGATTTGTTTGGATTGTCGCGCCATTTTTGATCTGGAAGATCGCGCCTTAAACGAACTGCATCATAAGGCCAACCTGCCAAAGAACTTTCAGGTCCTGAGTCATCAAGTTGAATTTTACGGATACTGCGCCCCATGCCAAAAGGCACAGAGTCATCAACCATCGACGTCATCTCGTCACAGTCATGTTCAATCAACAAGGAGGAACCCATGAGCGGTCTTAAAGGAACCAAGAGCCACGAAAATCTCAAGGCAGCATTCGCTGGAGAATCACAAGCCAACCGACGATATCTGTATTTTGCACGCCGCGCCGATATTGAAGGCTTCCCTGATGTGGGCGGACTATTCCGCGATACCTCAGAAGCTGAAACTGGCCATGCGTTTGGCCATTTAGATTTTCTAAAGGAAGTTGGTGATCCTGCGACAGGCGAGCCCATTGGCAACACCGAAGCCAATCTCAAAGCCTCCATTGAAGGCGAGACCTATGAATACACGCAGATGTATCCGGGCATGGCGAAAACCGCTCGCGAGGAAGGGTTTGAGGAATTGGCCGAATGGTTTGAAACGCTGGCCAAAGCTGAACGATCCCATGCCAATCGCTTCACCAAAGGCCTTGAGTCTTTGAAAAACGAATAATTGCATTTGGCATTTTGAAGCGGAGCAGGATGCCTGCTCCGCTTTTTCTTTTTCCTCTTTCAGCCCATAAAAGGATTGGCATTGAAAGGCATTGACCTCATCTCTACGGATTGGACTCGTTCGGACCTCGA
>JAJDBO010000354.1 GCA_029261305.1 Nitrospirales bacterium
CCGTAGTTTGAGGATTGAAACATGGGAATGAGGTGTTGGTCTGATAATATATCGAGCTGAGGCTTTCCAATCACTGGAATTAACGTTTTTCCCAACACCACGACCGCTTGTCGTTCTTTAAGAGACGTGAGTAACAAAATCCCTTGCTCTTTTTGCGCCGTACCTATTCGCCACTCTTCATACAACTTTTCAGAATAGTCGCGAGCATGCGAAAACGGAGCCACCGACGGAATAGTCACCACGATCATTTCCACACCAGTGCGCGTTTCCAATTCCTTGCAGACCCCACGAATATGGGACTGCCATTCCTCATCAAGGATATCAGCAAAGTCACTCACATATCCTTGAGGAGTTGGGAAGGTGTGCTTTTTTTTTATTCCATATGCATACGGCGAGTCTGCCCAACCCAAAGCTGGCATCAGAAGACATATCACCAAAAACGTAAAAGAGAGAGACTTCATGAGACCTCCTCTTTAAAGCGGCCTTCTTGATGAAGAGCGTCAACTTTTTCAACAAGAACACTCAATGCCCCCAGATATCGATCGAATAGATTAGGAAAATCGTGTTTTCCTGGAGTACTTTGCCCTCGCTTGAGTAGCCAGACTTCATGGAAGGCTTCAGGATCCATATTTAAGACAGAGGGCAAGCGATCTAAGATGGCATCAGGAGTTCCCTTCGCTGATTGTCCTAATAACCGATACAACCCTCGCACACAAGGAATTAACGTGGTCAGAGAAATTGGTAACAGGGCATGAATGCCTTCAGCATTCCCTTGGGATTCCACAAATTGTTGACGAACCCTGAGCAGGTTACTTCGAATTTCTCGTTCGCATTCCTGACGAATATTCTGACCGTGGGTTTGAAGGTCAGGGAAAGGATCTTTGCCCGCCAACAAGAGGTATTGATCTCGTATTTCCAAAAACTCCAGAGGAAAGGTCTCAATGTATTGACCGAGTTCTTTTACCGTAAACATCAATGGCGTGACGATACGTTCCTTGGACCACTGACGATTGAGCGTCGTGCAACGTTTCATGATGTCGAGGGTAAGATGCTCAAACACCATCAAGATATTAATATTCGATCGCCCTTCCAGGTAATCGCCGCGTGCTAAACTGCCATATAAAATCATGGCATTTACATCGTCCTTGAGTATTTTTTTTACATCACGAAGATAGGCATGGAGAGTGGCCTGAGCTTGTGGAGGCATGCTTGCCCATGTTGTTGGATATTCAGACATAACGCGTTCGAACCTTTATGCGACCTTGTATGAAATTAGCGAGAAGCCATGTGAGTTGGGAATTGATTGGCGCGAGGGTCCGGCAAGAATCCTACGGCTTGCAATCGATCAATCATGCCAAAGGGTGGGGTCTTTCGCAATCCGGCCGTCGCGGTCAAGACTTGGTATTGAAGGCGACGATTATGATCAATCGTGGAAAAAACTCGATTGCGAAGCCATGCCAAGAGCGGGTTAGCAGTATTCCAAAACAAGACTTCTTCATCAGCCAAACGCTGGAGCATTTCTACCTGAGGGCGTCGTTGCCTCTCAAAGACTTTGAGCGCCTCAGCCGAAAAATTATCCTGTGAGAAACAGTTTCCCAGGACCTCGGCCAGAGCCACCGCATCGACCATAGCCTGCATTCGCCCTTGAGACGCATGTGGGTTCATCCCATGGGCCGCATCCCCAATCAGTACTGCTCCCTCCGCCACCCACGTTTTGGCCCGCGCACGACCAGTCCCCATATAAGCGGTTTGTTCCCACGATTCTAACCCGGAAATGGTTTGTTCCAGGGCCGGGTAGATTGCCCGCCACTTCCGTTGCAAGGCTTCAGTGCCTTGTGCCTTGATGTCCTTCAAAGAATCCGAGGCAATCATATAAAAGAGATACACCTGGTGCTTGGCAGCAGGGAATACTCCGAGAATTTCTTTTTCTCCAAGAAAGTATTGAGACTCTTCGAGTTTTTCCGGACATGGTAATATCGAAACCAAATAGCTTTCTTTGTATCGATGGAGTTGCGTGGCGATTTCAAGTTTTTCACGAACACGGGAAAATGGTCCATCGGCGCCCACTACAACTTTGGCCGAGATTCGCACAGATTTGCCTTGGGTCTGCGCTTCTACGCCGGTAACAGTCTCGCCCTCTTTTATCAATGAGGTAAAGGACGTGTCATACCACAACCCTTCCGGGTTTTTGGTTTCCAACTCGGTCAACACGGTATGATGGACGGTATTTGGAAGAGTCACGAGGGCACGGTTATACGGCTGGGGTAAGAGATCATAATCAATAGTACAGAGACGGTTCCCTCCAATTTGGCGAAAATGAAAATGTCGGACAGGATTAACAGCCTCTTTGGGAAGCTTGTCGAGGAGATTGAGTTGATCAAGGATTTGTTGCCCATTGGGCTGAAGAATCTCTCCACGCAACCCAGTTGGCGGTCCCGGACTTTGTTCAAGAACTAAGGTTTTCAATCCTTTTTGGGCCAGCAATAAACCAAGGATTGCCCCACCACCCCCTGCCCCAACGATGACCACATCTGTTTGAATATCCATACTTCGATTCTTTAGTGAATTTTGCTATGAATGCTATGATAGTTTGACACGATCAAATCGGTAAAGGTTTTGGTCAAGACCTTAGTCATTCTCAAATATATCTTGAAAATGATCCCCTGCTTCCTCCCACGCAGATGGATTAGTTTTTTGTAACCAACCCTTGAGGAAAGCTTTCTGTTCAACGGTCAACATTTGCCTGATTTGGTGAGTTCGCCCCTGGAGTGGTTGGAGGAATCCAACATTCTTTACCGGATCTAGAGTCGCGGTTCGAACATACACATTGGTATAAGCGGTTGGTAACTCATCTTCGCCATCGCCTTGAAGCCACACTGAAATATACTTATCCATATTTAATCCAGAACTATCTAGGGCTGGATCAGTTTCATGGAAGAGATCATTCTCTGTTTGAGGTAATGGGTTGGCTTCGTGGGCTCGAAACAGGAAATTATGGTTCCACATGGTTTGGACTATTTCATTCGTAGGTGGTTAATAAGTTTGAAGAAAGTGTACGAAGCATACTGTCAAGGACCTCACGCCAAAGTCAACTCTAGAGAAGGAGAAATTCTCAAAATTTCACCTACTGCTTGAAGATTAAAATTTCATCAATTGGTCCATTTTTCCTAATATAGATTTACTCATGCAGGTAGATTTTGGTACTGTTTCCCCATCCACATTGTTTATAACCTTAAACTAAAATATTTTCCCGCAAACTTGATGGTGCAAAAGAACCGTTGGTTCTGTGGTTCATCCTAAGGAAGAAGGAGTCAGACTCTTATGAAAAGATTCATGCTACTCGGATTCATGGTGAGTGTCATAACACTGAGCGGATGTGCTGGGCACGGAGAAGTCATCCAACTACGCTTGAATGATACAATGAATTCCACTATGGAAAAGGCTGGGGGGAACCTTTCGGTTGCCGTATCGAGCTTTGAAGATCAAGGTCCTGCTTCCGCCCATCTTGGAACTCATATCTGTTTATTTGGAGGAAAGACCAATTTTGATCTGTTGGGTGGAAATCTTGGCACAGGAGTCTCAACTGCCTTTGTGAATTTTATGGAAAGATCAGGATTTCAGGCGAACTCCGGATCTCCTGGCGCCCAAGATGTCCAAATTTCCGGAAAGGTGACAAAGTTTTTGGCCAATGCTACTGGGCAATTCCTCTCAACAGGCTTACAGGTTGAGACGGTGATGGAATTTGTCATTGCCAATGCATCAGACGGAAGTACGGTTCGGATGACGATCGGTGCCGGTGGAACAGATGATGTAATCTTTTTCGCTCCCGAAGACCTTGAAACCCTAGTTAATGAGGTTCTTCAAGAGGGGTTTGAAGAACTCATTGAAAAAACTGAGGTCAAAGGAAAAGCCTTACGAAGAAAAATATAATTATGGTTCAACCACTTCTTGACCTTTGATTCTCTCTGCTCTCAATGGGAAGGCCTCACGATGTGAGGCCTTCCCAAGATCTTTAAAGGGTGACCACATTTTTGAAAACCCTGGCCTCGATTCCATATCAATTTTCACCAATTTTATTCCTAAATTTCACATCCTATTTTTAGAACAAAGATGTATCCACTAGAAGCGTCTTAGTTTTTAATACATCTCGTTTACAACACAATTGTTGGTCCCCTCAGAGAATGACAGACCTTCGTTCTTCGCCTCCACAAAATTCCCCTCGGTACAGGAATGCACATATTACTTGCTTTTCCCTAAAGAAAAAGCTAAAAATACACCCTTCTACTTATAGTATTTCACTTTACGGAAAAGAACATGAGTTGACAGTCGTATAATTCTGACGCCGTCAATTTTTGAATACCTTTTTTATGGAATCTTCCCAACCTTCTCAACCAACTATCTTGATCGTGGAAGACGAGGAAGGACCTCGCGAATCGCTCAAAATGGTTCTCAGGCCCTACTTCAATCTCTATTCGGTGGATAATGCCGAAGTGGCATTGAATCTTCTGAAAGAACAACCCATTGATTTAGTGACTCTTGATTTAAAACTCCCTGGCGAACAGGGTATGGAGCTGTTAGAAAAAATCAGGCATGAAGGTCGAAATACTGAAGTGGTGATCATCACCGGGTATGGAACGTTGGAATCTGCCGTCAGTGCCATTCAGCATGGGATTGCCGCCTATATCACCAAACCCTTTAATATCCCTGACCTCCTGGGCGTCATCCAGAAAACCCTTGATCGTCAGAAACAAATGAATTCGCTGAAAAGTTCTATGGAAGCCTTTAGCTCCTTGTTGGTTCCTCAAGGTGATCCTACCTCAATGACAGAAAAACTCGGAACACTCCTTGGCGCTAAAAACCCTGCATTGGCGAGTCATGGAAAACGAGTACACTATTACGTCACCTTACTCATAGAACATCTCGATATTGAAGCCTCCAGTAAGGAGGGTATTCAATTAGGTGCTCTCCTACATGATATTGGACAATTAGGTCTGCAAGATCGACTGGCCTTAGGCACGACCGAACAAACTCAAGAGGAAAAGGAACTCCTCACCTGTCATCCAGTGATTGGAGAACGGATGCTTCAGTCAATGACGTTTCCAGAAGAAACCCGGGCCATCATTCGTTCACACCATGAACGATTTGACGGAACAGGGTTTCCCGACAATCTCCAAGAGGACGCCATTCCATTGGCCGCACGGATTGTCGCTATCGCCAATACCTTCGACAATTTGGTGTCGGGTGGGTTAGACAACCCTCCCATCACTGTTCCCGAAGCACGCGAACAAATTAGACGACAGGCGGGACATGCGCTTGACCCTAAACTCGCGGAGCTTTTTGCCAATATTGTCGGATAGTCTGCCAACAGAGCCTTGGTGTACTGGTTCATTGGGCACACAACGAAGCTCCCTGGCTTTAAACAGCAACAGGCCCCTCTAGAATGAAAGCCTAGACAACTCTTCTCTATGAGTAAAATCCATCAAACCCCTCAAGAATTAAATGATGAAGTCACCACCCTGAAAGAACGGATCGCTCAGCTTGAAGCGAGTGAAGCCAAACGTAAGCGAGCCGAACTCACTTTAAGAGCTGCCGCCGAAGAATGGGAGCAATCATTTAATGCACTGACCGATGATGTCATCATTTTGGACAAATCAGGAATTGTCCTTTGGGCGAATAAAGCCGTACGAGACCGATTTGAATCGACACATGGAAATTTACTTGGACTTGACTATAGATTATTGTATTACGGCACCCTGAAACCCAATGTTCGGCCTCCCTGGGACTCTGTCCTACAAGGAGCCCTCTCCGCTGCAGTCGAAATTTCCCTGCCCAAGCTCAACGGATGGTTTTCAGTCTCCTGCTATCCTCTCTATGACATTGAAGGGAAGCAGTGGGGCGCCATATCTATTATCAAGGATATCACCGATCGACGTCGGGTGGAAGAAGCACTTCGGGATATCGCCCAAGGGGCTCCGGCTGCCGGTGGTGCCGCCTTCTTTCGTTCATTAGTCAAAGA
>JAJDBO010000355.1 GCA_029261305.1 Nitrospirales bacterium
CTGAACATTTCGGGCAGACAAAAACTCTCATCACTAAACACAGTCTCCGTGATGCCCTGGCCCAAGACAAAACACGTATTCTCCTCGTAGAGGACAATATGGTGAATCAAAAGGTGATCATACGCACCTTGGAAAAACTCGATCATCGGGTTGATGTCGTGATCTCCGCCGAAGAAGCCATCGCTGCGGTTCACACCCATTCCTACCATTTGATTCTGTGCGACCAATGGCTTGAAGAATGCGATCAACATTCCCGCACCCACCTTGAAGAGACACTCATACAGTCCGACATACCCATGATTCTTATGACCAATGCACCAGATCACATTGATGACCAACCACCTACTCAAAAACCGGTCGTGGGCATCCTATGCAAACCAGTCACAATCAAGGATCTGGCCAATGTCATTACCTGCTGGGGCACCAAAGATCGTGATACTTCCATGTGTAGAGAACCTCTCACTACGGCTTCTGAAGAAGTAAGCATTTAAGACTTTACTTTTCATTCGCAGCCGGAAAATACTTATGATCCCTTCCCCACTGATCTTACTCGTTGATGATTCGCCCGAAGACCTCGCCATATATCGACGATTTCTTACCCAAGAATCGCCCACTTTGTTTTCCTTTCTTGAAACGAAAAGTGCAGAGGAAGGGCTGGCTCTCGCTCGATCCCAACAACCCGACTGTATTTTGCTCGATTTCAATCTTCCAGAAATGACCGGCATTGAGTTTATGAAACGGTTACCAACCCATGAAGGAAAACCCTTGATGCCTGTAATCATGCTCACCGGGCAAGGAAACGAGACTGTGGCAGCCAATTCGATTAAAAGTGGAGCAGAGGAATATCTGGCGAAAAATTCACTGACCCCTGAGAGACTAGCTCTGACGATAATGGGAGTTTTGAAAAAGGCCGCCATGGCTCAATCGATGAGAGAGCACCTGGCACATTTGAACATTTCAAAAACACTCCATGCCGCAAGTTCCTTATCTGAATCCGCTTCCACATTGATCCAAGAAATTGGAACCGGCATGGATTGGCAATTCAGTGCCTTATGGATTCTTGAATCGGACTCCAAAAATTTTCGTTGTGGGGGAGTCTGGCAAGATTCCGCAGGCCACTACAATGAATTGGTGCAAGCAACGCAAGACCTCCGCCTGAGTCCTGGCGAAGACCTCCCCGAACAAGCTTGGAAAAATGGGAAAGTTGTTCACCTTCCAGACCTTAACCTCGCTACTCAGGTCCCTCGAATCCATATGGCTCAGACCGTAGGATTATTTGGAGCGATCGCTATTCCCTTATATCGTTATAACGAAGTCGCCGTCGTACTGGAAGGGTGGTATGCTCATCATTGGCAAGCCACTCCAGAACGATTTGCTATGCTCACTGCCATTGGGCAACAAATCACCAAATTTTTGGAACGCCAACACATCGAGCAAGTTCTCCGACAACGAGAATTTGAATATCGCCTGGTCACTGACCATATCCCCGCCCTCATCGCCTCCTATGATGAACAGCGGCGGTATCGATTAGCGAATAAGTCTTACCAGGAATGGTTCCATCAACCAGAAGAGAACATCCTCGGACACCATGCCAAAGAGGTGTTAGGGGAAAAACTCTATGCACAGGTGTGCCCTTACATGGATCAAGTCTTAAGTGGGCAGGTGGTCAATTTCGAGTTACGCGCCAAAAATGCGGAGGGGACCAATTGCTGGCTCCAAGCCACGTATGTGCCGGATTTCGACGAAAACCGGAGAATCAAAGGATTTTTTTCCCTCGTCAACGATATTAGCCAAGGGAAAATCACGGAAAATCGTCTCCGAAGTCAAACTGAGGAATTAGCCAGATCCAATGGGGAATTAGAACAATTTGCCCATATCGCGTCTCATGATTTACAGGAGCCTCTTCGGAAAGTTCAGGCCTTCTCGGATCGATTGCGATCTCGAGCAGCGAACCTCCTTGGACCACAAGAATTAGAGTATTTGGATCGGATGCACAAAGCCACCAATCGGATGCAAACACTCATACAAGACCTTCTCGCCTTTTCCCGTGTGGGCACGAAACCTCAGCCCTTTCAATCCCTTGATTTACAACACATTGTGGCCGAGGTCTTGACAGATTTGGAAACATTAATTACTCGCGTCGAGGCATCAGTCGAATATGACCAACTTCCCTTCATCGAGGGCGACCCCACACAAATTCGCCAACTATTTCAAAATCTCATTGGAAACGCCCTGAAATTTCATAAAATTGATTCAGTCCCACACGTTCGCATTTTTTGTGAATCCCCCTCCCCGATGCCTAACACTTCTACAGACAACATCCCCGTATATCGCATTGGCGTTCAAGATGACGGGATTGGCTTTGAGCAGCAGTATGCCGATCGCATTTTTGGCGTCTTCCAACGATTACACGGACGTGACGAATATGAAGGAACCGGGATCGGCTTATCCATTTGCAAAAAAGTTGTGGAACGTCATGGGGGCACCATTTCGGCGACCAGCTCTCTCGGAAATGGGACCACCTTTTGGATCACATTACCGACAAGGCAAGAGCATCCACCAAACAAAAAAACGGATGACACAACAATACCGTTAAATCCGGAGCAGCGCCTTAGAGAACCCCTTGTGGGGGTTGCGCAATGAAACCATCGCCCAATTTGGTCGCCGTGTATGAAGGGACGTCCTCTTGGATTGCTCACCAATGAGCGACACCACTTCCATTCTTATGAAAGAAACCCCTCCAAAGGGAAATACGCAGGCCTACCCTGACCGCATTAATATTCTTCTAGTCGAAGATGATGAAGACGACTATATTCTCACCCGAGACGCGGTCAAGGAAATGCAAAACCCGGCCTGCGACCTTGAGTGGGCTTCGACATTTGAAACAGGGCTCCACATCTTCCATCAGCACCGCCATGATCTCTATTTATTTGACTTCAGACTTGGCTTGCATACCGGCATCGATTTACTACGAATTGGCGCGGCCAGCGAGAACCACGCTCCCATCATTCTGCTTACAGGTTCAGGCGGAGAATTAGTCGCAGCCGAAGCTTTGCGATTAGGAGCAGCCGATTATATGACCAAAAGTCTCCTATCCTCGAAAAGCCTGCATCGAGCAATGACCAATGCCCTGGAAAAAACCCACCTGCGACAAACACTCACGGAACACCAACATCAATTGGAACACACGAATCACGTCCTCACGAAAAAAAATGAGGAAATTCAACGATTTTATCACACACTCGCACACGAGCTGAAAACCCCATTGACTGCAGCGCGAGAGTTTACGGCAATCATGCTTGATGAGTTAGCTGGGCCTCTCACGTCGGAGCAACGAGAATATCTTCTTATCTCCAAAGAATGCTTGGGACAAATCACAACCCAGGTGAACGACTTGTTGGATATTACTCGACTCGACACCGGAAAATTGAGCATTGAGCAAAAGCAGGAAGATCTCGCATTGCTGATTTCTCACGTGGTCACAACCATGAGGACCACTGCCCAACACAAATCCATTGAAATCTCAATATATCCGCAACTCGATAGCCCCATAGCATGGATCGACCACTCTCGCATGACTCAAATATTGACCAATTTATTGAGCAATGCTGTAAAATTTACCCCCACAAGCGGTACCATAGATGTGACCATTTCTGAACACCAAGACAGTCCGTCCAATATTCAAGTATCTATTCGGGACTCGGGATGTGGAATCGCACCTGAACATCTCGATCACATTTTCGACCGCCTATATCAGGTGGAAGGGGGACATACACGGATTGGGAAAGGCTTGGGATTAGGATTATCCATCACTCGAGAACTCGTGAAGCTACACGGAGGACAAATTGCCGTTCATAGCCAATTAGGCCAAGGCACCGAATTTATCATCACCGTCCCAAAAGAGAACCCCGCAATCATTCATCTCGCACCCAACCATGGAGTTTCACATGAAATCCAAAATTCTGCTTGTTGAAGACGATGAAAAAATTGTCAAAGCCCTGACGATCCGACTCAAAAGCCAAGGATACGACGTTGTAGCGGCCTATGATGCCGTCATGGCCACAGCCAAGGCCATGGAACACCATCCAAATGTGATTTTACTGGATATCTCCATGCCCGGAGGAAACGGCTTTACCGTGGCAGAACGATTGCGTGATTCCTCAATTACCGCAGACATACCTATCATCTTCATTACGGCCAGCAAGGAACCTGGACTTCGAGAACGAGCCAAAGAACTTGGCGCAGTGGCGTTCCTGGAAAAACCATTTGAAGCACAAGAACTCCTCTCCCTCATGCAGCATGCGCTTGCGGGAGACACGGCACCGGCTTTCTGACAATACTTTTGCGCGCCTTCCTCCAATCGCACCTCACCAAAGCCTGTTATCCACCCTGATGATCCAGGAACTTGTAGCCCGTCCCTTTTTGTTAGTTACTAGAAAGAAGAAGGCCAGAAAGATTCTGGCATCCAAGCGACCAGCCACAAGCGACAAACAAGCCCCGCAGCCTCCCCCAAATGCCTAGTTTTTAAATACTCCCTTTAAGATTTTATCGAGAAGACCGATACATCTTTCTACAAGGTGACAAAGGCAAACCATCCGAGAGGGTGGGACGCAAAGCCAAGGGACCTCAATTGGGAATCATCATTCCCAGGGTACGCCTGGCTGCCACGATAACTAACGCTGGCATCATTGCGCCCATTCCTAGGACTACACAGGATGGGCGTTTTTGTTTTTGGTGATTGTGTTCAGTCACAAAGGAGATGCCAGTATGTCCTCAACACGACTCATTGAACCGGTTCTTATTGCTGATGATGATACCGACGATTGCCTCATTACCATGGAGGCCTGGGAAGAAACCGGACTCGGCAATGAACTTCGTTTTGTGCAAGACGGCGAAGCATTAATCGATTATCTCTATCATCGCAAACAGTATTCTGACCACGACACCTCTCCTCGTCCAGGACTTATTCTCCTCGATCTCTCCATGCCGAGGAAAAACGGGTTGGAAGCCCTGGCAGAAATAAAGTCCGACCGAGGGCTTCATGGTATCCCCATCATTGTACTCAGCACCTCCCAAGCGCCAAAAGAAGCTTCAGAAGCCTACGCCCTGGGAGCCTATGGATTCGTGACCAAGCCAGCAACGTTTCACGAATACTTGCAGGTCATGCGCGATGTACGACAAGCATGGCTTGACTTGAAAAGCCCTTCGACGGCTACAACTTCAGCGGGCCGATAAGGAGACGATGTTATGGCAACGTCACAACTGACAGCAATGGCAACGGACACACAACCCAAAACCATTTTAATGGCCGATGACGACCCCGATGATTGCCTCCTCACCCAGGATGCATGGGAAGAATCCGGCAGTCCCCATACCTTGCGATTTGTTCGAGACGGCGCAGAGCTGTTGGACTATCTGAATCATCGTGGCAAGTTCTCGGACTCAGAAGACTATCCCCTTCCAGGGATGATTCTGCTTGACCTGAATATGCCAAGGAAAAATGGGCATCAAGCCCTGAAAGAAATTCGAGACCATGAGGTCTTCCGCCATATTCCCGTCATCGTGATGACCACCTCAATTGATGAACAGGATACCCGCCGGACCTATGACTTAGGCGCGAATGCCTGCATGACCAAACCTCGTTCGGCTCAAGAGTTTCATACCATCGTCGGTGCGTTAAGCCTATATTGGGCAGGGATGGTGGAACTCCCCTTTGAAAGAAATGAACCCGTTTGGGATGTGACATTTAATTAAATAAGGGAAAACGAAGTGATTTCTATTAAGACTGCCACATCCACTAGACAAGATACTGCTGAAGAGCTGGTAAACCAGCCTTCTCTGGTGAGGATTCCATCGGGTCCTACCAAGAAGTCACAATTATGCCTGGCTCAAGGCCATCACACAAAGGTGACGATTTTGATGGTTGATGATGATTCCGATGATTGTCTCCTTGCCCAAGAGGCATGGGAAGAGATCAAAACCGAAAATGAACTGAGGTTTGTTCATGACGGGCAGGAAGTACTGGACTATGTCTATCACCATGGGTCCTACTCCGAGCCACAATCTTCTCCACGGCCAGGCATTATTTTGCTAGACCTTAACATGCCGAAAAAGAATGGGCATGAAGTGTTAAAAGTTCTTAAGACCGATCCTCAGCTTCACACAATTCCCATCGTCGTCTTTACCACCACAAAAAACAGTGACGAAATTTTTCGCGCTTACCAAGAAGGGGCAAATGCATTTATGACGAAACCGACTTCGTTTGAAGGATTTCGAGATACCCTTTTGGCCGTAGATCATTACTGGTTGCACCTCGTTCAACTTCCCCGCGCCTAGGATCGCCAACACCCATCTCGCATTGCCAACTCAGGGCTCTCCTGGTCCCTACACTGTCATTTCTTTCCTTGTGCCCTCTTGACCAACAAGGCCCATAGGCTGTCACAGGCTCTCAGCAATATTGATCCCATCTCAGTCTAGAGCTTCGCCATTTTCCCGTGGATTCAACACTCCTAGCACCTTAAGAACATTCTAGGAACGCCGATAAAACATTGTGAGTCAAGTCGGGGAAAAGTCCACAAACACCAAATGACCATCACCCTCTATACAGAATAGGGACCAGAATCAGGCCACAAAAACATGAGGCTTTCTCAACGGCATTCTCATGAATAACACCCATCCAAATTTTTTGGTGGAATATAACGAGAAAATTGATGAACAATAAATTAACGATTCAGGCCATTGACGATGATAGCGACGATCTCTGTTTGTTAGAAGAACTCCTCTGGGAAATACCAGACACCCACGTGACCTTTCAAGGCTTCGCTGATTTTGAGGCAGGCCTGGAGGCACTCGAGAATGACCCTGGAGATCTGCTCTTTCTTGATTATCGATTAGGCGCCAAAACCGGCATTGAAGCCTTCCAGGAGGTTCAGAAGATTGGATTTGCAAATCCGGTGATCTTATTGACCGGTCATGGTGATGAGAAAACTGCCGTGGCCGCATTGAAAGCCGGCATGGCAGATTATTTGACGAAGGGGACTCTGACGACGTCAACCCTTCAGCGGGCCATTTCTAATGTGTTAGAAAAACACCGGCTTCGCCAAAATAATTCCGCCCAGGCACAACGCGTCGAAGCTGCGGACCGTGAACTCTTTCGTCGTATCCATAGTGAAAAGGAAGTGTTAGAGCAAACACTCATTGGAGCCCTAGAGGCCATGACACAGGTCTTATCGATCATGAATCCCGAGGTCTTCAGTCGGTCCATCAGAATCACCCGATACGTCACAGCCATTGCCAAACAAATGAATCTCACTGTGATTTGGAAATTGGAAGTCGCCGCTCTACTTTCTCAAATCGGCTTTATCACATTCCCTCCAGAAATCCTTCACAACCTGGCCCGCGGGAAAGAATTAAGTCATCAAGAAACACTACTCCATCAACAATACCCTTCAATCGGCGCTGACATGATTCGAAAAATTCCTCGAATGGGAAAAGTCGCCGACTTTATCGAACATCAAGAACATACACTCGATGATCCGGACTCTGAATCCAACCCTGACAACATTCCACTCGAATCGCGAATTCTCAAAGTGGCCATCGATTTGGATGCATTGGAATCAACCGGTCATACCAAACAGCAGGCTTTAGATCATCTGCGTACGCATGTCAAAAAATATGATCCAACAGTACTCAATGCTCTTCGGGCAATATCCAATAAGACTCTTCCATTCAAGACCAAGGAGGTCGCGATGTCTGATCTCAGCCCTCCCATGGTCTTGGCCGAAGATATTCGTGCCAAATCAGGAGCCATGGTTCTTCCCAAGGGGCAACCAGTCACCTTTACCATGTTGACACGGCTCCACAATTTCTCGCTTTTTCAGCCAATCAGAGAACCGATCTTGGTTCTCCTCCCAGTGACGACCCTGCACGAAGAACTCGAATTGGCCGTGACCTCAGGGTAAGACATTGGTACAGCCGCAACCGACCCCTAGGTGCCCCCAAGGCCTATTTCACAAAAACTGAAAACGATATAAACCATCGAAGAGGTTCTGCCGATAAAGTATCCACGGGCCTATCTATCACACGGCGAGGCTCCACATGACCATGACTAGGAACTTATCGTTTCCTGGTCTTTACCGATCAATGAATCACATTGCTTATGTTTAACGTCGCACCATCAGATTATTGCAACATAGCCGCCCACGAGAAACCACGGCTCACGGTCGTCATTGACACCGAAGAAGAATTTGATTGGGACCATGATTTTTCACGAAAGAACACCTCTGTGCAGGCCATGCAATGGGTTGGACGGGCTCAAGGTGTTTTTGATGAATATGGGATCACCCCGGTCTATGTCGTTGACTACCCAGTGGCCTCGCAACCAAATGGGTACAAGCCGCTGGCTGAAATTCACGCGGACGGGGGTTGTGTCATCGGCACCCACTTGCACCCTTGGGTAAATCCTCCATATGAGGAAGTCGTGAATCGGACAAACTCCTTTGCGGGAAATCTTTCCATGACCTTGGAAAAAACCAAACTCCTAGTGTTGACCGAATGTATCGAAGCACATTTTGGTCGTCGCCCTACGATTTACAAAGCCGGACGCTATGGCGTCGGGCCGAATACCACAACCATCCTAGAAGAATTAGGGTATGAAATTGATCTCAGCGTGTGTCCACACATGAACTACGCATCAGAAGAGGGGCCAGACTATTCCGCTAACACCTCGTGGCCATTTTGGTTTGGGAAAAAAAAGCAACTCTTGGAACTTCCGCTCACGGTCGGCTTCACCGGATTGCTGAGACATGTAGGGCCGGCTCTCCACCCTCTTGCCTCTAATGCATTCTTTACCTCACTACACATTCCGGGAATCTTGGCGAAATTAAATATTCTCAATAAAAGTTGGCTTTCCCCAGAGGGGTACACTTCTACTGAACATCAACAGGTCACGCGAACCCTCTACAATGCAGGCTTGCGCGTGTTCTCGATGGCCTTTCATAGTCCATCAGTAGAACCTGGGCATACTCCCTATGTCCGGTCAAACACCGATCTTGATGAATTCCTTGGAAGCCTTCGCCGATTTTTCGATTTCTTTTTTGGAGAGATGCAGGGAGTCGCAAGCACTCCGCTGATATTGAAACAGGAACTACTCAACACCTAGTGGAGGAGCAATGGTTATCTTAGGCATTTCACCCTTGGATAAAGACTCAACGGTTACGTTAATGAAGGATGGGAAAGTCCTCTTCGCAGCCGGGGAAGAACGTTTTACTCGGAACAAACTGCAAAACGGATTTCCTTCAGAAGCCCTGCAAGCCGGCCTCCGCTACACTGGGATTTCGGTTGACGATATTGATGTCGTGGCCTATCCCTTTTTTGATTGGAAAAAGGAAACCCAACTGTTTACGAAAAACCTTAAAGATGAGACTGCCTTTCTAGATGAAGCTCCAGTTGATGGAATCCAAAAACAAGTCGACAAGGCATTAGCGAATGTCCCCAACAATCGTCCAGTAGTTCCAGGACTCCCCGACCCGAATGAGAAAGTACAAAAATCCTTTGTTCATCGCATGGTCTATAAACTTGCAGGGCCAGAAGGTGTGCTTTCAAGGAATGTCGCCAAACGCTCATCTCGTGCTTGGAAAAAAGATGCCATGACCTATCACAAGGAATGGCAAGATGACCTTGAGGACAATCTTGAAGGCTTGGGGCTGAGATCAAAACTCCGCCGCTACGATCATCATCTGTCCCATTCCGCAGGAGCCTTTTTTGCCAGTGGTTTTGAAAAGGCCCTCATCGTCACACTTGATGGGTATGGATCAGGCTTGGCTGGGTCGGTCTGCATCGGAGACGGCACCAAAATCCGCCGCATTCATGGAATCGAGTATCCCAATTCTCTCGGAACCTTTTACGAGAGTGTCACTTCGTCCCTAGGATTTAAGCCTTCTCGACATGAAGGAAAAATTGTCGGCCTCGCCGCCTATGGCGATCCCAAAATTCTTGTGGATCTCGTCTTGAGCCGCTTTCATCAAGAGCCAGGCAATTTCCGAATGATCGAAAGCAATAACATTTACTTTTCACGCTACCTCGCCAACATGTTCCCGAAGATTGACGTGGCCGCCGCCTATCAACATGTGCTTGAAGTCGTTGCGACGGCATACATTCATCATTATGTGGAGCAGACCGGAATTGACACGGTTGTGTTGGCCGGAGGTGTCATCGCTAATGTGAAATTGAACCAACGCATTTTCGAAATACCTGGACTCAATCATATCTGGGTCTACCCCAATATGGGAGACGGCGGATGCGGAACAGGCGCAGCCTTCCTCGCCTGTCGCCAAGACCTCAAAAAGCGAGAGCCCTATCAAAACGTGTACTTTGGTCCGGATTATTCAGACGAGGATATAGTGAAGGAACTCAAGGCCGCTGGCTTGGAATATCAACATCTCCAACCCATTGAGCCCACCATTGCCAAGCTCATTCACGAAGGAAAAGTTGTGGCACGTTTTAATGGACGAATGGAATATGGCCCACGCTCATTAGGTAACCGCTCCATCTTGTATCGAGCATCCGAACCTGAAGTGAATCAATGGCTGAATCAACGGCTTGGACGGACGGAATTCATGCCGTTTGCACCGGTCACGCTACATGAAGAACGCAACAAGTGTTACTACAACATGGAAGGTGCCGAACATACGTCACAATTCATGACCGTGACATTTAATTGCACCGATTTCATGAAAAAGACATGCCCTGCCGCCGTCCACATTGATGGAACGGCCCGGCCACAGTTGGTTCGGGAAGAAGGCAATCCAAGTTACTACCGTATCCTCAAGGAGTACTATAAACTCAGTGGCGTTCCCTCGGTCATCAATACCAGCTTCAATATGCACGAGGAACCGATAGTCAATTCCCCGCATGACGGTATTCGCGCCTTCCTTCAGGGGAATCTGGATTATTTAGCCATTGGCGACTTCTTGGTCGAACACCCGACTCACAAAAAATCCAAATAGGCCGTCAGGTCAATACTCGATATCCCGAAAGTGCGTGTGGCCGAATTTCGACCCCACGCACTTTCAGTATTAACTGCCTCCCTCGATAACCTCAAAGTCGCCATTCTAGCATTGCCAAAGCCTTTCTCAGCCTTCATTTCAAATTCACCTAGGTAAGATGTTATCGTGTACTGAACAGGTGCATTCCTTGAACACGTCTAGGCTCCCGACATCTTCTCATGGTTGTATTTGGAGGTTTCATGCCAAAGCCCTATCAATATCTTTGCGGTATATTGTTCATTGGCATTCTGTCCATGGCGTGGCCCCAGACTCTTTGGGCCCAGAGTATGGAAATCGATTATCAGACCAATAACACACAAGCTGCCCAGGATCACCTCCAACTCGGCATCGATTTCTATCTCACGGATTCCTTGGAATCTGCCATCCAGGAATTTCGTGAGGCGCAACAACTCTGGCCAGAATATGCCAAGGCCCAATGGAACCTCGGCGTAGGATTGGCCAAGCTTGGAGACCTTGAAGGTGCGGTGACCGCATGGACGCAAGCTGAACGATTAGATCCCTCAACAATTCCCACCCAAGTCAATCTCTCTGCCTTGGTCGCATACAACTATGGAGTTGCCCTCCTGAAACAAAGGAAGCTTTCGCAAGCCATCACAGAATGGGAACAGGCCTTACGAATCCAACCTGACCTAGCGGAAGCGTACTATGCCCTTGGACAGATCTATTCAATCAAAGGGAATATTATTTTATCCCAGCAATACTTAGAACATGCCGTACATTGGGCAGGTGATTGGTCAGAAGCCTTGAATCAACTCGGCGTCGCGTTCTATCACAATGGGGATTATGCCAACGCACGAAAATATCTAAACCAAGCCCTCCGCCTAAAACCTAAAGAGGCGCGAGCATATAACAACCTTGGACTTGTGCACATGACAGAAGGTCATTTGGCCGAAGCGGAACAGACCTTCACCACCGCCATCAAATTGGACACCACACTCCCTCAGGCCCATTTCAACCTTGGCGTCCTCTATGCGATAAATCAAGACTGGCTCAGAGTTAAAGCACAACTCCAGACCACGATTCACCTGAACCCTCGATTCGCTGATGCCCATGCTCTGCTCGGCTCAGCCTTGAGTTCCACGGGAGACTGGCCTCGCGCCATCAACGAATGGCATACTGCACTCGCCCTCAAACCCCAGACTCCTCATGCGCACAAACTTTTTCACAACATCGGCATGGGATATCGCCTGCTGAACGCGAACGTGAAGGCTATCGACGCCTTTCAACGCGCGTCCCATCTCCAACCCTATTCACCACAAACCCAACTCCAACTGGCACTCACCTATGAAGCCAGGAACGATTGGAGTAAAGCCAGCGAACACTACCTCTTGGCCATCCAGCACCAACCCGACTGGGCACTTCCGTATTTCAAACTCGGTCTCGTCCGATATCACCAAGGATTTCTTGATGCGGCGATTGAATCCCATCAACGAGCCATCGCACTGTATCCCGAGTACACGGAAGCCCGTTACCAACTGGGCGTCACGCTTCGCGCTGCTGGACAGCCTCAAGCCAGTCACATTCATATCCAGGTGGCCGCAGAGCAAGGCATAAGAGAGGCCCAAGAATTGTTGGGCACCATGTTCGCCAACGGCAGTGGCACTGAACGAGATCTCAGCCAAGCCATGAGATGGTGGTTCCAAGCTGCCTACGCTCCACCCTACGTCGATGGGTCTGAAACCGCTCGAAACCAACTCTCAAGATTACGGGCTTGGGCCTTTTCACACCCAGAACATTCAGATGACATCCATCAGGTGTCATTGGGATTCAAAGCCATTCAAACAGATATTCGAAAACGTGTTTACTACGATCATCTTCCATTCAATGCCAACAGTGTTGGAGTGCTCATGGCACAATCTGGCCATAGAGATGAAGCCATTCCTATTCTCCTCCAAGAAGCCTTCGCATTAAACTCTGAGTCTCATGACTATTTAGAATACCTGCTGAAGCAGGAGGACATGACTGTTCATCGCTCACGCATACTCGATTATTTTTGGCAAACGGCGAGCGAAGGGTCAGCAGCCTCCTGCCAACTTCTGAAAACCCTTTCGCGGCAGCGTCTATCGCACACAGTTGAATTCACCCAACCGACACCTGAAGGGTGTTCTCGGTGAACCGCCTTTTTCAACAACATGCGCTTGTGGTCGGACTTACCGCACTCACCATGACCGCCACCATATTCGTCGCAGGAGCATTCCTTCCGGAGTTCATCCAACGCGTGACAGCATGGCAAGTGAACATGATCAACACTCCCACGATGCATCCCGCTATCGTTATCATCGAAGCGACACCATTAGAGGGAGTGACATGCGAGCAGACAACCATCAATAGATCGCGCCTAGCGAAAACCATCACGGCACTGAGTCAAGCCGAGGCCAAAATCATTGCACCCATGCTTCCACTCGACGGCCCAAGTTCATCAGCCTGTGGTGGAGCTTCTGCGGATGCCACACTCATTGAAGCCACCACACTCTCTGGGAGAGTCATGTATCCAGCTTCTGCATTTGAGCCGTTAAAAAATCAGGCCCTAGGCCATGGACCTATTGACCAGAGTGTATCGCTTGATAAGCAAGCGCTCCCTTTTGGTCTGGCGATCGCCAAAGCATACCA
>JAJDBO010000356.1 GCA_029261305.1 Nitrospirales bacterium
CGTTCACTTTCAGGAAGATAGCCGCTGAGTTTTTCTTCAATCATCCGTGGGTTCTCTCCCTGAGCCAGGGACACTAACCCTTCAATCGTCATGGAACGAATCATGACAAGTTCTTTTGCCTTCATTTTTATTTTCCCTCCCATGGGAAGAAAAAATAGATTGGCCGCAGCCACGCCATACACCGTTGCCACGAAGGCTACGGCAATCCCACCACCTAACTTCGAAGGGTCAGCCAAATTTTCCATGACGTGAATGAGCCCAAGCACCGCACCAATAATCCCAACTGTAGGGGCATACCCACCAAACCCATCAAAGACCTTCCCAGCATTGGCAAATTCTTCTTCGAACATTTCGACTTCTACTTCCAAGATTTCCCGGATTTTTGGTGGTTCAGTTCCATCCACGACCATCTGCAGACCCTTTTTTAATAAGGGGTCTTCCAGCGTTTTGATTTTCCCTTCCAAGGCCAAGAGACCTTGTTTACGACTGAGGTTCGACAATTCGACTAGTTGACCAATCAGCCCCTTCGTATCGACATTCGCATTGACAAATACCATACTAATCGACTTCATGGCCTTCATGAATACCGGCATCGGAAATTGAAGCATCACGGCACCCAATGTTCCTCCAGCCACAATAATGAAGGCCGTGAGCTGCATGATTGAACTGAGATGTCCACCTTCAAGATGCTGCCCCAACACAATGGAGCCCAAAGCTATAATAATTCCGAGAATTGAAAGTATATCCATGGTGTATCAGCTTCTATCTAGAATGTAGCTCCTTGGCTAAGTAGGCGGTTCAAATTCAACATGATCAGCAAGCGTCCATCGATGCGTCCCACCCCCTTATGAAACTCTGCCCCTCCTTGCTTCCCATTCGGAGGTGGCTCAATAAGATTGGATGGCACTCGGAGGACTTCGGAGACGGAATCCACGACCAACCCTAAGATCACCCGGGACACGTCCACAACGACGATACGGGTTTCTTTCGTCCGCTCAGTTGCTGAAAGTCCAAAACGAAGACGCAAATCAATGATGGGGATGACCTTTCCACGAAGATTAATCACCCCTTCGACATAATAGGGCGCTTTAGGAACCGGGGTAATTTCCACCATGCGGATGATTTCCTGAACTTCCAAAATATCCACGGCATACTCTTCCGATCCAATTTCGAAACTGACGACTTGAAAGATTTCCTCAGAATAATTAGAGACATCCTCACTCATTTGCTTTTCATCGGCGGTTTGAATCATGTTGCTATCCTCCCTGATAACCCGGCATGCAGGCATGGCTCTGTGTAACACCACATCCCGCTTCCATAGCTCCTAATTTCATCATTATTCACTCACTGAGAGGCAGAGAGTCCCGCGAGCACCGCATCAGACGAAGCGGTTTTCGAATGACGAGACAGCCAGGCCTGAATATCACCTGCGATTCTATCCAGGGGAATCACTTTATCCGCAACCCCCTGTTCTGCTACAGCCTTCGGCATCCCATACACAATGCAACTGGCTTCATCTTGCGCAAAGACTGACCCTCCCGTGCGTTTAATCGCACGAGCGCCTTCAAGACCATCTTGTCCCATACCCGTCATCACCACACCAATTACCTTGGGACCATAGAGATCCGCCGCAGACTGCATCAATAAATCTACCGAGGGGCGATAGGGCAAATGCTGTGGGTCGTCACTGATATGAGCCGTCACCATTTTCCCGTGGCCTTTCAACGTCATATGTTGTCCACCCGGCGCGATAAGAATGAGGCCTGGGCGCAACTGATCTCCCTCTTCCGCCTGACGTATATCCAAGGCACACAATTGATCTAACCGTTCGGCAAATGGTTTAGTGAAAAATTTCGGCATGTGCTGTGCCACGACAATGGGACATGGAAAGGTTGCCGGCAACAAGGTCAAGACAGCTTGGAGTGCTTGAGGCCCACCGGTGGATGACCCAATCACCAGCACCCCTGGATCACTCTGATCGACCGACAAGGCTCCTTTGAAGAGTGGAGGAGAAATCTCTGCCCTTTGATAAAAAGTTGGAGAATCTGATGAGGTGCGACCAACATTCGAACTGGTAAATCTTTTCATCCCTCCGCTGCGAATTTTACTCGACGCATTTGCCGCCGCCCGAATTTTCTCCTGCAATGGCTCCCGGATCATGGATATTTTCAACGATGATCCGCCTAAATGCTTTGGAATAAAATCAATGGCCCCAAGTTCCAAGGCACGGATCGTGATGGCCGCCCCGCCTTCAGTGAGGGAACTCACCATCACCACAGGAAGTGGATGTGTCTTCATAACACGCTCCAAAACTGTCAAGCCATCCATTCCAGGCATATCGATATCAAGGGTCATCACGTCAAGGTCTAGGGACGCCACTTTCTGGAGTGCCTCCTCTCCATTTTTGGCGGTATCCACAACCTCGATGTCCGAAGACTCTCTAAGCATGCTCGATATAGCCTTGCGCATAAACGCAGAATCATCAACAACCATGACGCGAATCGGTGTATGTATGTTCATAATAAAATTACTGAGTATCAACACCCTTCATTGTTTTAAAACCCATACATATGAGACATTCTCATCATCACCGGGGCCGAAAGCATATCCAAACGGTTACACACGGAAATTTCCGACAATCGACTGTAATTCCGTGGCTAAGATACTGAGATCATGGCTGGCCTTTGCGGACTCAGTTGAGCCACTGGAAGATTCGCGCGTCACCTGAGCAACCGTTTCCAAGTCAGAGGCAATCTGTCTCGTGGCCGTGGATTGCTCTTCCGCCGCTCCAGCAATTTTCTGAATCATTGAAGCCGTACTTTGCACCATCGCTTGAATTTGGGTCAGGGCATCCCCTGTTTTACTCGCTAACTCTACTCCACTGGTGACCTTCCCAGTGCCCTCCTCCATAGAAGACACGGCACTTTTTGTGTCCTTTTGAATTTGGCGAATCATATCTCCAATTTCTTTGGTCGCTTTGGTCGTCCGTTCGGCTAATTTACGTACTTCATCAGCGACCACAGCAAAACCACGACCTTGTTCCCCAGCGCGAGCCGCTTCAATAGCAGCATTCAAAGCCAATAAGTTTGTTTGATCGGCAATGTCTTCAATCACGCGAACGATCTCTCCGATTTGATCCGATGATTGCCCTAAGGTCGTGATGATCGTAGCGGATTGTCCCACGGCCTCAGAAAGTTGTTGCATCCCAGCCACAGTTTCCTCCACCACAGAATGACCAATTTGTGCTGTGCTTGTAGTTTCAAAGGCAATATTCGCGGCTTCCTGGGAGTTACGAGCCACCTCACTCGCCGTCATAGTCATTTCTTCTACCGCAGACGCTGATTGGGCCATGCGTTGCGTTTGGGTATCAGCCCCTTTGGCCATTTCATCGGCGGTCGCCGACAATTCAGCCGAGGCAGACGCAACTTGATCGGTCACCTCTCCCACACGGCGAATCGACCCTTGAATCTTTTCTATAAATTGATTGAAGTTACCCGCCAGATCACCCAACTCATCTTTTCCTGACACAGGCACTCGTTTGGTCAGATCGCCTTCTCCCGCAGCAATATTACTAGTAATCGCGTTGAGTTGTCCGAGTGGAGCAAGAATGAATTTATGGAGTAACAGATACACCATGACCAGACTCGTCACGATGATGCCAACTAACAGTCCCCCTGTTCGTTTCATTGACCCAAGCATATCGGATTGAATATTCGCCATTGGGATGGAGACAGATAACACGCCAAGTGTATCACCAACACTGGTTCCAGCATGACATCCAGTACATGCTTGAACCGTCGCTTTATCCGCACTCGCACGGCGAAACATCAGTTCCGACCCACTGCTTTCAATCGCTGTATAACTTTCTTGTCCTGTGGCAATGGCAGCCAACGCCTGGGTTTCAAAATTATCCTTGGGCTTGTTGGCAGGATTCAATGGCGTATCACTCACGAGTCGTGATTGAAAAATCTCACGTTCGCCCAGTGCTTCGCCAATCTCTCTCGTCGCCGTGGCAGGAAAAGGAATGGCATCAGGATTCGTCCCATGATCACGCGCCACGACAATTGAAGACCCGAACGAAGATCTTTTCATTTTACCAACATAGTTTTTGGCAATATAACTTCGTGTCACTTCCACTTGCGCTTGAATCACCTTACCACGCTCTTCCAACTGACGGAGCATATTGGCCTCTTCTTGGCTGTATAAAAAATACAGCCCCACCAAGCTTAATACCGCGGCTATCACACCTAAGCTGAGAACCATTTTTGCGCCAATCTTCATATCCTCCAGCATGAAACTTCCTCCCGTAGCCTTTTGCTTTTCACGGCTTCGATCTCTCATCCTATCGAGTCGTAGAAACAATCGGTTAATAACTAATGTACAATCCTAGATGACCCTCGAAAGCCCAAGGGCCACATCCTAAATTTAGGTGAGTTGAAATCGTCTTAAGTCGCCTTGTAATTGTGACGCCATGCGTGACAAATCACTCGTGGCTGCCACCACTTGTTCGACACTTCCTTCATTTTGTTGGCTCAATCCAGCCACCGCTTGTATACCACCCGCAATTTGTTCAGTCGCTCCCGTTTGTTCGTCAATCGACCCAGCCAACTGCTGGACCATAGTCGTGACCTTCTGGACACCATCCACGATTTCGTTTAAGCGCGATCCCGCTTCATTGACCAAGTCCATACCGGTCTGCACTTCTGTCGTTCCAGACTCCATGGATGCCACGGCTTCTTTTGTCCCCACCTGAACCGTTTCAATCACCCCAGCAATTTCCTTGGTGGCTTTGCCAGTTCTCTCAGCAAGCTTTCGAACTTCATCAGCCACCACCGCAAATCCTCGACCCTGCTCTCCGGCACGAGCCGCTTCAATCGCTGCGTTTAAGGCCAACAAATTCGTTTGATCAGCAATATCCTCAATGACACGAATGATCTCACCAATTTCTTGCGACCGTTGTCCTAAATCCTGAATGCGATCTGCGGACACCTGCATGGTACTGGCGACAGCTTCCATCCCTCGGATCGAATTCGCCACGACCTCTCCGCCCTTCATCGCCGTTCCACTCAGTTCTTGGGCGGTCTGAGCCATCACTTGCGCATTTCGAGCCATTTCATTAGCCGTCGCCGACATCTCCTCAACAGCGGAGGCCACATGCGTCGATTGGTTGGCCTGTTCTCGACTCGCCTGAGAAACCTGCGTTCCGTTGACGGACAATTCTTCCGCAGCCGCAGCCACAGTATGGGCCACTTGAGCTGTCTGCCCAATCATACCGTTGAGATTTTCCAAAAAGGCATTAAACGCCTGCCCCATTTGTCCTAATTCATCCGCGCTTGTCACGGGCACACGCCCGGTCAAATCACCCTGTGACGCTTGCTCCGCGACTTCTACCACGGGTTTTATTTGGCGAACGACCGCTCGGCCGATGAAGAGTCCGATCGGAACAATCGCTCCTAGACACACCAGCACAGCAAGCCAAATATCTCGTTGAATGGAAATGGCTTCAGCTGCGGCTTCATCGGCTGGCACTCGAACTAGTACCGACCAATTCATCCCCGGGAATCCCAATGCACCCTTGAGATGGGTGTATCCTCCGGATTGCATAATGTTCTTTCTGGCATGAAGCGAGTTCATAAACCCACTCTTTCCTTGGATGGCCTCTTGAGCCATGGGCACGCCTTTTTCCACCAGATTTAACTTCATGATGACATTCTCAATGTCAAAGTTTACCGTTTCTGATCCATGCATCCGTGGGTCAAAATCTAAAATGACCCGTCCATCACTATCAAGAACCGTGAGTTCAGCGCCTTCCATCCCAGCAATCTTTAATTCCTGATATGTCTGCTCAAAAATCTCGCTGACTAACCCATATTTGGCACGATTCGTCCAATAGCCGATCACGTCTCCCCCTTGGTACACAGGAGCAGAAAACCCAAGCGTCAAGCCACTATCTTCGGGGAAGATCACCTTCACGTCTTCATCCACATGGATGTCTTCGACAAAAGTGCCTGTGGACGTAT
>JAJDBO010000357.1 GCA_029261305.1 Nitrospirales bacterium
CATTCGGTGAAATACCCTACCATTTTGTCGGTGTTGCCCATTTCTATGGTGAGCAGGGCTGCCATAAATTCGACGGGATAATTGGCTTTCAAAAAAGCTGTTTGGAACGTGACGAGCGCATAGGCGGCTGAGTGGGATTTATTAAAACCGTAGCCGGCGAAGTAGGCCATTTGGTCGAAAATCTTTTCGGCCTTCTTGGCGGTAAACCCGTTCTTGGTGGAGCCTTCAATAAACAATTCTTTTTGCTTGGCCATCTCCTCGTGTTTTTTCTTGCCCATGGCTCGGCGAAGCAAATCGGCTTGGCCTAGGCTAAACTTGGCCATACGATTCGCGATAGCCATGACTTGTTCTTGGTACACGATGACCCCGTAGGTTTCTTTAAGCAGAGCTTCCAGCTCCGGCGGGTCATACTCGATCTTCGAGGGATCACGTTTGCGTTTGATGAAATCATCGACCATGCCACTTTCCAATGGACCTGGTCGATACAAGGCCAAGATGGCGATGAGGTCTTCAAAAAATTCTGGCTTAATGCGCACCAGAAGGTTGCGCATCCCTGAACTTTCTAACTGGAAGATTCCCGTGGTTTTACCAGAGGCCAACAGGGCATAAGTGGCGTCGTCATTTGGAGCCTGTTTATCAAGATCAATCGCTTGGTCGCTTGGTCGGTTTTGATTCACCATGTATACGGCGTGATGAATCATCGTGAGGGTCTTGAGCCCCAGGAAGTCGAATTTCACGAGACCGACTTTTTCGATGTCCGTCATCGAATATTGCGTGACGATTTCGTCGTTGGCCGTTTTGTACAACGGCACATGTTCCATCAAGGGTTCTTGGGAAATGACCACCCCGGCCGCATGGGTTGACGCATGCCGTGCCAATCCCTCTAACCTCTGGGCTGTCGCCATGAGGTCGGTCATGCGCGAGTCGCTATCGATGATCTCTTGAAGCTTGGGCTCTTGTGCCAAGGCCTCCTTCAGCGTGATGTTTAGCTGCGTGGGTACGAGCTTGGCTACGCGGTCGACTTCGGCATAAGGAATATCCAGCACCCGCCCGACGTCTCGAATTGCGGCTTTCGCGCCTAAGGTTCCAAAGGTGATGATTTGGCAGACATGATCTTCGCCATATTTATCGATGACGTAGTTGATGACCTCACCCCGCCGATCCTGGCAAAAGTCCATGTCGATATCAGGCATGCTCACCCGTTCAGGATTCAGGAATCGTTCAAAAAGCAAGTTGTAGGCGAGAGGATCAAGGTCTGTAATGTACAGCGCATACGCGATCAAACTTCCGGCTGCTGACCCGCGCCCTGGTCCAACGGGAATGTTGCGTGACCTGGCGAACTTGATGATATCCCAGACAATAAGAAAGTATCCCGCGTAGCCCATGGTCGACAGTACCGCCAATTCTTCCTTGAGCCGAAGGTCATAGATTTCCCGAGGCAGGCTAGAGGGGCGAGCGCTCAGACGTTCGGCAAGGCCCTCTTCCGCCAGTTTTTGCAAATACTGTTCACGATTCATGCCTTCGGGTGGATGGTAATGCGGAAGGAATGTTTCACCAAAGGATAATTCAAGATTACAAATTTCAGCGATACGACTGGTGTTGAGCACCGCTTCGGGCACCTCGGAAAAATCCGCAACCATCTCTTCTGTAGATTTTACATAGAGTTGGTCCGTGTCGAACTTCATACGGTTGGTATCTTTTAAGGTCTTGCCGGTCTGCAAGCACAGCATGATTTCGTGTGGCCTGGCATCTTCTTTATTGAGGTAATGGCAATCGTTGGTGCCGACCATGGGGATGCCCAGTCTTTTATGAATGTCGATCAGCCCTCGATTCGCAATCAATTGTTGGTCAAGGCCGTTGGCCTGGACTTCGAGGTAATAATGGTCCTTGCCAAAAATTTCTTGATATTCGCCTGCCGTACGGCTGGCGGCTTCCATGTCTTCTTTGCCAATCAGTTGAGGGACTTCGCCGCTTAAACAACCTGATAAGGCAATGATGCCTTCGTGATGTTCTTGGAGGAGTTCTTTGTCCATGCGGGGCTTGTAATAGAATCCTTCGAGATAGGCTTTGCTCGAAAGCTTAATCAGGTTGTGGTACCCCTTCAAATTCGTGGCAAGTAGGATCAGGTGATAATAGTCATTGTGCGCGAGGAGCCCTTCGCGTTGCCGGCGATTGCCAGGGGCCAAGTAGGCTTCGCATCCGACAATGGGTTTGACGCCCTGGGCTTTGGCCTTTTGATAGAAATCGATGGCGCCAAAGAGGTTGCCGTGATCGGTCATGGCCACAGCGGTCTGGCCGAAGTCTCGGACTTGATTTATCAGTGGGTTGAGTTGGTTCGCACCATCAAGCAGGCTGTAATGGGTGTGCAGATGAAGGTGGACGAATTCGGGTTTGGTGGGCACGATTAGTATCCTGAAAATGAAAAAGTGTAACCCTGGATCTAGGGGATGTCAATTGAAGATGTCGCGCCAGAGAATAACGGAAGGCCCGTGAGAAAACGGTGAGTTTCCTCACGGGCCTTCATAACAAATGGCTATGCTTTATCTGAACGGATTACCAGGAATCTGGCCTAGCTTGTTCTTAGAAGGGCCCGGCTGGAGCCTGGATTATTTTCCGCCCAAACTCAGTTCGTATAGTAGTGCTTTCCAGCCTTGATCTTCGGTGATGAACCCTTTGGGTTGGACTACGGGTAACATGCCGGTGCCAGGAACTTTGCCGGTTTGTCCCATGCTGCCGTTTTTGAGAACCCACATGAGTTCCCCAGGTTTGCGTAATTTTTTGAATTTTGGGTTCGTAAAATTTCTTGGCTGAATGGGGAGATTGCTTGCGGCCGGCCCATCACCCTTTCCTTCGGGGCCATGGCAGCTGACACAGCCGCCTGCACCGAGAAAAATTTTCTTCCCTTCGGCTAGGATCTCGGGGGTCGCCTCAAATGGGGATTTCAGGCGTTTTGCCTTGGCACGTTCGCTTCCAGGAACCCGGGAAATTCTAATGTCAAACTCCCCGCCTGCTTGTCCGTATCCAGCTGGATTCCCGGCCCACACTGTTGTTGCCATGCTTGTCACAAACCCAATACTGATCAAAATTCCCAATAACCTGTTCACGGCACGTTCCCTCCTGTGAAATGAAATCGTGAAAATTATGATGCTTGTTCTTTGTATCACCCAAGTTGGCCAAGGAGTCGGCACTCTAGCATTGATCAAGATCGGCGGGCAATGACATGGCTGTCTAGGCTAACGGCAGAGTTCCTCATTGGTGGACGTTTGAAAAAGACTTTATGCTACAATGCGCGTCTTTCCCTAAAATCGAATGGTCATTTGGGTGGAATGATGGATATTGGGAGATTTCATGGCGTTTGATCAACGAACCAAGGCCCGCTACTTTTCAGGAATGCGTCGCCGGATTGTGGAATTAAAATCAAAGTCGGAGGCGAGTATGGACTTTGCCATAGATACCATGATGCAGGAACGGGAGGAGAGCTATTTTGTGGTTGAGAAGGGGATAGAGGAGGTTGATCGAATGGTTTCTATTATTGAAGAAGAGCTGGACGAAGTTGTGGAACTATCTCATGCTCAGCGATTAGAAGCCAGACTGGAATTCGTAGAAGATCGATTTGAAGAATTTGATAGCGAAATTTATCAACGTCCGAAGCGGCGGCGTAAAAAAATAAATCTCTTTGATTTCTTCAAGCGAGCCACCGGTGGTGGAGGCAGTGGTAATCCCCTTGAATCGCAAGGTGAAATTAATTCTCACGAAGCGGCGTATCAAGCACTGGGGTTAGAATTTGGGAGCTCTATGGCGGCGATTACGCGGGCCTTTCGTCAACGAGCAAAAAAGATCCACCCTGATTTTAATAACGGCGACCGTACCGATGAACCCGAACTACGTCGCATCATTGAAGCCTATCAATATCTTCGTGCCGACTCGAGTATCCACCGCACGGAGGCAGATGGTCCGGAAAATCAGCCTCGGTAATTCATGCTGGACAGGCATTTTTCCTTATCTTCCCAGGTAATCTATTTCAGCTATAAAATATCCTGAATCGTTTCCGGCGGCCGGGCCATGATGACTTTCTCCCCCTTTTCGACCAATGGGCGTTGGAGGAGGTCGGGGTGTTCAATCATGAGCCCGATCAATTCATCCTCAGACTTTTCGGTTTTCGCCAGGTTGAGAGATTTATAAATATCTTCTTTGGCCCGCATGACGTCTCTGGCTGTGAGCTCGCCTTTTTTGAGTAACTCCTTGAGCCTGGTCTTGGTCAGTGGCTTCTCGTAATAATTGATGGCTGTAAAGGGCTGCCCGCTTTCTTCAACCAGCTTTACAACTTTTCGACAGGTTGAACATGTGGGTTTTTGGTAAATGGTGATATGAGCCATGGTTTCTGGTTAGCTCCTTTCTTGAAATGTAATCTTAAAGGCTATCTTGACGGTGTTTTTTGTCGCGTGCTACAAGCTCGAAGTGTAATTGAAGTGAAAATAAATCTGTATCCAGGTCAAATATCATGAGTAATACCATTCCCGAGGATGTTGTCGAATATGCTGTTGCCACCGACGCGCAACGGACGTTTAAGGATCTGAAAATTCGTAAGCCAGGTCAACCTGTGTGTGTCATTGGGGGTGTGGATGATCTTCAAGGGAAGGAAGCCGCATTCCAACAGTTTAATATCCGACTCGCGGTTGTGATGTTTGCCGATGGGAAAACCCTGGGATATGACCCCCTCGACCTTCTACTCCCCTGTGAAATTCACGAGGATGGCGAAGCCTATTTTGAAATTCGTCAATGTATATCCTGTGGGCAGACATTCCCCCTCACATCAGAAGAGTTTCGGGCCGATGTCGAGCGTACAGAATGCTCTGAGTGCCAACCCTAAAACGCCCATTTTCTGATTTCGGGTCGTTATCCCAAGTTTGTCTCTTTCCAATATAAACAGCCTTGACTTCCAAAGCGCAATACTGGCTTGAGGATTAATGCTGTGACTCCTACCATTTTTCTCTCCCATTGCACCATTTATCTATTATTGGTTGGTCTTTGCCACGAGTCAGTATAATTCTGAGGGGAATTCTTTGAAATATTTCTTTAACGATTCAGTCTTGTGTTTTTAAGCCAGGTTGCCGATGAGGGGGTATTCTCAATAAAGAAATCTGATCTTTTTCTCTATCTGGTCCTTAGAAGATTTAAGAAAGTGATGATGTGTAAACGGAAATTTAGAGGGTGATAGGGCGAGGCATGTAGTGAAGTCGGCGGCTTAAGAGAGAGGAGCGGGTTCCTCGTTTCCCCATTTAAGCTTGTTGCGCAACACATCGTAATACGTGCGATCAGGAAAACGTATGAGTCGGGTGCGGTGAGGGGAAGCACTGATGACAATCGAAGCACCCTGATTCATGGTAAATCCAATTTGCCCGTCGAACACCGCGCGAACTTCATCATCACTGGTGAGGGTGATTTCTAGAGAGACTTGGCTTGGAACGAGCAGCGGTCGGTGCGTCAGAGTATGAGGGCTAATTGGTGTGAGCAGAAGGGCCTCTAGGGATGGTTCGAGAATGGGACCTCCCGCAGACATGCTATAAGCTGTGGACCCAGTAGGAGAGGCGACAATGACTCCATCTCCTCGTAAATGAGTGACAAATTGTTTGTCGACCTGGATATGGGTTTTGATCATTCGCCCAAGGGCGCCTTTACTGATCACAATGTCGTTGAGTACGGTTCCATGTTCCTCATTGCCATTTTGGTGGAAAATATTGGCCTGAAGTCGCAATCGATTATCTAAATTGAATTGGCCATCAAAAACCTTTTCAAGGGAATCATACATATTTTCGACGGTGACCTCAGTCAGAAACCCAAGTCCGCCCATGTTCACTCCCAGGATAGGCGTACAATGAGGTTCCACAAGGCGGGCGGCACTGAGCATTGAGCCATCTCCTCCGAGGACAATGACCAATTCTGATTGGTTTCCAAGTACTTGATCACTATGGGAATCGTCTTCTTTGAGAAGCTCGGCAGCGGATGAACCTAGTATAATTTTTTTGTGTTTGGACTGAAGCCAATTCACCAAATCCTTGAGTACGGTTTCTAATTCTGGAAACTGGGGTTTGGTGAGAATGCCGATGGTGTTCAAGATCGACTCGTGTGTTTACGAAAAGGTGGTTATACGGAAGGTGAGATATGCCTTGGAAAGAAATCCTTTAGATCAGATCGTAGCCGAATACGGGAGCAAAATTGTATCGGGTGCAGGTCCTTGAGTCAATCTAAATACGAGGCGGAAAATATAGGCCCTTGACGGGACTCGGTGATTATGGAAACCTAGGGGTACTCAGTAGTGGTTTGAAGCTTGACAGTGTCAAGAAACGGTGGATAGACTTTAATCGTGTTACTTTAGGGTGTGAACGTTAGGATGCTCGAAATTCTTTAGGCCCTGAAGGAGGGAAAATGTTCGAACGATTCACGGACAGAGGCAGAAAGATTATTATCTTGGCCCGCGAAGAGGCGGAGCGCCACCAGAATGATTATCTGGGCACGGAGCATCTAGTACTTGCAATTCTTCGTGAGTCGGATGGCATCGCCCTTATGATCATTAAAAAAATGGGTCTGTCTCCTGAGCAGATTCGTTTAGAGATTGAACGGAATTTGCCAAGCGGCGGGACAACCGTCACTTTCGGAGAAATTCCCTTCAGTCCGCGAGTAAAGAAAGTGATTGAGTACGGCGTTGAAGAAGCAAGGTTGTTAGGTCACAACCATATTGGCAGTGAACATCTCCTTCTAGGACTTCTTCGAGAGGAAGAAGGTATTGGTGGGAAAGTCTTAAGAAGTCTCGGCGGAAACTTGCTGACCGCTAGACAATTAACGGTAACCTTTCTGCGAAAATCTGGTACTCGTGAACGAGACAAAAAAAGCAGTACTCCTGCACTTGATGAGTTTGGGCGCGATCTGACTCAACTCGCCCAAGAATCAATGCTTGACCCCGTCATTGGGCGAGGGGACGAGATAGAAAGAGTCCTGCAAATTTTAAGTCGTCGTTCGAAAAATAATCCGGCATTAATTGGAGAGTCTGGGGTTGGCAAGACAGCAATTGTGGAAGGTCTTGCTCAACGGATTGTTTCAATGGATGTCCCAGACAATTTGTTAAATAGACGGGTGATTGCTTTGGATCTTGGGTCATTGGTTGCAGGCACTAAGTATCGTGGCCAATTTGAGGAACGCCTGAAAGTTGTGATGAAAGAAATTGCTCAGGCGGGCAATATCATTTTGTTCATTGATGAACTCCATACCTTAGTTGGTGCTGGAGCTGCTGAAGGATCGATTGATGCGGCTAACATGTTGAAGCCAGCCCTCTCTCGAGGGGAAATTCAATGTATTGGTGCAACCACATTAGACGAATATCGCAAACATATTGAAAAAGATGGGGCACTCAAGCGGCGTTTTCAACCGATTTATGTGAATCCGCCTTCCGTTGAGGAGACCATTAAAATCATTCAGGGCCTGCGCGACAGATACGAAGAGCACCATGGGGTGGAATTTTCTGACGAGGCCGTGATCGAGGCCGTCAAACTCTCTGATCGATATGTCACTGATCGTTTTCTTCCTGATAAAGCCATTGACCTTATTGATGAAACAGGGTCGCGGGCCAAGCTGCAGTCCTATGCGTTGCCTCCAGAATTAAAGTCACTTGAGCAAGAATTAAAACGCGTCGCGCGTGAAAAAGAAGTGGCGATTGGACTCCAAAGTTTTGAAGAAGCGGTGAAGTATCGAGAGGAAGAGGAGCGCCTTCGAAAGTTATTAGAAGATGCCAAACGTGATTGGAAAAAGAAACAAGAGCAGGACAAGCCTGTGATTAGTGGTGAAGACGTCAGCTTCGTGGTTTCTAAGATTACTGGAATTCCATTATTCAAACTTGAAGAAGAAGACTCAGAAAAACTCCTCCACATGGAAGATTTTCTACATAAACGGATTATTGGCCAAGATGAGGCCATTTCTGCTGTATGTCGAGCTATTCGCCGGTCACGGGCAGGGTTGAAGGATGCTCGTAAACCAATTGGGTCGTTTATTTATCTTGGCCCTACTGGTGTCGGAAAAACGGAGCTAGCTAGAGCCTTGGCCGAGTTCCTTTTTAATACTGAGGATTCTCTGATTCGAATTGATATGTCCGAGTATCAGGAAAAATTTACCAGTTCCAGATTATTTGGGGCGCCTCCAGGATATGTAGGTTACGAAGAGGGTGGACAACTCACGGAAAAAGTGCGGCGTCGTCCTTATTCCGTGGTGTTGTTTGACGAAATTGAAAAAGCGCATCCGGATATCTTTAATGTGCTACTCCAAGTTTTAGATGATGGGATGCTTACAGATAGTTTGGGTCGAAAAGTTGATTTCAAGAACACGATTCTTGTGATGACCTCAAACTTGGGAACCAAATTGATCCAAAAGGGAGTCTCGCTGGGATTCCAAAAAGAAGAGCCATCAGAATCTAATAAACGGATGAAACAGGAAGTGCTGGATGAACTCAAACGGAATTTCAGCCCGGAATTTTTAAATCGGATTGACGAATTTGTGGTTTTCCATCCTTTAGATAAAACACATCTCATGCAGATCATTGATATTCTCCTGAAGGAATTGAACCAACGGCTCGTAGAGCGTGGGGTAGAAATGGAGATTGGGGATGATGTGAAGCAGTGGTTGATCGAAGAAGGATATCAACCACAATATGGTGCAAGACCCATGCGGCGCACCATTCAAAAGCTTTTGGGCGATCCCCTTTCAGAGGAATTGATTAAAGGGCGTTTCAAAGACGTTCACAAAATAAAAGTCGTGTTGCGGGATGGAGCTCCCTTCTTTATCGAAGAAGAAGCTATGGCTAGTGTTTGATCGCCTGACAACTATTCTGTAATTCAGTACGGTGTTGAATAACAACGACCCTCATGGCTTTCTGGCGGTGAGGGTCGTTGTGTTTTTACCCTCAACCTTCTTCTTAACTGAACGATTCTGCACAAACAGTTTACGACTTTGAACACTTCATCAGAAGAACTCGGATACATTTTAGGAATCGAAACTTCCTGCGATGAAACTGCAGCTTCGGTGTTATCGATGGATGGAGTCTTATGTTCCAATATTGTGGCTTCACAGCATGAGGTGCATCGACGATTTGGGGGGGTGGTCCCTGAACTGGCTTCGCGGAAACATACAGAGCAAATCGAAAATATTGTTCAGGAGGCGATTGGTGTTGCAGGGGTGAATCTTAGCAAGGTGAAGGCCATTGCCGTTACCCGTGGCCCTGGGTTGGCAGGTGCGTTGTTGGTGGGGGTGAGTTTCGGGAAGGCATTAGCGTATGCCCTGGACGTACCATGGATTGCAGTGAATCATCTCGAAGGACATATTGCATCGGCCTGGTTGGCTCAGCCTGATCTTAAAATGCCCTGCGTGATTCTTGTGGTGTCAGGGGGGCATACGCATTTATATTTTGTGCCCAGCTTTGAAGAATATCAATTGATTGGCAGAACACTGGATGATGCCGCGGGTGAGGCCTTTGATAAAGGGGCCAAAATGCTTGGACTCGATTTTCCTGGTGGCCCCGCACTTGATCGATTGGCACAGGCCGGGAATCCTCAATCGATTCGATTCCCCCGTCCTTATTTGAATCGGGGAGGGCTGAATTTTAGTTTCAGTGGGCTTAAAACTTCTTTGTTGTATTATTTAAAAGGCTTAAAAAAAAATGGGCAAGAATGTACCTCCGCCGATGTGGCCGCGGGTTATCAAGAAGCCATTGTGGACGTATTAGTGGAAAAAACTTTTCGTGCTGTCCGTCGCCACAATGTAAGTACCCTCGCGGTCGTGGGGGGCGTATCAGCCAATAGTCGACTTCGGTCGTCTCTACAAAAACGTGCAGATGATTCTGATGTACAATTGATCGTGCCAAACCTTGAATTGTGTACGGACAATGCTGCCATGATTGCTACTGCTGGTCTTTGGTCCTTCAGACGAAGAGAATTTGCTTCTTGGGATGTGGATGCCAAGGCGAATCTTCAAACTCGGCCGAGTCTTTTGCCGTCGTCAACTGATGCCAAGCTTGTGCATCAATAAATACAGGAGGAAACGTCGATTCCCACACCGATTGGAAATTTACATGGGTTAAAGGCCAGCCAATTGGCATGTTTGGAACGATTCTATCGACGGCGTATTCCTGTTGAGCGAGTTATTTCGCCAGAATTAGCTCGCGCTTCTGCAGAATTATCGTACGAGATGCGCCGGCAAATTGGGTTTTTGATCAATCGGCGCGGAATGATTGAGTCGGTCATGGTGGGGACCGACCGGCAGTTAGTGATTCCTCTTTTAGCACGGAGCCGATCTGGCCCTCGATTATTGCGTGGTGTTCGTTTTGTTCATACGCACCTGAAGGATCAGCCTCTCACCAAAGATGATTTGACCGATCTGGCGTTATTGCGTTTGGATCTTATGGTTGCCATTGGGGTAGGA
>JAJDBO010000358.1 GCA_029261305.1 Nitrospirales bacterium
AACGGCTTCACGGGCAAAGAGGGAAGGGTCGGATCCACCGTCTCGGACTATTGGATGAAGCAGTCGGCCTAAGATTCCGCCTTTTTGATTCACTTCATCAATAGCCATCAGGATAGCATCGACAAGCGATCGTCCGTTGGAGGCCATGGTGCCCGTTAGTGAATGCAACACTCCGACTTTAATGGGAAGATTTTTGGATTGGCTGAATGCCCGCCAAGGGGACAGACCTCCAGACCCGAAAGCCATGGCCCCGATCATCAGTCCGCTTTTGGTCAAGAAGTGACGTCGAGAAAGAGGTGTAGATGAATTCCTGTGTCGTGGTCGAGGATATCGATTCATAGACGAGTCAGGGTCTTAAGTGTAAACCAGAAGTTCTCGCTGGCCCCGAGACAAATAGGTGTATGGAAATCATCGAATCATTAGATGAATGGACTCGGGTCGAAATGTCGGTTTCCTTTCGGCCCTATAGCTACTTGTCTCCTGTACTTGTGTCGGGGATAAAAGCCACATTCTTAAATTTTATTGCTGTTTAATGGGTAGTTTTGCCGCTTGCTGCAGTCTATTTTTCATTTTTGAAATGGATTTGTAGATCAAGAAGATCTGTGAGGAAGATACAACAACGGAAAAGATGAGAATGGAAAAAGGTAGAACGGTGAGTTAGGCGAAGAGAAAAACGAGGGAAACTTGTGTGGAGGAATTGGCTTTTCGTCCTAAGCCGGGGGCAAAGGGTTTCCTTTTGGTCTGTGAGGTGTTTTGCGGTGACGTGGGGACTTATGACCTCTCAGTCTTAAAACAAGAAAATCGCGCACAAAATTGTTCTTTCGATATATTGAGAAGATCGGCATACCGCGACACTTGTTGAGGGTTTTCAAAATCTGTGGCTTCTAGTCGCACCATGTATTGCCTGGCGATTTTGTAGTATTCGGATTCAATATCTACGAGCCGGATCTTTGCCTTTCCAGTGTGAGGGTCCAACATGTTCTTAAAGGGAAGAGGTGTGAACTTTCCTGTATCGATCGCCACCATGGCGGCGTTGCCGCCATCAATGAGAAATTGAGCTGCGCAATATCCTAAATCTCGCGTGTATTCCATGTCGAACGGAATCGGGTCAGCACATCGTAATTCATAGCCAATATCTTTGGTGACAATGGTGAGTTTGATTCCATACTGCTTGAGTTCTCGTTGAACGGTCTCTTTCAAGACTTTCCCAATATCGAGCTCGGCAAATCGAATGTTCCCGTGCTCATCTCGCTCCACATCTCCGATTTCTGCTAAATCTTCTGGGTCCAACAATTCTGGCAGACCTTCGGCTAATACTGCGACTCCATCCGATCGTCCTTCACTCAGTCGTTTAATAATTGAACCAAGGAGAATGTTGGATAGGTCTCCCAGTCTGATCGTGCGATGGTGGAACTCTTCGGGGATGATAGTGATGGCATTTCCCACAGCTTTTCCAATCCCTAAGGCGAGGTGGCCGGCTTTACGACCCATGGCTACGGCGAAATACCAACGGGAGGTTGTATGCGCATCCACCATGAGATTTTTGACGATTTCTACGCCCAGGTGTCGGGCGGTTTGAAAGCCAAAGGTCGAAATTCCATGTGGGAGACACAAATCGTTGTCGATGGTTTTCGGCACGTGTACCACTTGAACGGAACCGCCACCCAACTGCGCCAGTTGCATAGCAGACGAAGCGGTATCATCTCCGCCAATCGTGATCAATCCGGAAATGTGCAGTCGTTGTAAGGAAGCAAGTGTGGCCTCCATATGTTTCGGATCTTTTGTGGGATTGGCTCGAGAAGTTCTTAGGAAAGACCCACCGCGAAAATGAATGCGATGGACCGTGTCGGCGGTGAGCGGGATCACATGAGCTGTATCCCCCTGCATGAGCCAGTGAAAGCCATCCACAATGCCGATGACCTCCAGGCCCTCCGAGAGTCCACGAAGCATGGCGGCTTCAATGACGCTGTTAATTCCTGGAGCGGGGCCACCGCCGACGAGGATTCCAATTTTTTTAAGGTTTGATCGCATAATGAAATCCTAGTTGTAAACAAACTAAATAAATATTAGGAAACCAGTTGACCATTGAAGATATTGGTGAATAAAAAGTTGGAGAGATTATACACCAAGCTCCATATCATTATTAGGGGTGGAATAAGTGATCCGATGAGAGGAAGTGTTTTTGGTTATCCCTGTCCTTTTGGGCTGGGCCAATGAAGGTAAATGTCGGTGGGTGTTCCTTTTGGCACATTGATGGTTTTGCGGATTGTGGCCCCCGCCTTTCGTATTGCCGTGATGTGATAGATACCGGGAGCGACATCGTATGAACAACCATGGACCAGAAACCTGATCATTCGAAATGTTCACAAGCTCCTTTCCAGTCTGATCTTTGATGGAAACCGAGACTTTGCTGATAAACGCTCCGCCAGCCTGCGCGAAAATTAGCTTTAGGGGAAACAGTGGATAGGGGGCTTGACGCTCTTCAATTCTTACTCCCGCACTGAGAAATCGAATTTTCCCAACTTGGTAGATGGGCAAAGTATAGGAAGCGGTGTAGCCATTTCCCGAATGTTGAATTGTCACGTGGGCCTCAACATCCGGCTCCGAAGGGATTGCAAAAACCTTATTGAGATGTGAGCCAGTGTTCAAGAGGATCAAGCTTATCGCCAGGATAAACGTTCAATAGTGTTTCTTCGTCAATGCGTGCCATTTCGAATGGAGAAGATGTGTGTTGGACATTTGGACCTCATTAATTTGAGAGGGCTCATGGTGATTGTGAGGACGCCCACATGTGTTGGTCCCGAGCCATTTTCGCATAGGGAAAAAATGGTGAATGCCCGTGTATAAGGCAATTCCTCCCAGGAAAAAAGCCACCAAAGAGCCCCATTCAGGGAGAGCAGTCAAACCGCCAATGCCAATAAGAAGGATTCCAAGTCCAATGCGAAGCCGGCGTTCATGTTTCCCGATATTGACGGTATGCTTCATAGGTTACCTCCTCTCAGTGTTTTACTCATAACAATTTCAATATTGGTGCCAGAGAGAAGAGTTGGAAAGATTGAGGAATTTTAAGGAGATAGAAGCAAAGACGGTGAAGACTTGTCCGATTTATCTACAATGGCCTTGGGAAGATGGTCCTACAAAGCAGCGGTCTCCGAACGATTCACGATTTTATTCAGGAAAAAATATGGATACACCTCCGTGTCGATGGTTACGATTCAATCCATTCCCAAGCCTCTTTGAGCTGGCCGTGGGAATAGGTGCCGAGTTCGGTTTTCATAAAGAGCGCTCCCAATTTGGCTCCCCATTCGACCCAGCGTGGGCCTCCAACAATGGCAAACTTTTCAAAGTCGTGTCTGTGGGCGACTCCAAATTTGGCATCGTCCCACATGGCTTCCATTTCCCA
>JAJDBO010000359.1 GCA_029261305.1 Nitrospirales bacterium
GCCACACATTCACACAGGTGGGATCAGTCCGTCGAAGAATCGGACCAGCGAGTAACAAGGGCAATGAGGTGTTTGAAAGATCAGCCATCAAAAAAACCTCCTGACATGAAATGTCACGTCGATCAAAGGCCTCAGATCAAAGCAAAGGGGCAAGATGTGATTGATAACATTTCTCCATGAAAGCTGGCTTGAAAGAAACTCGCATAACTCACTCACAGGACGATGGATTAAGAAATTGAGCCCAGGCTAAAAGACCTGCCCTCCACCTCCTAGCTAGTTGAAACTCTCAACCAAAAATTTGCCCCCTTTTAAACTAAAAATCAGAAAAGGACTTGGCGTCTTTTTTTGGTTACTGCCAAATCACAAAGTCATGGAGCTCCATGTTCGTGGCGATGCCAAAAATGCAATCCGTTCCGGTCAGGGAACAACTGCAGGTGTCATCGTTTATCATGCAAGTGTTGATATCAAAGCCGCCAGTGATAGTGATCGAGTCCAAGAGTTTCTCCAGCGGACCATCACCAGAGCTTTCATTGGAAGAAGAATCACTCCCATCATCCACACTTTCGACACTACAGGTAGGCTGGTAACAGGTCTTGATCTTGATAGGAACGATGGGCACCAACCTTGTCCCCCGTCGTTCGAGCCCCAAGGCCTCGGTCCGGGCCCCACCGTTGGCATCGCGCCCGAAGCGCATCAGAAAAAGCTTGCCGTTGATCTTTTGAATCCCAATCACGTTGACTTGACCACCGTCAGCAAAGGTCTTCTTGACGACATCGCCGTGGAGCTTAACCTTGTCCTGGCCGAGAATCGTGGCTACGGCCGGCAACATCTTGGTCGAGTCCTTGGCACCCGCATGAACGGAATTGCCGGTAGCAACAATGGTGATGAACACGGCGGAGAAAATAAAAGCAAAGATAGCTCTCATGAGTCAATTCCTTTCAGTAAAAACTCATCAGTATCGGTAGGGGTTTCGAAGACCAGCTAGGAGTTCGTTGCACATTCCATCGATAGTCTCATCTAGTGCTTGCTGAATTAAGGCTCCTCCGTTCCGCGTCCATCGTTCGGCAGCAATGGTTTGGTCGCGTGTGTTGTCCTCCGGCAAATGAGACCATCGTGAAACTTTCTTCATATAAAATGGAACATGTGAATCATCCATTCCCTCTTGAGGAGGAGTCAACTTTTTGAGTTGTTGGGTACGAGGGTAAATGTACAACTCGGCTTTGGTGTTAAGAGCATAAAAATCCGAAGTAAGTTTATATGAGGTTTTGATGAGGATCAGAGCATCGGTCGTTCCCTTTGGCAATAGACGATCCTCAGGGTCTGAATGAGGATCATACAATGACTCTACCTTTTTCACATGCAACCAGGAAATCGTCCGTATTTCCGGGAGAAGCGCTTCCCTAAATCGAGCACCGACATCATATTTGGCTAAGGCCGCGAGTATCGGCTCGACGTTTTCTTCGGTGACAGAAGAATTCGATGTCTCTACAACGGCATCAACAACTTCTGGAATGAGTGCTGGGATAAGCCCACCCCCGGTATAAGTAGGCAAATCATGAAGGTCAATGTTCGATGGCACGACATTGGCCACCATCTCCTTTTGTGAAAGCACAATGACCACATCCGAAGATGTGAGAGCTGGAGGAACGTCGAGCGGCACCGTGATATGGGTGGGTGGTGTTGAACAGCCTACTAAGAAAAAGAACAAACCACCTAAGAAAAAAAATGCCAACAACCAGGGAATGTAAGGTTTCTTTTTGACACTATACGGCACTGCCATAACAATTCCCACGACCATTTGAGGTGTAACTCTCAACCAAAGACTTCCCCCCTTTTCTTTCCCATCTGATTTAGTTGCTTGGGGAAAACCCATTCCAATTTCCACTGTTCAAGTCATTCATAAATAGTTGGCGGTCTTGTTCGTTCTGTATGCTCTCCCCAGCGATTTTCGCTTGTTGGTAGTATTCTGAAGCATGAGGAATGTCATTGAGTAGCGCATACGATCTTGCCATGGCTTCAAACGCGTAGGCATGATCAAAATCCTGAAAATTTTCTCCCGGTGTTTCACTCAAATATAAGCACTTTTGGGCATGCAGTAATGCCGACTGCCCCATGCCTAACCTTGCATAGGTCCGAGCGATAAGCCATTCGCCTCTTTGTTTATTGATCAACGTGCCGATTTGGTTCCAATGATAGGCCGAGGCAAAGGCGGAATAAAGAAGAACATCTTTTTCTTCCGGAGATAGAAATTCTTTTTGCAATAACTTCCATGTTTCTCCATTTGCCTGTTTGGCGAATAGGAGTTGGGCTTCATCTACCGAATAGTTCTTTTTAGGGTTCATGGCTTCACCGTAAGCACAAAGAGCACTAGAGGAAATAAAAATGAGAAATAATTGGAATAGGAATTTCATATCGTCAAGAATAGAGTAGAAGTCGGGGGCAAGTCCTTTGTTGACTAATTTTCAGTTCGATCTGCGCGTTCAGAGGGTCAGGTCTTGCAATAACACATACGCCCTACCCCCCAATCTCCACGTTCTTCACAGCGCGACTCACCGTACTGTAATGAACGCCAAAATGGGCGGCAATCGCCTTGAGGGTATAGCCCCCAGCGGTAAAGGCTCGGGCCATGGCCTGGTGTGGATCGCGGCTGGCTTGGGCATACCACACAAGCGGTTTGGAAGGTCGGCGGCGTTGTGCCCGTGGCACTTCGGTAAGGTCCTGGTTCCCGGGTGTTCGTTGTTGCACCTTGCGGATGAAGGCGTCGGAACCTAAATACACCTGCTGGTGTAACTGTTCCCAGATGCGTGGTTGCGAGCGTCCCTCAGAAACAAACTCTCGATAGGCCGCTTCCGCTCGCACTCGAGTCCGCCCAAAGTGGCTGAGGATCCAATCGGTGAAGAGCCAGGGAGCTGCATTGGCTTGGCCTGCCGTCCCGCGATAACTACTCCACGGCCAGCCCCGCGCACTCCGAACCATTCCCGCTCGCACGGGATTCAACACCACATACCGACACAACTCCAAGAGATGCGGTTCGCGCTCGACAAGAATGGCCGAAAAGCGTCCTTGCAAGACATGCCCAGTCCGTCCATGGCGACGATTGAATCGTTGCGTGTAGACGCCATTAAGTTGCCGCATGCCTTGAGACAAATTGGCCTCGGGCGTTTCCAGGACGAAGTGATAATGATTGCCCATCAAGCAATAGGCATGACATCTCCAGTTGAACCGCTGACTGACCTGGGCGTACCCCTCC
>JAJDBO010000360.1 GCA_029261305.1 Nitrospirales bacterium
TAGCGAGATGTCCTAACAAGCTCTCCGCTGTATCCGTATCAAAGATCACCGGCACACGCTGCGTGCTCACTTTTTTTGCACCTAAACGACGAATCGTTCGCTCTGCCGCAATTTGACCAATGGATTCTGGAGAGTCCAATAACGTATACTTTCGTTTGACCGCGTACCATGAATCGCGTTGCATCCCACCGCCATTTTGTTCATCAACCGCAATGGGCGTCACCGATAAAGAAAAGCGCGAGCTACGATGCGAGTCGAGAAACCCATGGGTATTGGCCAACACCACCAAGCCATTGCCATACCCACAATCCGCGCCTTCTGAATTGGTGATCCGTGCATCCGCGGCCATCGCGGCATCTTCGGCACGTCTCGCCAAAGAGATTTCTTCTTCCATGGTCAGCGTGGTTGGATCAAACAAATCTAACTCTGGATGATCACTCGCCATCGCCTCTGCATCCGGCAAGCCGGATGTTTCATCTTCAGCCACAGCCTTGGCGAGCGTGCACGTATCTGCCACTAACTGATCTAACGATTCTGGGGTGAAATCGGAGGTTGATGTACTTGCAGATCGCTTTCCAAAAAATACGCGAATACCCAAGCTCTTTTCTCGTGCCTTGCTCAGACGATCAACCTCCGACAATCGAACTTGCACAGACACAGAATCGCCTTCGGCCACCAACACGTCGGCACTCGTCACACCATGGGCCTTGGCACGGTCAATTAAATCAGCAGCCACTTGGCGAAGGTGGTCCGAAGAATCTGTCATGATGGAATATTCCTTGGTAAAAAGTAGGAGGTGAGGATGAACAAAGGCGCTCTATCTTTCGCGTCACGATTCTTAAGAAGAGGTTCCACCCACGGTGATTTCATCAATCCGAATGGTCGGCAGTCCCACGCCCACAGGCACCGATTGCCCTTCTTTCCCGCAGGTGCCGATGCCTGAATCTAATTGCATGTCATGGCCCACCATCGACACTTGCTTGAGAATATCGGGACCACTGCCAATCAAAGTCGCACCTTTCACGGGTTTTGTAATTTTCCCATCTTCAATCAAATAGGCTTCGCTGGCCGAAAACACAAACTTGCCGTTCGTGATATCGACCTGCCCCCCACCAAAGGAGGCAGCATAAAGGCCGTTTTTCACAGAGCCAATAATATCTTCAGGCTCCGATTGCCCAGCCAACATGAACGTATTCGTCATACGCGGGAGCACGATGCTTCGAAAGTCTTCTCGTCGGCCATTGCCGGTCAAGGGAATGCCCATGAGTCGGGCATTCAATCGATCCGTGATATAGCCGCGTAGAATTCCATCTTCAATGAGCACGGTCCTAGTCGTCGGGGTCCCTTCATCATCGATATTCAATGACCCCCGTCGTGAAGGCAACGTCCCATCATCCACAATCGTACACACATCCGAGGCCACACGTTGACCGAGAAGACTGCTAAACGCCGACGTCTTCCTTCTATTAAAATCGGCCTCGAGCCCATGCCCAATCGCTTCATGCAATAAAATCCCAGGCCAGCCACCGGCTAACACTACCGGCATCACGCCCGCTGGCGCATCCACCGCACTCAAATTCAAGATCGCTTGGCGAGCCGCCTCATGCGCATATTCTTTGGCACGATTCTCTTCCTGATAAAACGAAAACCCAATGCGTCCCCCACCACCATAGGAGCCCACTTGCCGATTCGTCCCCTCTTCAGCAATGCAGGTCACTTGCAGCCGTGAGAGCGGTTGAACATCACCGACTAACAAGCCATCGCTCGTGGCCACCATAATAATCTTTTGTTCGGTATTAAATGACGCCATCACTTTGGTGATTCGCGAATCGTATTTTCTGGCCTCCACATCAATCAAATTCAGCAGATCAATGCGATCTTGGGTCGCGATTTCAGTATTAGGTTTTTCGATGGGATAGAGGTTCTGCGCGAGCTTTGGTCTGTGCGTCACCGCAATCGGTGAATCCCCTTGGGGAGAGTTCGCTATATATCGAGCCGTATCAGCCGCAATTTCTAAATCACGTTTTGAGAGTTCATCGGAATAGGCAAAGCCAGTTTTTTCTCCAGCCGTCGCCCGGACCCCTGCCCCTTGGGAAATACTTTTGACGGCGCGTTTGACGATCCCCTCTTCCATGGACACCGATTCGGCGATCGTCGATTCGATATAAATATCGGCATAATCGACATCCTTGACTTTGACGCGACCCAGGGCGTGTTGGATTTCGTTCTCGTGAAGTGAGAAATGGGCAAGATCGACGACTTGTTGTTCCACGAGTTCTCCAAATAAGGGTTTGGGGGAGTTGGAATGACTGTGAAGGCTCGAAAGGGAGTATAGCTTATGGCTTTGGGCCACGCAATTTTCAAGGAATTATGAATTTATATGGGGTTTCGCCCCCATACGACGAGGTCCTTTTGTTTCGGCAAAAGGACCCAAAACCATTTCTGCCTGTGCGCGGCCCCTCCGATATTGCTGAGAAGCAATTTCTCCGGGGTCCCTGGTCCAGCACCCCGAATCAAGATGGCTCAGAAACTCGCTGCGCTCAAACAGTCTTCGCCAGAGAGGTAGGATTCGGGGTACCGGCCCAGCCGCGCCCAACGCAGGTGCTCATTGAGGACAAAACTGAACCCCGGATTAAATTAAATGAGGAAAAAGTAAACGTTGGTCGAAAGACCTCCGCTACGAACCTATACATCTTTCTTAAATTTTGGCATCCCCGCTTTTGGATGCGGCGGAGACGGAGTCCCGAATCGACTTTTCGGCGAGAGCTGTTTGAGCGGAGCGAGTTCTCTCGCCATCTTATTCGGGACGGAGGCGGAGGGACCCCCTTGGGGCCGCAGACGGGCGGAAATGGTTTTGCCTCCTTTTGCCGAAACAAAAGGAGGTCGCCTGCAGGGGCGAAACCCTGTCTCAATCATTCCTTAATTCAACAAATCCGAACGGAAGTATTTTCTAGCGTGACGAAGGCAACACTAGATGATTGACAATACCCAACATCGTGATTAGACTAGATTTTTATACCACATCCCCCTTTCGAGGGGATCGTTTTTACGTAAGGTCTTTCCAGGACGGAATGGATATTACTTCTTCAACCAACATCCAATCAGAACTCACAGAGCAAGAATTGCGATTAGGCCTTGATCCTGATCTCATGCCCCACCATGTGGCCATCATCATGGACGGCAATGGACGGTGGGCCTCGGCCCGGGGCCTTCCTCGTATCGCCGGACATCGCGAAGGCTTATCGGCCATCCGCGAAGTCCTCAATTTTTTTGACGAGCTGAATATTCCTCTTCTCACGATCTATGCCTTTTCTCATGAGAATTGGAATCGCCCTCGTGCAGAGATTGCGCTATTAATGACCCTCCTCGACCAATTTCTTAAAAAAGAGCGACAGACCTTTCAGGATCGGAAAATGCGGTTTTTGCCTATTGGCCGCTTGCATGCGTTGCCTGATGCCGTTCAGGCCCTTGTCCACGAAATCGCGAACGAAACCGCGCATTTTACTGATCGGGTGTTAACGGTGGCGCTGAGTTACGGAGGTCGATCTGAAATCCTGGATGCCGTGAATGACATCGTGGACGACAGTCGGAGTGGAAAGGTGTCGAGCCCTATCACCGAGGAGCAATTTGAACAATATCTCACGACCGCAGAATTACCTGATCCAGATCTCCTTATTCGCACCAGTGGAGAAACGCGGATTAGTAATTTTCTCCTCTGGCAAATTGCATACACTGAACTGTACTTTACCAAAGTCTTGTGGCCAGATTTTCGACGACGTGAGGTCCTCATGGCCTTACTCGATTATCAAAAGCGCGAACGTCGGTTTGGCCGTGTGACTCAAACCGCTTCCCTGTAACGTGGACCCAACAATTGACGTTGGGTTCCTGACCTTCATCTTGAAAGACACACACCCTGAATCCCCAGGACACGCAGAAACGATTTGATCCCAAACGGGTATATTCCGCGTTGGTCTTCGTTCCCTTGTTTTATGCGCTGACGGCTCACCTGCCTCCGGTCTTTTTCTTTGTGCTCATTCTGGCCGTGTCCCTCTTGGCAATGTGGGAATTTTTTGACCTCCACTTTTCACGCGAGCCTGGATATCAACCGGCCATCATCGGTTTGGTCTGCGGCAGCCTTCTATTGCTTTCACTCCAATCGCCTACATGGCTCGGCTTGCAGGCGGCCTTACTCACGATCCTCGCGATCCTGATCGCCTACCAGGTAGGACTGGCGCCCCTCTCCACATCCGGCCCAAGTCATCTTCCTATCTTGTTGTTTGGCGTGATGTATATCGGCCTGACCTTCGGACATTTTCTCATGATCCGGAAACTCCCGGATGGCCCGTTCTTGATATTTTTTATTTTGCTTGTGTCTTGGGGAGCCGATGCAGCGGCTTATTTCGTGGGAAGAACCTATGGTTCTCGACCCTTAGCGCCCATTCTAAGCCCGAAGAAAACCATTGAAGGTTTAGTGGGTGGGATCTTGGGTGCCATATTGATCGGCTGGCTTTCCAGTCTTTGGTTTTTACCAAGTTTCACACTAATCGATTGCTTTGTGTTAGGAATCATCTTGACTCTCCTGGGAACCATAGGAGATCTTTCAGAGTCGGCATTTAAACGTCAGACCGGGGCCAAGGACTCGGGGAACTTGATCCCTGGACATGGTGGGTTTTTGGACCGCATTGACAGCCTGCTTCTCACTGTGCCTACATTTTACTATTATATGGTCTTCATCAAGGACTCTACGGTCCTTCCTTAACTCATAAAGGCATCATCATGAAACAGATCATTATCCTTGGATCTACGGGTTCCATCGGTGCGAGCACATTAGACATTATCTCCAGATTTCCTGATCGATTTTCTATTCTCGGACTAGTCGCCGGAACCAGTGACGAAAAACTCGAAGAACAAATTCGTACATTCCGCCCCAAAGTTGTCGCACTGTCCAACCCTCAAGCGGCTAAACGATTGCGCGACCGCCTGAATGATTCCACAGTTCAAATTCTGGATGGCCCCGAGGGCATTAAAGAAGTAGCCTGTCACCCAGACAGTGATCTTGTTATTTCGGCTATTGTCGGTGCGGCAGGGCTCGTTCCAACCCTTGCGGCAATTCAAGCTGGTCGCCGTGTGGCTCTCGCCAACAAAGAACCGATGGTGATGGCTGGACAGTTGATGCAGGAAGAAGCGCATCGGCAGGGGCTTCCCATCTTTCCAATTGATAGCGAACACAGTGCCATCTTCCAATCATTGGAAGGACATCGTCGTGAAGATGTGCGTCGCATCATTTTGACAGCCTCCGGCGGTCCGTTCTGGGACTTCACCTACGAACAGATGAAGGATGCCACACTGGAAAAAGCTCTCAAACATCCAAATTGGGAAATGGGCGCGAAAATTACCATTGATTCCGCCACTCTTATGAATAAAGGCCTTGAGGTCATTGAAGCGCGCTGGCTTTTCGATTGCCCCGCTTCTCAACTTGATATTGTGGTACACCGAGAAAGTATCATCCATTCTCTTGTAGAATATCGAGATGGGTCCGTGATGGCTCAGCTTGGGTTGCCAGATATGCGGACCCCAATTTCCTATGCCATGAGTTATCCTGAACGCGTTCCCCTTGATCCCCCACAACTGGATCTTTGGAATTATGGTAAGCTGACCTTTTATCAACCAGACACCACACGATTTCCCTGTTTGGGTTTAGCTTACGATGCCCTCAAGGGTGGAGGCACATTGCCTGCCGTATTAAATGCAGCCAATGAAGTGGCCGTTGATGCCTTTCTGAATAAGGGCATTTCTTTTGTGGACATTGCCCACGTCATTGAACACACCATGAATGCATCAACACCTCAGCCGTTAACCTGCCTTGATGATGCCTTGGAAGCTGATCGATGGGCTCGAGAAAAAGCCGCCTCATGTATTCACAGCCTAGCGTCATGACGCATGCAACAATAACCTTGGTTTAAAGAAGCCCTATGTCTCCTGATCTCATTTACGTCGTCGCCCAAAAACTCTGGTGGTTCCTCGTGGTCCTTGGAGTTCTTGTGACTTTTCACGAATTCGGACATTTTATTGTCGCTCGATGGGCCGGCGTGAAGGTGCTGAAATTTTCCCTTGGATTTGGTCCAAAATTATTCAGCCGGCAAGTAGGTGACACCGAATATCTCGTGTCGCTCATTCCACTGGGTGGATACGTCAAAATGTTTGGCGAGGATTTAGGAGATTCCATTTCTCCCCAGGAACAGGAGCAATCGTTCGTTCATAAATCTTTATTGAAACGTTCGTTGATTGTCGCAGCGGGACCAGGTTTTAACTTTCTCCTGAGTTACCTTATCTTTAGTGCCTGGTTAGCCACCGGCGCAGCACTCCCCATTCCGACCTTTGCAGAGTTATCTCCGACGATTGCTGCTATACGCGCCGAATCCCCAGCGAGCACTAGCGGGCTCGAGGTCGGCGATAAGATTACCCTGATCGACGAAGAAGAAATCACAACCAAGCATGAAGTCTATGGAATGATCGCCGAAAGTCAGGGACGCGCCCTCACGATTGAAGTGCTTCGACGCGGACAACACAAAACCTTTGTGATCACCCCAGAGCTTATGGATCCAAATCCAACCGATGAACCGATCTACATCATTGGGATTGAAGAAGCGGAACCGGTGGTCACTTCCGTCATCCCAGATATGCCAGCCATGATCGGGGGCTTACTTGAAAACGATCGAATCATTGAGATTGATGGCACCCCAATTCATACATGGTCTCAAATGACTAAAATCGTGCAGGGAAGCGCCAATCAACCACTCGATTTTCTAGTGGACCGACATGGTGCCCCGCTCACACTGACGATCACCCCAGAAAGTCAAAACGCCATGAAAGACGATCTACCGGTGGAAGTTGGGAAAATTGGCATCACCGGCCCTGGTCGATCAGTGATTCGTTCGGAATCTCCACTGATGGCTCTGTTTCAAGGCCTTCATGCCACATGGGGTTGGTCAGAGCTCACAGTGGTCGGCATCTACAAAATGTTTACAGGAGAAATTTCATCCAAACACCTTGGCGGCCCCATTATGATTGCGAGTGCCTCAGGGACCGCTGCCGAACATGGCATTTCGGATGTGGCCTTTTTGGTAGCCATCCTGAGTATTAACCTTGGGATTCTCAACCTCCTCCCCATTCCAATCTTAGATGGTGGCCATCTCTTTTTCTTTGCGTGCGAGGCGGTCTTGCGTCGTCCACTTGGGGAACGCCAGCGAGAGTTTGCCCAACAGGTTGGGTTGGTGCTTCTCTTCAGCATCATGATTTTTGCCTTTTTTAACGATATCCAACGGCTACTTCAATAATTTCTTTCCTCTTGACAACACACACTTCTTCTCACGATAACAACAAGAATATTCTGTAAGTCACCATCGACATTTCTGTTATCTTAAAACTTTATAAGGGCCATCCGATTATGCGTACCTCCCAAGTCTTGATTCCAACACTTCGTGAAGATCCGGTTGAAGCCGAAGTCGTCAGCCATCGCCTTATGTTAAGAGCTGGCATGATCCGAAAGGTCGCAGCGGGAATTTACACGTATTTGCCATTGGGGCTTCGGGTTATCAGGAAAATTGAGAATATTATTCGACAAGAGATGAATCGTTCGGGAGCGCAGGAGATTTTGATGCCGATCCTCTCTCCCGCTGAACTCTGGCGCGAGACGGGACGTTGGGATTTTTATGGCAAAGAATTACTTCGATGCCAGGATCGGCATGACCGAGACTTTTGCTTCGGGCCTACCCACGAAGAAATCATTACCGACCTATTCAGACGTGAAGTTCGTTCCTATCGCCAATTGCCGATAAACTGCTACCAAATTCAAACTAAATTCCGTGATGAAATTCGCCCACGGTTTGGCCTCATGCGAGGCCGAGAATTCATTATGAAAGATGCCTATAGCTTTGATCGGGATGAGGAAAGCGCTCGAATCAGTTATCAGAAAATGTATGACGCCTACGAACGCATTTTTACACGGTGTGGTCTGAACTTTCGCCCCGTTGAAGCAGACAACGGAATGATTGGCGGCAGCATGTCCCATGAATTTATGGTGCTCGCTGAAACTGGCGAAGAAACGATTCTCTACGAGGAAGGTGGGACCTATGCTGCGAATGTCGAACGAGCTGAGGTCTTGCCACCAACAGACGTCTCAACAGACGAACCATTACCTCTTGAGACGGTCAACACCCCGGAAATGAAAACGGTCGAAGATGTGTGTAAATTTTTATCGCTCACTCCCGACCGCTTGGTAAAAACATTGCTGTACCAAACTCTGGATAACACGATCGTCGCCATATTGGTTCGAGGAGACCATGAAGCCAACGAAATTAAGGTGAACCGTTTATTGGGAACCACTGAAATCATCCTTGCCGATCCAGAGACGGTTACCAAAGTGACGTCTGCGCCGGTAGGATTTGCTGGCCCAGTGGGTTTAAAAAACATTCGAATTGTCGCCGACCAAGCCATCCAGGGAATGAAGAATTTTGTGGTCGGGGGAAATGCGAATGACACACACTTCCTCAATGTGAACTGTGACCGCGATTTCCAGGTAGAGACCTTTGCGGATCTACGCCAAGCAAAGGCCGGAGACCCCTCCCCTCGAACCAATGTTCCCTTGAGTGCGGCCAAAGGCATTGAAGTGGGGCATGTCTTCCTGCTCGGCACCAAATACAGCGAAGCCATGGGAGCGAACTTTCTTGATGATCAAGGGAAAGACACCATGGCCATTATGGGATGCTATGGAATTGGGGTCGGGCGAACCGCCGCTGCCTCGATTGAACAAAATCATGATACCAAAGGCATGATCTGGCCAGCCCCAATAGCCCCTTTTCATGTTCACCTCCTTCCAGTGACCAACTCTGAGCTGGCGCAGGGTACCACCGAGACCATGTACCAATCATTGATTGAAGCCGGCATTGAAGTTCTTTGGGACGATCGAGACGAACGGGCAGGGGTAAAATTTAATGATGCCGATCTTATCGGCGCTCCATACCACGTCACAATTGGAGATAAGGGCCTCAAAAATGGGGTCATCGAAATTAAAGATCGACGCACAGGAGAGGTGGTGAAGATTGCACCCTCAGAGGCCACTTCCTATTTGTCCCAGCAACTCATTTCCTTATGAACAATTTCGTCCCTCATGGATCCTACCTCCAGTTTCTGGCAATTTCCAAGGCCACAGGCCATAATGGGATTTAGCCTTGTAATTCCTTTAAAATCTCGGACTTACGTTGACAAATCCAAGAATTCGATGCTAACCTAACGCTTTTATGGGGTAAGTGTGGCTAAACCTGTGGTCTTTTTCCTATGATAACCCAAATGAACGTTCGTGGTCTCCTGTTTGACCCTTATAACAATGCCTATATTGTCATTCTTCGTGACGAAGAAAACGCTGACATGCTCCCCATTTGGGTGGGTAAATCTGAGGCTAGTGCGATCAGCTTTGCGTTGGAAAGCATCGCCCCGCCGCGCCCGATGACTCATGATTTGATGAAATCAATTTTGGATAATGTTGATGCAAAAGTCCTAAGCGCCGTCGTGACCGATTTAAAAGACAATACCTACTTTGCCAAAATCCACCTTTGGTATGGTGATTCCGAGTATTCTATTGACTCCCGTCCTAGTGACGCTATTGCCTTAGCCCTGCGCGCTGAAGCCCCAATTTTCACCACCGAAGATGTCCTTCGCAAACAAAATTCCGAGGAACTTGAACGATGGCTCGAAAATCTGAAACCCGAAGATTTTGGAAAATTTGAGACCTAATCAAGAAGATTTCAGGGCTGCGTATCTTTCATAGATGCATGACAACGTAACAATGAGTGTAGAACAAAATACCGATCTCATCCCGCTCAAGGTGCATGGAGTCCTCGTGGATCCAAACACCGACACGCAAATCGTGGTATTGCGTGATGAAACCAATGCTGACGTGCTTCCCATCTGGGTAGGCACAGCAGAGGGCACCTCCATTCGGTTGGCTCTTGAAGACGTCGTGCCTCCTCGCCCAATGAGTCATGACCTTATCACCAGTCTGACTGACCATTTAGGAATGACTGTCAGTCATGTTGTGGTGACCGATGTGAAAAACAATACCTATTACGCCACCATCCATTTTACTTCAAATGGTTTGGAACGAACAGTAGACGCCAGACCCAGCGATGCCATAGCCGTAGCATTGCGGGCGAAAAGTCCTATTTATGTCACCTCAGATGTGTTGAAACGACGGGGTGGTGATAATCTTGACGCCTGGCTTGCTAAATTAGATCCTCAACAATTTGGCCAATCTGAAACATCCGACGCTTAGGTTAGGATACTGACGAATTTACATGGAGAAGCACTGATGCGTACCTTTCAAGCAAAACCTCTTGAAGTCACCAGAAAATGGCACGTTCTTGATGCCAAAGACGCCACGCTTGGTCGATTGGCCACTCAAGCCGCCACACTCTTACGCGGGAAGCACAAACCCATTTTCACGCCAAACGTTGATACGGGTGACCACGTGATTGTGGTCAATGCCAAAGAAGTCCGCTTGACTGGTAAAAAAATGAAAAACAAGACATACCATCATCACACCGGATACCCTGGAGGGCTTAAATCCATTACTGCAGAACGTCTAATGGAAAAGAAACCAACGGAAGTGGTCAATAAAGCCATTCGCGGCATGCTTCCAAAGACACCACTAGGGAAACAAATGGCGAAGAAACTACGGATCTATGCTGGATCAGACCATCCGCATTCAGCACAAAACCCAGAGGCCTGGTCGTAAGTTTTCACACAAAAATATAACAAGCATCTCTTCTTCAACAGAAAGGTTTATACATGGCAAGTCAGCGTCATTACGCAACGGGGAAACGGAAAAATGCGATTGCTCGCGCCTGGGTTCAACCAGGGCAGGGTGAAATCACGGTCAACGGAAGAACTTTCGAAAATTACTTCACGCTGCTTCCCCACCGTACACATGTCGAGTCGCCACTAGAAAAAACCAGCACGCTCGGTCAATTTCAGATTCGTGCTTCAATTTCTGGAGGCGGGGTTGCTGGACAAGCAGGAGCCTTACGACATGCTATTGCCAAAGCCTTAGTTCAGGTGAACCCGGAGTATCGTGGCCCACTCAAGAAAGATGGGATGCTGACTCGAGATTCGCGAGTAAAAGAAAGAAAGAAATACGGGCAAAAGGGAGCAAGAGCCCTCTTCCAATATTCCAAACGGTAAGTGCATTCCAGCTACAAGTTTTTTTCAAAGGGAAGGCCACATGGCCTTCCCTTTTTTCTGTGATCACCTTATCAAGCAAAGTGCTCATTTCTCATGGCTAAAACTCGACTAAAAATCGCGGTTCTTGGAGGCAGTGGCTATACCGGCGGAGAACTCCTTCGACTGTTAGCTCAACATCCCTATGCCCATGTCACCATGGTAACCGGGGATAAGGCTGTCGGACTTCCAGTGTCCTCCCATTTTCCAAATCTGGAATCATTTTGTTCTTTAACCTTTCAACCCATGGACCTGCAACACATCATTCGATCGGCAGACCTTATTTTCATGGCGTTGCCTCATACCAAATCAATGGAGCCAGTCGCGCATTGTATAAAAGCCAAAAAACGCGTCATCGATTTAAGCGCTGACTATCGATTGAATGACCTCAGCACCTATGAAGAATGGTATGGTGTCGCTCATTCATCACCACGCCTCTTACGACAATCGGTCTATGGCATGCCCGAACTGTATCGATCGAAAATTTCCCGCGCGAAGCTCGTGGCCGTCCCAGGGTGTTACCCGACTGCCGCGATTCTTCAATTAACTCCGCTTTTGGTTAAGGGAATGATCAAAGAAGATTCAATTGTGATTGATGCAAAGTCTGGCATATCAGGCGCCGGACGAAATCCGGCCCTGAGCTATCACTTTCCGGAAGCTCACGATTCCATGACCGCCTATAAAATTGGGCAACATCGTCACACTCCGGAAATCGAACAGGAACTCAATAAAGTCTTCCTGAAACCACGAACACGATCCGCGGGTCACACAGAGCCATTAAAGGTCATTTTCTCTCCTCACCTGACGCCGATGAATCGAGGGATCTTAAGCACGGCTTATGCCAAGATGGTGAAACCTACAACGACAAAAGCGCTTCAAGATCTTTATCGTCGATTCTATCGTAATGAACGTTTTATTCGAATTCGAAATGAAACCACCGCAGTCAGTCCAAATCAGGTTCGAGGATCAAACTTTTGCGACATTTCGATGGTGGCTGATTCTCGCACGGGCAATATTATTACGGTGGCAGCCATTGATAACCTCGTCAAAGGCGCTGCGGGTCAAGCCATTCAATCCATGAACCTGATGATGGGATACCCTGAAGACACGGGATTAGCTTCACCTGGGATTTTCCCCTAATCTACAATTTCCCCTGATTGAATACCGTTTAACTATAACCTACTTAACAAATGCGCAAAGTTTCATCGATCAAAAAATTATCGGGTGGTGTTACAGCACCTCAAGGCTTTCTCGCTGCTGGGATTCATGCAGGGGTGAAACCTTCTCCAACCTTAGACCTCGCCCTTGTGATGTCCGAGCGTCCTGGTCCTCTTGCAGGAGTATTCACCAAAAATCAAATCCTCGCCGCACCAGTCATTCTTAATCAACAACAGCTCAAGAAAAAAACTGGACAGGCAATCATCGTAAATAGTGGTAATGCCAACGCTTGTACTGGGGCTCAAGGACTGGCTGATGCGAAGGAGATCCAAAAATTCACTGCTCAGCTTTTAGGCATTCCCAATCACACAGTGTTTGTCGGTTCAACTGGAGTCATTGGTCGAACCCTTCCCATGGATGCCCTGCGGAAAGGAATTCCCTCTATCGTGAACCGGCTTAGTCCGTCCGGACATAATCGAGCTGCTAAAGCCATCATGACTACCGACACCATATCGAAAGAGTTTGCATGCCAGGCCAAATTTGGACGACAGGTCATCACCCTTGGAGGAATGGCTAAGGGGTCAGGGATGATTCATCCCAATATGGCAACGATGTTAGCGTATCTCACCACTGATGCGGTCATCACACCTCAAGCCTTACAACGTGCCCTCACCCAAGCCGTAGACCATTCTTTTAATTGCATTTCCGTGGATAACGACAGCAGTACCAACGATACCGTTCTCTGCCTTGCCAATGGACTGGCCAACAACATGCCCATCACGCATGGGACTCCACATTGGATTGCTTTCCAGGCCTTACTTCAATATGCCTGTGAATCCCTTGCCTTGAAAATTTGTCGAGATGGCGAAGGCGCCACAAAACTTGTCACCATCATTGTAGAGGGAACGAAATCTAATCGTGACGCCAAGCAGATTGCGGAGACGGTTGCCACATCAATGCTCGTTAAAACCGCGATTTTTGGCCAAGACCCAAATTGGGGCCGTATTATTGCGGCCATAGGACGAGCAGGCATTCCGCTCAATCCAAAAAATATCACGTTGAAGTTTGATGAGATCTTCGTCGTTCAGGGAGGACAACGAATCAGCACACAAGCTGATAATCACGCAAAAAAAGTGATGCGACGAAAAGAATTAACGTTGTCAATCTCAACGGGAAAAGGTTCTGGCTCTCATCGGCTTTGGACCACAGACCTTTCTTACGATTATGTGAAGATCAACGCCTCCTACACTACCTAAGTAATTTTATCCAAAACACCTGCTCCTCCCCACACAGAAGCCGCATTCCCCAAATTTTCCGCTAATAATAGTTCACGGCAGAAAATACTCGTAAAAGTATGACCTGGGTCACATCAATGCCCAACTCCGAACTCTATAATTATGCGTTTTAGGATAATCGTCATCCGAAGATAAAACCTATGCATCTCTGGAATCAAATTTCAAAGCTTTCAATATTTGTCCGTCTGACCTTAGGTTACCTAACGATTATGAGTTTGGTTATTGGGGTGAACTGGTTCATTTTAAACCAGCTGCGGACGCTATCGGAGTTAGGGACCGAATTAGTCTCGTATTACTACCCCACAGTGGAAACGGGAAAACGTCTTATTACTAGCCTGCTCGTTCAGTTAAAAAGTGACAAGCAGTATCTCGTCTTGCGAGATACGAGTCTGTTGAAAGAATTTCTTCAGGAAGCTGGGCAATTTAAAAAAACTTTGGTATCCCTCATTGACCAGGACCCTTCAGAAGAAGGTCAATCACTGCTTCAACAGATTCAGGAATCCCATGATCAATTCCAGACACTCTTCCTTAGTGAAGGGGTAGAACGTGCCAGCCGTTACACCCAGACCTTAGCGCAATATGAAAACAAGCGAGACACACTCATCGACGAAATGACACAAGCTATTCGGTCATACATTGCCCTCCACGAACAACAAATCAGCGCCGTGTTAAGTGATTCACATGAACGAGCGAAACAGGCAGAAAATATTACCCGCCAATTAATGGTCTCAGGAGTGGTATTCGGCATGGGAATGGCTGGGGTCGCCACCTTTAGTATTTTACGACCGTTGCGACGAGTCCAAAAACAAATCCGCCAAATTGGGGAAGGAAAATTTAACGCGGCGGTGCAGGGAGAGGTTCCGCAAGAATTGCGAGAGCTCGTCAATACCGTGAATGGAATGGGCACCCAACTCCAAGAACTCGATCAGATGAAGGCAGAATTCCTGGCGAATATTTCCCATGAATTTCGAACGCCCCTCACCTCCATTCGTGAAGGGACTCAGTTACTCCTCGATCAAATTCCTGGCCCTCTGACTGCAGAACAGCGCCAGACCCTCGGAATCTTACTTGACAGTAGTCAACGATTAAACCAACTCATCGCCAGTTTGTTGGATCTCTCTAAAATGGAAGCCAATATGATGGCATATAGTTTCAAACCCACCAGGCTCGCTCACCTAGTTCAACAAACCGTGAATAAGGTTCAATTCCTAGCCGAGCGCAAGCACATTCCTATCCTCCTCGATGATCAATCTCCATCGGATCATACACTCAACCTTGATAGCATTCGGATTGAGCAAGCCATCGAAAACCTCCTTTCCAATGCCCTCAAATTTAGCCCAAATGGATCACCCATCACCTTGATGTTGAAGCATGAGGGTACCACCCACATGACAACATTGACCGTGAAGGATGAAGGTCCAGGGATAGCGCGAGAAGATCTTCCTCATATTTTTGAGCGATTCTACCAAGGAAAATCACCTGAGGGTGGAGCACGATTTGGCAGTGGCATTGGTCTCGCCCTAGCCAAGAAAGTCGTGGAAGCCCACCAGGGAACCATTTGGATTGACAGCGAACCAGGGGAAGGGACCTCCGTCCACATCAGAATTCCCTCAGGATTACAACAAGAGGCAGTTCATGTATCGTAAAAGTTTTTACAACACCTTCAGTTACCTAGGAAGCATCGTTCTGTCTACCACCTTACTAGGAACCACAGGTTGCCAGGATTTTGCACCCTATACGATGGCCTCGCCATCAAATGGCACATCAACGCTTCTGTCTCCTTCGACGGTTTTTGCTCCTCCCCCCCAAGATGTAAAATTTCTTGAAGGGCTAGGAACTCGCGCGGACAATCAATTGTCTCAATGTCGAACGTCCAAGGCGTGTAATCATGCACATTTCCTCAAAGCCTTAACCGCCCTTCATTCCAATCGAGATGCGGCAATCTATCACTTTCAAAAAGTCATGGAATCGCCCCCCTCCAATCGCCTGAGTCAAGCCAGTCGCGTGTGGTTGTGGCTCTTAGATGAACTCGGTCGCTCCCCGTCACAAGGCACATCAAACATTGATCTGACGAGGGAGTTGGTTCAGGCGCTATTGGAACGAGACCTTGGATTGTTAGGGTCCCCTGACTCGCCCCAACCACTTGTGCCATCTGATCTCAAGCAACTTTTGTTGGCCCAGGACACCAAAGTTAAAGCTCTCAGTGCACAAGTTCATGAACTCACACAAGAAGTTGGGGGCCTCAAAACTGAGTCGGCATCCAACCATTCACTGCAACAAGCATTACACGCCCGGGAAAAAAAGGTGGCTGAACTGACCAGTCAACTTGATGCGCTCCGACGAATTGATCAAGAGCTCAAGGAAAAAGCCCCTCCGACCACACCATCCGAAACCATCATGCCACCTAAGGAGGAACTACGTGCCAACCCCTAATACCCCGCTGGAACGCATTCTCGTTGTTGACGATGATGAGGGCCTCTTAACCTTGTTACGCATGCGTTTAACCTCTTTTGGTTTTGATGTCACGGTATGCTCCAACGGCAAAGCCGCGATTGCCCACATTCAAGAGGCTCTCTACGACTTTGTGATCTTGGATGTCCGGATGCCGGACATGACCGGAATTCAAGTCATGGAGGAATTACTCCAACTCCACCCGGCGCTTCCCATCCTCATTCTCACCGCTCATGGCTGCATTCCTGATGCGGTGGAAGCGATGAAAAAAGGAGCCTATTCGTATCTCACGAAGCCATTTGATGATAAGGAACTGCATGCGTGTATCGAAAAAGCACTCTCCCAAAAACGTATGACTCAAGAAATTCATCGGCTCAAGATGTTGGTAGGGGAACTATATGGAATGGATAATGTGGTGGCGCGAAGTCCACAAATGCAGGCGATTCTTCAACAAGTCAGCCGTGTAGCCAATACGGATGCCACCGTCTGCATTGCAGGAGAAACGGGAACTGGAAAGGAAGTCATTGCTCGAGTCCTCCACTGTAATAGCGCACGAGCAACGGGACCATTTGTCGCAGTCAATTGTGCGGCAATTCCCGAGTCTCTTTTTGAAAGCGAATTATTTGGCCATACCAAAGGATCGTTTACTGGGGCCTATCAATCAAAAATGGGGCTCTTTGAAACCGGTCAGCGTGGCACCTTATTTCTTGATGAGATTGGGGAAATGCCACTTGCGCTACAGGGAAAACTCTTGCGTGCTATCCAGGAGCGTGAAGTTGTTCCGATTGGCGCTCGCCAACCGATTAAAATTGATGTCCGCCTCATTACTGCGACGAACAAGGATTTGAGCGTAGCTGTAAATGAAGGGCGATTTCGAGAGGATTTATTTTACCGCATCCAGGTTGTTCCTATTTCTATTCCCCCACTTCGGGAACGAAGGCAAGACATCCCCTCGCTGGCACAACATTTTTTGAAGAAAAGTTCGGCACGCTCGAATAAAGCCATTCGAGGATTTGTCCCCGATGCCCTACAAACAATGACCGTATATTCCTGGCCAGGCAATATCCGCGAATTGGAAAATGTTGTGGAGCATGCGGTGATTATGGCTACTCAGGATATGATTACACCGGACCTTCTTCCCATTATTCGCCAATCTGGCAAAGGCATGTTGGCTCCACTCACCGAAGCCAAGGAATCTTTTGAACGAGACTACCTCAAAACCTTACTGCAGATTACCGAAGGCAATATTTCACGATCGTCTCAAATCGCAGGAAGATACAGATCCGACTTCTATAAACTGCTGAAAAAGTATCAATTGTATCCGACGAATAAACCCGCCCCATCCACTCTGGACTGATATCGACTCCGTTTCGGAACCACCACCTGATCTCGTCAATTCTCTCTCACCAAATCTCCATCAATGTTCGGAGGGTGTATTCTCATGAATTGGGAATAATGAGTCACCCTTTCCTTTCACAATATTCAATAACATTCTCTCGCACAGCCTAACACCCAGTAATGTACAGCTATCGAAATTCAACCTCTTAGATTAATAAATTTTATGAACACATTAAGACGAGAATCCAACGGTCGACTGTAAAGAATTACGTCACCCCGTCCGACTAAATCCCTATAAAGTGTAAAGATTCAAAATAATGAACACTGCCTTAGGGGCATTACGCCTAAGGATTACATTACGCGAAGTGGGGTCGTAACAAATTATGTATGTCGGGTCACATCAACAGGAACGTGGAAGCCTCGGGAATGGTTTTGGTTTTGTGCTC
>JAJDBO010000037.1 GCA_029261305.1 Nitrospirales bacterium
GATAACCATTGGGCTCTGGAGGAAAACGAGTTCTCACTTCCCCGGCGAACTTCTTGTCTTCGACATCCTGCGCAATGATAGTGCGGATAAAATCCTTTGGCGATTCAGCATTCAATTCTGTCATGAGCATGCAACTTTCAGGTAAAGCATGAGACTTTTGGTCCCCCTATATCAATAAACTATTCCACACGTGTTTTCTCTATAAAGAGACGGTTCCCACTGTAATGCAGGATCGGAAATTCGGCAACAGACTCATTCTGTCAATCCATGATTGCTTATCAAACCAGAGGCCAAAGCCAAGCGGCACCTCTGACTCCACTCGAATCACCAAACCGTGGAGGAACCAGTCGAGTCTCAACTCGATCAGAAAACACCCAGGACTGCCATAAGGTCGGAACGGTCTGATATAGACGATCGATATTCGACAGGCCTCCGCCCAATACGATCACTTCAGGATCAAAAACATTTATGACGCTGGCTAACCCACGTGCCAATCGATGTTCGTATCGCTCCAACGTCTCCAGACTTTGCCGATTATGAACTTCGGCACTTGCATGAATGACTTCTGGGGAACAATCCTTGCCAGTTCTTTGAAAATGATCACGTCTCAATCCAGGCCCCGAGAGAAAAGTCTCCAGGCACCCACGTAACCCGCAATAACACTCAGCCCCAGGACGCTCATCATCTTCAGGCCAAGGCAACGGATTGTGGCCCCATTCTCCTGCTATGGCATTCGGACCATAGATTGGTCGACCTTCCCAACACAGTCCACCCCCAACTCCCGTACCGAGGATGACTCCGAATACGGACCGCGCACCCCTTGCCGCACCATCCATGGCTTCAGACACTGCAAAACAATCCGCATCATTAGCCACACGAACAGGTCGATTCAATCGTCGCTCTAAATCTTGTTGGAAAGGATGGCCAATGAGCCAAGTGGAATTTGCATTTTTGACCAACCCAGTGATAGGCGAAATGGTTCCAGGAATACCGATACCTACTGTCGCGGTGGTCGAAAAATCTCGTTCTAGTTCTTCAACGAGAGCTCCAATGGAGAAAAGTGTGGCAGCATACTCACCTTGGGGCGAATCCATACGACGACGGGCAAGTTCCTCGCCTCTGGCATCCAGGAGAATGGCTTCAATTTTTGTTCCTCCGACATCAACTCCAACACGCATGGGATTAGCAAAATCGTTTTATTGAGCGGCGAGAGACAGATTGGTAAGAATACCATCTCCATCAGATTCCGAAGCAAGATTGGCCTCTACCAGAAAGATTCGTTCTTCAGGAATATTTTCTTGATTCACGAGATGATCCCGAATACTCCTTGCCCGTTCTTGCGCCAATAAACGCAACTCCGCCTCGGTGGTCTGTATCGTTTCAAGTAACTGTTGCTGCATCTCATCAACAGAAGGAAGCTTTGGTTTTGCCTGTTGGGGACTGCCTGGCTCTGCCACTACCTGAGAATCTGTGGAACCACTCTCCCCCTCACTAATTGAAGCTCTCCCTTTCGCAAGTGTATTCCCGAACCTCTGGACAAATAACTCCGCAAGTAACCTATCACGATCGTTTGATGAAAGATCCTCCACAACAGACGGCGTGGGCTTGGGTTGACCAGGGTTTGACAACTCTTGTTGTCGTCGTTCTTTCAGCTGTGCCTCAAGTTTTGTTGTGGCAAGGCTCAACCCATCTTTGGTCGGTTCAGCCCCTCCCGTAATTTCCAATCGTAACCCAGGACGCTGTGCCAGCGCTGAGGCCAACGTCGAAAGTTTGGCAATCTCTCGTTCAGACAAGGCGGATTGTCCCGCAGCATAGTTCACTTTCGCCAAATCATCCCCACTTCCTCCCAGCAATCCACCAATCATGGAAAAAGGAGAAGTTGCGGCCTTGGTGATAAGATTCATCAGAGTTTGCAGCACCAATTGCCCATAACTGAACTCTGGATTATTCAAGTCACCGCGCACCGGCAAATCGATATCAATTCGGCCATCACGGTCTTTCAATAATGCCAACGCCAAGGGAACTGGCAACGATGGCGCATCTGGGCTGTCAGTCGCCTCACCTAACGTCAATTGATCAATCTGAACCTTGTTTTCACCAATCAATATTTGTTCCGACAAACTATAGTCCAAATCTAATGACAACTTGCCCTTGGTGATGGGGTACCCAATAAATTTCCCCGCATACGGAGAGACTGTGGTTAAATCCATGTTCTGAAACACTAAGGCCAGATCGGTATATACGTCCTTTTGCAAAGGATTCACCTGCCCATGAATATTGAGCGTGGCCACATCATCCACTCGCCCTTCCAAGGACACATCGGCTTTAGATAATTCCTGAGATGATAATCCTTGAATAGTTCCTGAAAAGTTTTGAAGGCCTGTCACGACGTTAGGATCAATGGCTTGATCCGTAAAGTCCACGGCGACATTTTGAATCCTTATGGTGTCAATCGTAATAAGAGGCGAAGGAGTCGCATCCTCCGTCGCGTCCGTTGAAGAATTCTCATCCTTTTCCAGGCCTTCATCTTCCGATGTATTCGACTGAGCCCCTGGTGGCGAAAACAATCGTGAGACGTTGAACGCACCCTCCGCACCTTTCACGACTTTGGCGTAAGACAGCGCCACAACAATCTCATGTACGTCCACCCGTATGGGATGAGTTTCCACAGCCAGCCCCTGAAAAGCGAGTTGTTCCCATTTCACAAATTCCTCAGAGGCTTCGGCATCAACCATCGCGAAATCATCAAGAGCCACGTCTCCGGAAAAACGCACCCTTGGCTCTTTACCAGCTTCAGCCTTAAAGGTGGTATGTCCTTGTACGGAAAGAGCCCCACGCTCCAATTGAAATTGCACAAACGGTTCAAGGTAGGGCTGAAATGCCGTAAAGGTGAATCCTGAAAGATCCAGCTTCAAGTCCCCTGCTGGCGGCTCCGGCGTCACTTGCCCACTCACCGCCAATTTGCCTGATTGGTTAAAAGTCAAACCCAATTCAAGAGTAATGGGTTGGGTCAGATCGGTGGTCACATTTTGAACTTGCAAACCAAATCCTTCGATATGCAGAGGCACCGGTGTGTGAGGCTGACGATCTTCAAACCGGACCGCATATTCTTCCAAAGAAATTTTCTTAATGGTGGCCGACCACGGCGAATCCCCGGATTCTGTGACCGGTGGCACATTGGCCTCTACATCGGCGACCTTGGAGGGGTCCTCCTCACTTACGAATAAGGATTGGAAATTCACCGTCCCATCTTGATTGATCCACCCCCGAACTTCGGCACCACGGGATTGAATTGAATCCACTGACACTCGACGAGCACCCACATCTGCCTCAATTCCTCGGATAGAAAAGGACGGGATCACAATCAACTCTTCAGATTGCCCCTTTTCCCGAAGGGCAAAATTTCGCAAGGTAATTGTTCCGTTGTTCAACATCAGGCCCATGGGCTCAGTAGCCATATCCACATCATAAGACACCTGAAGATCCAGCAAACCTTGGGAAATTTCAAATTTGAACAGATCTTGAACATACTGCCACATGGTCTCGGATCGAAGGCCAGAAACTTCAATCTGACCTTGCGAACGAAGCGGTTCTAGAGAGACATTACCTTGCCACTGCACACGTTCTCCCTCACCTAATTCAGCGGCCACAAAATACGAGTTTTGATTCCCTGGCCTTGTACTGAAATTCCTCAAGGTAATCTGAAGTGGCACGATATCCGCCACAAACGTTGTGGATTTCGACTCATCACGAAACTCCACGGCACCTTGCTCGATGGACAAAAGACCGATCTCGACGACCAATGGCTTATCATCAGATGGATCGTTTTCAGGCTCAGCGATCTCCGGAGAGGGAGAATCAGCTTCGGAGTGTCGATTTCCAAGTTCAGCGAGATTCAGACGTCCGTCTTCAAATATTTTCACCAAACCGTAAGGAAGACTCAGACGAATGATTTCGAACCGATACACTTCTTCAAGTACGGAGGTGGCTTCGAAATTCACGAATAATTGTTCAAAGCCCACCATAGGAGAGCCATCAATCTCCCGAATTTCGAACCCTTCCAACTTAAGAGTAAAGGCAAAGGGATCAAAGGCGATATCCCGTAAAATTACCGGACGGCCTAGGACCTCTGAGACCTCAGGGACCCCATATTTTTTCACGGCCCAGGAAACCCCAAAAAATCCAACACCGGCATACATTGCCACTAAACTCAAGGCTATCAACACCAGGATTCTGAGAATTTTAAAGACTCGCATACTGCACCGTTATAGCAGGTTTACACTGTCTCTGGAAATCATGGGCTAGAGGCGAAAAGGAAGTGAATTTTTAAGAGTCTCTAGGAAGAAATATCAGCAGAATAACTAAAAATTCCTGTTGACAGGCCTACAAACAAAGGAAAAGGCTTGATTCAACATCTCAATCAAAAATAACCGTTTTTTTCCCATAGACCAACACCCGATGCTCGACGTGATTACGAACGGCTCTGGCCAGAACGAAGGTTTCAAGATCCCGCCCTTTACGGACCAAATCTTCAATGGAATCACGGTGGCCAATTCGCATGACATCCTG
>JAJDBO010000361.1 GCA_029261305.1 Nitrospirales bacterium
TTGCCTGTGGCTAACACATGTCCCACTTCCACATTTACTTTGGCCAGATCAACATTAATCAGTTCTGACACTCGCAACCCAGTGGCATATAACAGTTCCACCATGGCCACATCACGCAGTTCCTCCGGTCCCTTTCCTGGAGGCAAATCAAGCAACCGGGTGATTTCTAATTCCGTCAGGGTCTTTGGCAATTTCAGCCATTGCTTGGGCGACCGCGGAATCTGCGCAAGGACATCAGGAATTCCCTTTTCCATCGTCAAGAATCGACAAAATCCTCGTATCGCCGCCATGCACCGGGCCACCGAGGTCGCCGACAGTGCCAAATTTCTCAGAAATTCCAAGAACCCCAACACGGATTGAGTCGTTAACTCATTGGGACCTTGGAGATTCCGCTCTTTGCAGTACTGTTGAAACTTTCCCAAGTCTCGACGATAGGCCTCCAAGGTATTGGCCGCGAGACCCCGCTCTGCCCTCATGATCATGATATAATTATTGAGCAGATGGTCGAGTTCACTCTCTGCCGTTTCGTCGTCTTTAGCCACGATAAGTCGTCCCGTTCACTGACTATAATTTCGTTGAGATTGGCCTAGGTTATCTTCCATCTCTCTTGATTGAATAGGCTTTCTTTCAAAGAGTTTTCTTGACAGTAGAAGGACCTGGCCGTATATACCGAATGAGGAAGAAGTACATCCTCACGACCCTTGCGATGCCTCACACCCAACTACCATTTCGTCTTCACTTCTGGCCCGGGTTGGCCATATTTCTATGCCTCATGGGCTTTCCTCAACAGGCCATTGCCCAACTAGACCAACCTTTTCAGGGAGAACCCGACCCGTTCAGAGCCACAGAGATTACTCTTAAGGATGAACGAGTAGAGCGCATTGAAAGGCTCTTGAATCAGGGAGAGACTGATCGGGCCCTGATCATCCTTGATGATTTTGTTGAATCGGGTTCCACTTCGCCGCAAGCCGATGCCTTGACATTTCTCCACGCTCGAGCCCTTCACGCCAAAGGGGAAACAAAACAGGCCATCATCATTTTAGAACAATTACGGGAAGAATACCCGATCTCTTCGTTAATAGACGACGCCCGACTATTTCTTGGACAATTGTACATTGACTCCCAAGAACCCGGCCGGGCGGTGACCGTACTGACCGATGCCCTAAATCGGTCAACCAATTCCAGCACGCAAAAAAATGGTTTGCTCCTCCTTCGTCAGGCCTATGAATTAAAAGGCGAATTCACGAAGGCGGTTCAAATGGCTTTGAAGCAAATGAACGAGGCCGACGAGCACGAACGCCGTGAGTTCTTGGATTATATTCAGGGGCTCATTTTACAAAAAATCGATGAGCGCACGCTCGGAGATTTACTGGAGATCTATTCAACCACCTTTCCTGGCGATTTAGCACTCATTCGATTGATCGAGTTGCATACGGCCCAAGGGGATGAAGTCCTCGCTGAACGCGACATACGAGCCTTTCTTCATCGATTCCCTAATCATCCCTATGCACAAACGGCTGTGGCGCTGATGCAGTCGTTTATTTCCAAAATTAAGGCGCATCAATATGTCATTGCTGCAGTACTCCCCTTCTCAGGTAGAATGAAACCATTTGGCACTGATGCCCTGAACGGCCTTCGTCTGGCCTTGCAAGAGGGACACGCTGAACTCGGATCGAATACTTTGGGCATTGTAGTCAAAGACAGCGCCCTTCCCCCAGCTCAACTCCATCATGTGGTCGAACAAGTTATGAATGAGTTTGAGCCCATCGCCGTGATCGGTCCCTTGCTCGCCCAACAAGTCAAAACCGTCGCAGACCTTCCGGATTGGGCGGAAATCCCCTTCATCACTCCTACCGCCAGCATTTCGGATGTGAAACAATTCGGGCGGTATTGGTTTAGCACGGCACTAACTTCTCGTTTGCAAATGACCAAATTGGTCGAACATGCCATGCGGACCCTGGGATTCTCTCGATTTTGTGTGCTGGCTCCTGATTCCTCTTATGGCAAAGAGCTGGCCAACATTTTTCAAGAAACCGTTGTTCGGCAGGGAGGAGAAGTCATCGCCGCTGGAACCTTTCAACGCGCCACGACCGATGCCTCAACCCAAATTAAACGGTTAAGAAATAAAGACCTTAGCCTGTATGGGGAAATGCTCCCCATGGAAACCGCAGAGCCCGTCAAGGCGGGCGAGGAACAGTTAGTCTACACTCCAGGATTTGATGCGGTCTTCCTTCCTGGCCATCCCACTGATGTCGCATTTCTTTCCGCGCAATTGGCTTACTTCGATATCAAAGTTCCTTTATTGGGCAGTAATACTTGGAACCATCCTGATTTACTAAAATGGGGAAGAAGCACGCTCAATGGAAGTATCTTTGGCGATGCCTTGTTCCTCCAAAGTACGGATCCGGAGGTGCAGCAATTTATTCAGAAGTATCGAGAACAATTTCAGGAGGATCCTTCGATCTTTGCGGCTCAAGCCTATGACGCGATGCGCGTTATTTTAGACACGATTAAGCATGGAGCCACGACTGGACCAGAAGTACGCGACCAATTGTTTATTCGCCACGACTTTCCCACCTTGGGTGGGCTCACGTCGTTTGGGGAAGGTGGCGTTCTCGACCGCAAAGTGTATATGATTCAGGTCGCCAACGGGCGATTTATCCAAATTAACTAATCTCACTCATCCACACATTCAATTCCCATGGTTCAGTTTTTCCACACACTTTCATACGTCATCCTTCCGCTTATGGCGGCCGTCGTATTGCACGAATATGCCCATGGCTGGGTCGCTCATTATTATGGCGATGATACGGCCCAATCACAGGGACGGTTGACTCTCAATCCCGTGAAGCATATCGATCCCTTTGGAACCATCATTGTTCCACTCTTGTGCCTCCTCGCTCCGGGTGGGTTCTTATTTGGTTGGGCCAAACCCGTGCCCGTGAATCCAAACCGATTACGAAATCCTCGACGAGATATGGCGCTCGTCGCCGTGGCTGGCCCAGCGATGAATTTGGTGCTCGCGATCGGGAGTGGAATTTTATTAGCTATTATTTACGGGGTCGACCCAACGCTAAAAGCCAACTGGCCTCCCCAACCAGGCATGGAGCCTCGGCAGGACCTACTTGGCATGTTGCTACTCCCGCTCACCGCCATGTTACTTTTTTCCGTGATTATCAATACGTTATTATTTGCCTTTAACCTCTTACCCATTCCACCACTTGATGGTGGACGAATCCTTACGAGCTTGCTACCGTACCGCTCGGCAGTGGCACTCAGTCGAATCGAACCCTATGGCATGTTTATCCTCGTGGGGTTATTTTTTCTCGATGACCGAGTCCCAATTATCAGCACCTTTGTTCGTACGATCTTTCAATTCATCACAAGCGATATTCTTTCTGCGCTGGTGTTTTAACTTTTAAAAAATCAAGAGGAATTTGATGCGAGTACTAAGTGGCATGCAGCCCAGCGGGCGACTGCATCTTGGCAATCTATTGGGGGCATTGGAAAATTGGAAGAAGTTACAGGAGCAGAACGAATGTTTCTTTTTTGTGGCAGATTGGCATGCCCTGTCCACAAACTACGAGGACACCAGTCAGCTTCAAACCTTTATTCACGAGATCCTGATTGACTGGCTAGCTGCCGGGATTGATCCCGAACGAGCCACCATATTTATTCAATCCCATGTCCCTGAACATGCTGTGTTGAATTTGCTGCTCTCAATGATCACGCCTGTTCCCTGGCTTGAGCGAAATCCCACGTATAAAGAAAAACAAGAACAGATCGAGGGAAGAGATCTGTCCACTCATGGTTTTCTTGGATATCCTGTTCTACAAGCGGCGGACATTTTGTTATACAAGGCCGACGCAGTACCGGTTGGCAAAGACCAACTTCCGCATCTCGAACTCACACGGGAAATCGCTCGTCGCTTCAATAGCCTATACACTCCCGTTCTCATCGAACCTAAAGAAGTGCTCACGGAATTCCCCAAAGTCATGGGAACCGACGGTCGAAAAATGAGCAAAAGCTATGGGAACACGATTAACTTGTCAGACCCAGAACCTGAAGTTCGCCAAAAACTTAAAACCATGGTCACTGACCCTGCCAGAGTCAGGCGAAAAGACCCAGGGAATCCTGAAGTCTGCGCCGTCTTTGATTTTCATAAAATATACTCAACCACCGCAGTCATTGATCAAGTGAACAAAGAATGCCGTACGGCCGAAATCGGCTGCATTGACTGCAAAAAAATGGTCGCTGACTCCATGGTTGAACGACTCTCACCCATTTGGGAATCAAGGAAAACTCTCGAGTCCAATCCAAAACAGTTGGAAGAGGTGGTCCGCAATGGATGTAAACGCGCCACTGAGGTCTCTCAGCAAACCCTCGCGGAAGTGAAAGACGCCATGAAAATGTAAAATTTGTGGTGCCGTTTTTGTAAGCTTCCAGACATTCTCTTTAGTTTCTATTCCCCGTCACCGAAAAAATTATTAAGGGGTTCATTTCTTGACTTAGTCCCCCCCCAAAAGTACTATGAAGCCCTAGGGCTTTTTCCCAAGACACAATAAATTAGAAACCTTCATCATTACAGGTATTTATGGCAATTCGAGTTGGCATCAACGGATTTGGAAGAATTGGGCGGAACATGTTTCGGGCTTCTCTGGGTGACCCTGATATCCAATGTGTGGCGATTAATGATTTGACCGATTCCAAGACCCTCAGCCACCTCTTGCACTACGATTCCGTTCATGGCCGCCTCAATGGAACCGTGGAGGCGAAGCCCAACCAACTCGTGGTCAATGGCCAATCCATAGAAGTTCTTGCAGAAAAAGATCCTAAACAGCTGCCTTGGGGAAAATTAGGCGTTGATGTCGTCGTGGAATCTACGGGGCGCTTTACTGACCATGAAAGTGCCAGCCAACACCTTTCTGCCGGTGCCCCTCGGGTGCTCATCTCAGCCCCGGGCAAAAATGCTGATCTGACCGTCGTGTTAGGAGTCAACGAAAATACGTTTGACCCAAAAAATCATCGCATTATTTCGAATGCATCTTGCACAACAAACTGCCTAGCGACGGTGGCCAAAGTCCTTTTGGAAAACTTCGGCATTCATCATGGCTTTATGACGACGATTCACTCCTACACCAATGATCAACAGTTATTGGATTTACCTCATAAGGATCTGCGTCGGGCACGTAGCGCTGCACTTTCCATGATTCCGACGTCAACGGGGGCAGCCAAAGCCTTGCACCTGGTCATTCCAGAATTAAAAGGAAAAATGGATGGCGTCGCTATTCGCGTTCCCACCCCCAACGTCTCAATTATCGACCTGGGAGTGCAGACCGACAAAAATTGTACGGCCGAAGAAGTCAATGCGGCATTCGCCAAAGCCGCCCAAGGATCACTCAAGGGGATCTTGGGATACAGTGAAGACCCGATTGTGTCTATCGACCT
>JAJDBO010000362.1 GCA_029261305.1 Nitrospirales bacterium
GACTATCAACTCCGCACGGGACCCTGTCCTACCACCAATGCCCTTCGCATCATGGCCATGGAAGGCCTTCCGGTTCCGAAACAAAAAAATATCTAGCAGTTGACAACGTAATTCTGGTGTTTGTCCGTGGGGTTACCGAAGTCATCCCTTAATTCCAACACAAGATTTGTGATGAGTCATGCGTAGAGGAGGTTTTTCCCTTATGGGATAAATAGCTGGGAATTCTGCTGATCTTGATCGGTTTTTTCGCCGGTGGAAGTGCCGCAGTGGGCGCAGACATATTCGTATTTGTTTCCGGAGGGCAGGACTAATAACAGTCGTTCTCGCGCAGGTGTCGCTTCTTTGCAGTTTGGGCAATACAGGAGTGAGGCATTCAATGACCGAAACTGGGCATTTGGATCTGCTTGAGGACGAGAAGGTTGAGGTTGCATGCGGCCGGGTTTCGAGGCAAAAGCTCGAGGATCGAAAGGAAATCGTGCCATTCCTTGATCTTACTCAGTGCGTTTTCCAGGGTCAAGGTGAAGGTTTCTAAAATGACGTGTTCCAAAAAGCTGAGCCCCACAATGTTGATTGTGGGGCTCGTGATGCAAGACCTGCTCTATTATTTCAATCACTCGCCTGGGATTACACCTTTTGTTTGCGTCGCCAAGCAATGATGCCGGCCAACCCAGTGCCCAAGAGAATCATGGTGCTGGGTTCGGGGACGGGTTGTGTGCTGGATTTGGCCAGGATGAGTTCATCAAAAGCAAAACTCTCATTATTTCCTGCCACTTCAAAAGGTGCCACGAGGTCTCCATGGATGAGTTGAAAACTTGTGACTGGGTTCATAGTCACAAAGCCGAGAAATGCCGCAGTCCCAAAAAGATTGGGAATTTCTTCCGTGGCATTTGGGGAATCAGTATCCCCTGTCACGTCTGACGCCAGGAAACTTTCTCCGTCTACGGCAAATCCAATTTCCGTAAGGGCTACTGTTAACCCATCTTCTCCTGTGAGTCCTACGATGGCAAAACCCAGAATCAGGGGGGTATTAAACTGGAGACGTGCAATGTCTTCTCCTGAGGAATCAATTTCTCCCAAAAGCAATCCTGTACCGTTCAATCCTTGTGGAGAAGATGGCGGATCATCATTGACGTGCCCGATGACGTCTAAAGTCGTGACCATGCCAATGGAACCCCCTGAGGAGTTTGGGCCAAAATCACTTGCTGGTCCATTAAAGTCTTCTGTCATAAAAGTTGCACCGGCGAGAGCGTTTTCCCATGCCGTTCTGTCGGTAAAGGTCGTCACGGTGGCACTTGCTTGAGTAGCCATGCAGGCGGCCATTCCTAAGCCTACAAGTAAAGTCGTCATTTTTTTCATGAACCGGTCTCCTTACATTATTATGTGAGTAAGAAATTTTTCAGCCTAGGTGATTTAATTGCAGCTTTGATGCCATTTTGTATGGTTGCACGTCATTTGACGTAATAGATGGCTCTGTTCGGGTAGAATCGTTTCCAATGCTTTTTGTTTTTTCCCTTATTCGTCCCAGTCAGTCACTGGATGATTTCTTTAAAAAGTAAAATTCGTAAAGTTTTCAGACGGTTTTTGAGTGTCATTCTTTTCTTCTGAAGATTTGTTTTGTTTTTCAATGAGATAAGTGGCATTTCTAACTTGTAAAATTATTCGACAGTTTGTTGGTGGATTTTACAGTTGTGAATGGTTGCTCATCGGCCAGCCAGAATCTACGGCGAAGTTCATTTGAGGATGGAGCATATTTTTGTACAGCGGTTCGTTTGCACGTAATGAAGTTCGTGCGAGTGCTGTCCAGCATCCTCTTGGCCAAACACATCGATACCGGGAACCAGCTTCACAAGGCTACATTCGATCTCTTTGCAGCAGCAACGGCTTACTCTTAGAAAAGCCTGCGGGCGAGGATAGGAAAGATCATTTCCTTTTGGGAAGGTTCATCTTTTTTTCGATGGATAAAGTGACAACGGAGAAATCTAGATTTTCGATGAAGAGTGCCGTTTAGTTCGACTGAAGAAATTGTAGGATTGCGGGGTTGACGATGTGTGGGCTTTCCCATTGTGGGATGTGGCCGGCGTTCGGCACTTCGAGAAAGGTGCTGTGGGGAATGGATGCTTGCATTGTGCGGCCCACAGTTCTTGGAAATACGCGGTCGTGTTCTCCCCAAATAAGGAGGGTAGGTTGTGTGATATTGCGTATTCGTGGTGCGAAGTGTTTTTCCCAGTCTGGTATTTGTTCGATTTGAGAATAAAGGGGCGGAAGAAATCCCGCAGCCTTTCGGTTTTGGTAGGACCGTTCAATTACGACTGGGGTGATAAGTTTTTGATCATAAATAATTTCAGTCAAAATGCGTGTGGTGGCCCATCGCCCAGCAAGCCACATGCCCAAGCGTGCAATCCAGATGGGAGGACGCGTGTGGACGAAGCGTTTATATGAAGGGGACGCGATACTGTCCACGACCCTTGCTGGAAATCCATCAACGAGCACAAGTTTTGAAACACGGTCTGGATGTGTTAAGGCCATGCCAATCGCCACACCCGCGCCCATGGAGTTGCCGATGAGCGTGGCCTGTTGAATGCCTAGATTATTCATGAAATCAGTGAAGGCGGCGAGCATGAATGTCGGGGAATAGTCAATTTCCGGTTTGTCAGAGAGTCCTGACCCTAGCATGTCGATAGTAATGACCCGATAATGCTCTGCCAATACCTTTTGCTGATGCTCCCATTGCCACATGGACCCGCCAAAGCCATGAATGAGGATAATGGGTGGGCCTTGACCTTCATCAAGATAGGCGAGGGTATGTCCTTGGACCGTGGTGGTGTGGACGGTATGTCGATGAACCAGGTTAATATGTGGCGGAGGTGCTGGTGATATGGTGGTGCAGCTAGTCACAAAAATTGTGAGGAGCAGCAAAGGAATGGACACGTGTACGGATATAGGCATGCTGCCGGGATAGAATTGATGGCTGTC
>JAJDBO010000363.1 GCA_029261305.1 Nitrospirales bacterium
CTTCGGTAACCCCACGGACAAACACCAGAATTACGTTGTCAACTGCTAGATATTTTTTTGTTTCGGAACCGGAAGGCCTTCCATGGCCATGATGCGAAGGGCATTGGTGGTAGGACAGGGTCCCGTGCGGAGTTGATAGTCAAACTTGAGTTCTTTCTCATCGACGGTCTCTTGGAAATGGATGTTGGTAATGCCCGAAAACTCATCTTCGAGTCGAGCGAGTTCTAAATCATGTGTCGTGACGAGCCCTAACCCATGCCCGGTGGTGAGTTCTCGAATAAACGCTTCGCTACCCAATAATCGTTCACGATTATTCGTCCCTTTGAAAATTTCATCGATCAGAAATAGTACGGGATCCCGTTCGGCATGACCAACCGCAACCAAGATGCTTTTCAGCCGTTTGACCTCCGCATAAAAATACGACAGCCCTTCCTCTAGAGAATCGCCCACTCGAAGGCATGAATGGAGAGACATCCAGGACCAGTTCCAGCTCTTTGCACAAACTGGAGCCCCGGCCTGGGCTAGACAGGCGTTGACGCCAATGGTCCGCAAAAATGTACTTTTCCCAGACATGTTGGATCCCGTAACTAAATACAGTTGGCCCACCGATCGAAGATCAAAATCATTTCTCACGCGTTTGTCATGCGGCAACAACGGATGCCCCATATTCTTTGTCGCCACCCCGGCTTCTTGGGCACCAGAACTTTCCCTGCGTGTTGGCCAGTCATAGCAAGGGTTGAGAAACGCAAAGGTACTGAGACACATGGCGGCATCGATCGTGGCCAGCTGCTCCAACCACACCGGCAGCACTGGTCGAAGGCGCTGACATACTTTTTGGAGATACCACGTCCACGCCATATCCCAGGGAATAACCAGATTCACGGCCATATGGATCAAGGGATGGCCCTTGATACTCAGACCGCTACAAATTTTGGCTAATTGTTTGATCGCCAAGGAAGGCGGCTCATCCCCTGTTCGCAAGGGTTCAGTGACTTGACGTATAGCGGTCTCATGTTTGAACGATCTCTTTTCTAGTACCCCAATTACTGCTGCCAGTTTATCAAGTTCCATTTGTAAATTGAGTGTTCGCTCAAAGACATGACTGAGACGACCACCGGTCATCAAGATGAGGAACCCATAGGCAAGGAATGAAATAATCCAATACCCTGGACTGAGCCCCAACGCCCAAACGAGAAACAACACCAAATTGATACTCGCAAGTATGCTGGCAACACTGAGCTGTAATTTGAGGTGTGGAATATCAAACGTATGTTTCAGGAGCACATGAATGCGATCACCATTGATGGGCACATGGCTCACCCTTTTGGCGACAAGACGCAGGCGATCTCGTAACCCGGAAAAACGCGTGAAGGCTTTGACTACGGCCTGACGTGAAGTCCAATCGACAAAGGAGAGTGGATGTTCGTTTTGATCAGCCACCCAAGACACTAAACGCGTTTGCCCTTCATTCGACACAGTGGTATCGAGTAACCGAAGGAGTGAATGCCCGCCCACCAGATCTAAATCTCCTCCGTAGGGATGGTCTGCGGGGAGCGCTAAGGAAGATTCGGGAACCCCTTCCCAATCAAGGCGTAAGCGTGCGAGGTTGGTTTCTTTGATGTGAATCCAAAGTTGAAGTCTGGCCAAACCATCTTCCAAACGACTATGATACCGGGCGACCATCACGAACAGAATGACCCAGGCCGCTAACACCCAATTGCCGATTTCGAACAACTCATGGTTATACAGCAAGGCACACACAACCAATGCCAAAACCACAATGCCCATTCGGCCACGGCTAAATGTGGCACTTTGGATTTGGCCGCGGTTGAGCATGCGCGTTCCATGCTCTATGCCGCGAAGCATAGCCTGTTCTCGGCGTTGTCTTGTCATCATCTCCATATCGACCGCGGACGATACGTGGTACGTTGAAAATCGTCAACACTCATGGCTGACCTTTCACCCAATCACTCCATTGATATTCTTATTGCCGCTTCGATTGACGCCAATGAGTTGACAGGCTTACTTAATGAACCTGGGCTACTTGGAACTTGGGTCGAAGACCACACGATTCATGTGTACTGGGACCCGGGTCACTGGTCTGAACAAGTCCATGCCTCCATCCTTTCGGCTCTCCGTACATTAGGCGTAACATACCCTGAAGACAGGGTTGGAACACATTCCCTTCCTTCGCAAGACTGGAATGCACAATGGGCGCAACAGGTGAAACCGATTCGCATTGGTCACCGGGTGAGAATTCGGCCAAGCTGGGAACCGGCCTCGACGAATCCGCAAGATATTGATCTGATCATCGATCCCAAACAGGCGTTTGGAACTGGGCATCATGCCACGACTCAACTATTAACTGAATGGCTGGAAGCGGTAATCAAAGGCGGCGAAACCCTCCTAGACATCGGGACCGGAACCGGGGTTCTCGCCATGGTCGCTATTCGGCTGGGTGCATCAAGAGCCTTAGGTTTTGATTGCGATGCGCAGGCCATCGACTGTGCGCGAGACTATGCAAGCGCCAATGGATTCCGAAAAGAATTGGGATTTAGGGTTGCGACTCTCGAGCAATGTCCGGCATCTGTATGGGATGTAATCGTGGCTAATGTCGACCGTCGAACTCTTCTCGGTATCGCAGGACAATTGCCTTCATTTCTTGCAGCAGATGGCCGGCTGTTTCTTTCAGGTTTATTAGTGGAGGATCGGGAAGAAATCAGCGAAGCATTTGCCAGTTATGGATGGAGAGTCCAGGAACACCGAATTCAGGGGGAATGGTTGGCCCTTCAACTCACTCATCCGAGTAAGCGGTAGTTGGTTCTTCAGGAAGATGTTCGAGATACTCAATTAACGCACGATAGGTCAGGTCCCGAACCCGAGCCTTGGTCGCTGGCTCCCCATCGAGATTCCGCTGCAACCACACCGTACCTTCCACATCAGAAGTGGCTTGGTTGCACAGCGTCCACATTTGATGAAGAAATTCAACGGGCAATCCGACTTGCACACCTTCGGATTCAATCCGATCATCGAGGATCGCCAAGAGATCAGAAATGGCTTGATCAGATCGATATGCCTGAACGGCATACCCAAAAGCCAAACTGGTGGCTTCATCTTGCTTGGCTTGCTCAACGAGATCGTACATATATTCTTTGAGCAGTCCAATTTGTCTTCCAGACAAGCGCATGGCAATCTCGATTTTGATCCAGTATGATGAGGGGATTGCACCTTAGCGAAACCCGCTGTGGAGGAGCAAACTCCACCCCAAAGTAGATCACCCCTCTGTTGTTTCGTTTTTGCCACACTTCTGGCAAAAACGAAACAGGCAATGAGGTAAATAATCAATTTTATTAAGGGTTTTGCCGAATTAATAAAGAGTTGGTTTAGGCATTGATTTTGCTTACTTTTTTCATTATGTTGACAGGGTTGCCCTCAATCATAAGGAATCATTCATGAAACATTTTCTGCATGCCATCTTGGGTCCTTTAGTCTTCATGGCCTGTGTTCTTCCTCAGACCACCTTCGCCAATCAAAAGGCGACAGAACTAGCCACTCAATCCATGGAAGAATGTCAACGTGGACGGTCAGCTGATGCACGACATATCAGACTAGCCCACTTTGAACGCGCCCAAGAACTTGCGGAAAAAGCCGTGGCCTTGAATGACCAATTGCCCGATGCCCACTATTCTCTCTTTTGTACCCTTGGCGAACAGCTTCGGATCGATGGAGAAAACCTTATGGCGGCTTTTGGGTTTCCAAAGATGATGGCGGAATTAGATCGGACCTTAGAATTAAATCCGAACCATCTCAATGCAATTTCTTCAAAAGCCACGTTTTTAGTGAGACTTCCGAGTCTGTTTGGTGGGGACCTTGAAAAAGGAGAACAACTTCTTCGTCGAGTCATTAAAGAAGAACCGACGTGCATCAATGCCAGACTAACGTTGGCCGAAGTTCTCGCCGACCGTGGAGATTATCCAGAGGCGATTTCACTAGCCAGGACAGCACTGAAATTTTCCAAAGAAACTGGACAGGCAGACTTCATCAAAGATTCGAAACGAACACTGGACCAATTACAATCAAAACATCTTGTGTCTCGATAAATCATTCTCTCAATTCCGAAAACTCAAATTCTCGACCTACGACAAACCTCATTCAGAACCCTCCCCATCGTGAAGGAAAAGGATTGCCCTTACGGGAGCTCCTTCTACATTTTCCAACCGTAGAGGAAACCCTGAAAACCCATAACGGCCCTCTGCCACGTCCTTCAGGTTCAAACACACAAACACCGGGATATTAGCCTGCGCAAAGATAGTGTGAGCAGGAAAGGTGTCCGAGTTTGCTAAAGGATCGAGGCTGTAATAATCCCATCCGATGGAAAGAGGATTCAATGTACACAGATACTCTGCGGCCTGGGTCGATAGGGTACAGAATTCTTTGGAAAAGACTTTGCTATTCAATAACACCCCATTATCAGTCTTCAAAAAGATATGGTGTTTCGGTAGGATGGACATCCTTTCCACATCAGTTTTCTCAATAACCTGTTTACCCTCTTGACCCAGGACCAACGCTGGCCCGTAAAATGACTGCAAGGGCAATTTATCTAACATCATTCCCTGAGGCAAAAAATGGCCAGGGGCATCAACATGGGTGCCTACATGACACCCCATAGTAAACGTTGATGCAGTCAGTAAATCGCCATGCTTGAGATCTGACACACGTTGAATATCCGGAGGTGAATCTCCCGGATACACCAAAGTGTGATTGGACAAGGGAAGGGTGATATCGAAAAATTGGCGTGGTGAGAATGGCACAGACAGAAACTACCACATCCCGATTGGAGCAAGAAACTGTTACGGAGTCTTAGGCCTCCCCCCACAACTCCGCCAGCCGGGCATCCCGACCACAGGCTAATCGATAAAACTTATACCGAATGGGATTCGTTTGATAATAGTTTTGATGATATTCCTCAGCCGGGTAAAAGGTCGTCGCTTTGGTAATATTGGTGACAATGGGTTGGGTAAAGTTTTTGGTTTGTTCGATTTCCATTTTTGAGGCTTCTGCTAACTTTTTTTGTTCTTCGTTTTGATAGAAAATTTCCGGCCGATACTGTTCGCCATGGTCACAAAATTGCGCATCACCGACGGTCGGATCGGTATTTCGCCAATACACTTTCAATAACTCTTTATAACTCACCTTTGACGAATCAAACACCACTTGCACGGCTTCGGTATGACCGGTCGTGCCTGCAGAGACTTCAGGATAGGTCGGATCCACTTTGTGACCTCCAGTATACCCTGATGTTGTCGAGACCACTCCTTTAAGCTCATCAAATGGATGTTCCATGCACCAAAAACATCCTCCTGCGAAAATGGCTTTAGCCAATTTCCCTTCAGCTTGAGGACCTTGGCTCATGGTCGGCCCACTCATGAAACTCAGCACTAACACGGACCCGACTACGAGTAAACCTAGCAGTTTATAGACTTTCATTTGTGGACCTCCTTGGCTTTCTTACCCCAATGGGCTTTGACTTTTCACTTCCGAGAATATATGGCTTTTCACCTAGCTTCTTATTTGCAGTCAGGGACTTTAAAGAATTGTTACAACCCAGGCTCAATCCATTAAGAGGAGACCACCCTTTGTCGCCGAAAACCTCACTGGGGTTGCCCGACCATATTCGACCAGATGTTCAGTTGTTATTTGTTGGTATCAATCCTGGGCTACGCTCAGCAGCTGTAGGACACCATTATGCCGGACATTCAAATCGATTTTGGAAATTACTCTTTGAGTCACAGTGCATTCCCCTACCCCTTACCTATCAAGACGATTGGCGGCTCCCAGAATGGGGCTACGGGCTGACCAACATGGTAGTTCGACCAACCTCAGGGATTGATGAACTCACCCCCCTTGATTATACCAAAGGACGCATAACATTATTGAGGAAGGTTCGTCGTTACCAACCAAAGATGTTGGCTTTATTGGGTATCACCGTAGGGAATGCGTTGCATCCCTCAACGCCTAAGGGCAGAACAGGAGAAAAGAACAAACAATCTCACCCTCGGGTTGGACTCCAGGAAAATACGTTTGGCGGGGCTCGTGTTTTTGTCTTGCCTAATCCGAGTGGAAGAAATGCCCACTACTCATTTCACGATATGCTCGAGTTGTTTCTTCAACTTCGTGGTCTAAGCCAAGCGATGTAGGCTTGGTTAGATGGATAGTTGAGGTTTGACATAAAACAAGAGGATAACACCTACCAACATCATTGCCCCAATCGATATGACCCCAGCCACACGATCATAAGGAGCAGGCAAACGAATCTCTAACCAACGCCCACACCCGAGAAGCACTCCCAATACCCCCATCGACACATGCGTACTCTGAAGAAGAAATTCTTGTTTGAGTTCACCGACGCTGTGTGAATGGGTCAGGAGAATAATGCCGCCAACAATACACAACCAGGGAAAAACAAACTGCAGATGTGTTTGGCTGGAGGTTTCATCTCGTGCTCGCCACTCAAACCATCCCAGACCAAACACTACGATTGCCGCCAGCCAATGTTGTACCACTTCCGTGTCTTGCCAACTGTCAATAAACCCGATCGGCCCGATGGGCCAATGATCCGGATTAGCAAACACAAATATCAGAACCGAAAACCCAATAAACATGAGTGGCCATGGACGTGCCCAACGATAGCGACCAAGGCGATCGAATAACGCCACAATCGCCATGGCAATCACCACGACCCCGGAAAAATTGTGGTTAAACCGATCCCAGCTCATATCTTCTTTTTTCCCCATTTCACCGGTTCGCAGATCAATAAGTTCCGGGGCATCAATAAGAATAAGCTCTGGACCAGCTAATCTTGGGACCTTGGGGTTATACATCGTCCACATTTCCGCTGGAGATGCGGCATCTTTCATCACATCAACCGAGGGAGGAAATCCGGTTAACGAGGCAGCGGTAAACAGCAACGCCACAGCCAAAATGATCTCGACCTCAATATAGGCTGACACACGTTTGACCATGATGGTTAATTGACCCGATCGTTTCCATTCCCGTGCAGCGAAAAAGTTCAGGGCAGCAAGCACCAACACACAGGTAAACAATCCTATTTTCACGACAACCATATTACCGTACCCCGTGCCCATGAGCCCGCTCCATCCGCCCACATAGCTCCAGGTCAGGTATCCTCCTGGCAGAAGAATGAGACAGGAACAGGCAATCCCAACAGGAGAAAATCGAGAAACCAATTCCGACCATGAGGTTGGGTCCTGCTTTCGCAGAAACTGCCACAACAACAGTAAGTGGGCGACACCACCGGCCCACATTGTTGCGCCAAACACATGGACCATCGTCACAACCATTAACAGCCCTCCGCCTTCAAGGCGACTAGCGGCATGACTCAGCCACCCTTCATTGACCATAAACGCCACAACCACACAGAGCACTCCAATCCAGCGGCCCTGGGAAGCTATATTTTTTTTGACCACCCACAACGCGCCCACTAGTCCCATGAGAGCCACAACACTAATCACGCTATAGTGAAACACTTGTGTTTTGGCAAACGCGGCAAACGCGGAGCTACCCATCGCATTGGATAAGGCCAGGGGTTTCATGAAGAGTTGCAGTGCGCGAAGGCCTGCCAGACACATGGCGCTCGCAAGCGTGACTCCAAGCACCCGTTGAGCTCCTGCGTGGAAAATAGGTCGATCGTCCCGAGTGATTCGAAGAACCGCCAGGAGGCACCCTATCCCACCAAGCACTAAAGCCATGGCAACAAGAGACACACCATCGAGCAATCCGCTGATGAATTCGAGAAGATCTGTCATTCGTTTAAGTTATTGAGTGAGAATAGTAAATCGAATTGAGCCTTCGGTCACATGACCATCAGTCGCCAAGACCTGATAACGCACGTGGTAGACACCAGGGGGCAACGGAGGAACTGTGGCCACGATACGTTCAACCGTGGACTCCTTCGTGATAGTCAAAGTGTACGTGTTCTGTGTCAGATCAACCAAGGACACTTGTGTGATTGAAGGCTCAAGCGCGGCATTAAAACGTAGCGATATGAGCAATGGGGATTCCTTAAGAATGGCTCCATGAGGAGGGAAAGACTCTATGAGCACTCCGTGTCCCCATGAGAGTCCAAAGAACCCCAACACCAAGCCAACACTTATGACACATGAGAGAAAGGGGTTTTTCATGGATCACCCATACACACACTTTTCATGGGATATTGTTTCTGGGATAAAACGGATGGCCGACAAACAAATTCATGGGAAAGTGCCCTCACCACCAATCTAGGTAGAAGTTTTGGCGAAGACTACTGAACCGTTCCTATAGAATACAAGTCCTTTACAAATTTATTGCCGATCCTCATATTCCCTATACAATGTGAGAACATTTCAAAAAATTACTGTCCATGCCTTTTTCAAAGGGGTGAATAATGCATGAAAGAAACCAATCATCGGCTACTGTCGCCCTCGCAGCCGCTCTCATCAGCTTCTTCCCCACCATGGCTCTGTCTTCAGAGGCGTCCTTGTTATCCACGGCCGCCGAAAAGGCTAAACAAGCTACAATTGGGATCTTAAGCCCCATCAATGAACGCGCCACCATGTCGGGAACGGCCGCCTTTTCCGTCAGAGGGTCAGGTACACACATTGGTGACGGTTATATCCTCACCGCACGACATGCTATTGAATATCAAGCAGGTGGAAAAAATATTCCACAAGAAACGATTCAGGTGATAACAGGGGATTTACACGAACTGTCAGCCAAGTTTGTTGGGATCAACGACTTTCTTGATATTGCCGTGTATCACATTCCGAAGTCTATTCTCATTGACTCATTAGATCAGGCAACTTTTTCCAAAACCGAATCTCTTTCGGGGGATGAAGTCTTTACGGTTGGGTATCCGTTAGGGTGGGGCCCAGCTCTGAGCTTTGGCCATGTGGGAAACCCGAATACTTTTCTGGCTACCATTCAATCACGTCTTTTGCAGGTTGACCTTTCAGCCTGTAGTGGTAATTCCGGTGGCGGTTTGTTCAATAGGCAAGGTGAAATCGTTGGGGTTGTACATGCCATTATTCAAACCGAAACAGCTCAAGGGGAACGTCGTTGCAGTCGATTTGCCTTTGCAGTTCCCGGTTTGGTCGTAAAGAATATCGTTCAATCTCTTATCTCAGGCACACAACATAAATTTTCAAAACTGGGCATCATACTCACGGTCATTAAATACGATAATCGCTGGGCCATCGCAGTGAAAAAAGCTACCGGACCTGCCCAACAGGCCGGCTTTAAAAAGGGTGATATTGTGTTGGCGATTGATGACCATGCGATTCACACCTCAGCACAGCTTAAAAACTATCTGATCGAACACACCCACCCAGGACAACGCGTAGACATTACCATTCTCCGGCAAAATATACCTCGGAAGTTACCCGTCATATTAGGGGAATCATAAACCCACACTTCCAATGAATGTACCTGCCCCATCTCTCCGCTCATCTATGCGGTACAACGGAGTGAAACACAACAAAGAAACGCCATTCACCAGAAACTCTTTTTAATAACATACAACGCACCTCTTCCCTAAGTATGACTAGTACCCCCTTCTCCCTAGGTCCATCTGAATCCTCCTAAAGTAAATCGCATAACTATCCGATTTTATTAAGGAAAAGAAAAATTTTCACAGAGAATCCTGATAGATATTAGGAACCCTAAACCAGTCTCTCTTAACTCCTATGCCTGCAACAATTTCACATGGACTTCCCCCACGGATTGAGGAGCTTCTCTCTACCACCGGAGAAGATCTCCCAATCCTACGTCAGTCTTGCAAAAGTATTCTCGATTGTACCGACAGCGACAATTCAAGCGCGAATGATGTGAGCGAAGTGGTCATGCGCGACCAGGCGTTAATGACGAGAGTCATCAAACTGGCGAACAGCGTAGTCTATGCCACCATGAATTCTGTGACCACGGCTTTTCAAGCTGTCAGGATCGTCGGATTCGACGTCATTCGTGCCATCGCCATTGGTGCAGAACTCATTGAACAAGCTGATGAACGAGGGGGAAATTCTAATGAATTAAAACGGCTCCTGGCTCAAGCGCTCGTATCCGCCACCGCCGCTATGGAACTTGGGGAAGTCAGCCGACATCACAAAAACGGTAACCTCTTTACCAGCACCATGCTGTACACCTTAGGTGACTTGGTACTCGCACATTACGTTCCTGACGTGTACCACCGCTTAGAAGTCGCGCGACAAACAGACCCCGCGAATGTCCACGCCCTTGAGATCGAATTGCTTGGAGTACCTCTCAAAATTTTTGCGACCATGATTGCCAAGGAATGGGGGCTCCCTTCACATATCTCCCAAGTCATTAAAGCAAACCCTCATCTTGATGGAAAAATATGGGAGCACCCTCAAGACAAACTTGTGGGGATTGTGTATTCCGCCAATGAATTAGGCCGATGCTTCTTGTCCTCGCCTTCTGCCTTTAACCAATTGTCCATGCGAAAACTTATTGAAAAAATTCCTCAATCGCTGGCCATTCATCCTCGACATATGAAACCCATCATACTCAATACCTTTACCAAAGCGGCCCAATTTGCCCATGCCGTGAATATTGATCAACAATACTTTCTTCCCAATACCCAATGGGCGTTACTCCCGGCTCCAAACCCCTACCAAGGATTGATGGCAGCCATTGCCAAAACCGCAAAAGCAAGCAAACCGAAGGGGGCAAAATTTAAGGCTCCCACTATCGGTAAAAACAACGATTTATATTCTGAGGAGCCCCCGCCACCAACGGCACAAGACCCATTTACCTGGTTACAAGAGTTTAGTCTCAAGGCCCTCACCACTGGAGATGCCAATCGCATTCTCCATCTTGGGGCGGAAGGATTACATTTGGCGGGTCAGTTTGAACGGGTCGTGCTCATTCTGCTATCCCCAGAAACAGGCATGCTGGAACCTCGTTCTGGTTTTGGCCCCAAGGTCAAAGAAAAATTCTCTCTCTTTCGTTGCCCTATGAATAGCGATCATCTTTTTGCAGCGGCATGTCAACGATACGAACCAATGAAGGTGAACAACTTACAAGCCGAAGTTCAAATGGGAAGACTTTCAACAGAATTTCTTCAACAATGGGGAAAGAGCCCCTGTCTATTGGGATCGTTAATGGCCAAGACCAAACCCGTTGGAGTCATCCTAGCTGATCGCGGAATCACCCATACACCAATCACCGAAAATGACTATTCCACGTTCATGATGGTCCTGGCGCAAATCAACATGAACTTATCTCGACTGGCCACGACACCCGCTTCCCTCTGACCAGCCTCCGACATTCCAGTTTCACTACCTCGTGAATCCCATTTCATATTTGGTTGCACTCACAAGTATCAATTGCTACCGTTTGCTCCTCACTGCATCACCCAACTGGAAACACCATGGAACAACGCTTCGTTCTCGTCACCGGGGCCTCTACAGGCATTGGAAGAGCCTGTGCATTGCACCTTGACCAAGAGGGATTCACGGTATTCGCCACGGTGCGAAAGACTTTGGATGGAGAGGCATTACAAGCTCAGAGTTCGAAATCGCTTATCCCCATTCTCCTCGACGTCACCCAGCAAGATTCTATCAGGAATGCGATTCAACACATTGAGACCCACACCAGTCATCGACTGTATGGTTTAGTGAATAACGCAGGGATTGCTCCCAGCGGGCCATTGGAATGCTTACCCCCCGATTCGATTCGAGAAATTTTTGATATCAATGTCCTTGGATTAATATTCATGATTCAAGCATGCCTTCCAATGCTTAAACAGACCAGAGGGCGAATCGTCAATATCGGTTCATCCTCTGGCCTTGTAGCCATGCCCATGATGAGTACCTATTCCGCCACGAAATTCGGGGTGAAAGCTATTTCAGAGTCCTTAAGACTCGAGCTCAAACCCTTTGGCATCATGGTTTCCTTGATTGCCCCAGGAAAGATTCAAAGTGAAATTTGGGAAAAGGCTCACGCCCAAGGGGTACGATTACGGCATACGGAAAACACAAAAACCTTAGCCCCATACCAACCATTCTTCACCTATTTTGAGAATATTTTCGAACAAACTACACACTTCCCAACTGCCGAAAAAGTAGCCAAGGCTGTTCAGCACGCCCTTGAAGCCCCCAATCCTCGGCCAGAATATTTGGTTGGCTCTGATGCTCTTGGTGCGGCCATCCTGTCCTATTTCCCAGCAAATCTACGAGACTGGGTTATTGGAAAATCTTTCAAACTCTAACAATCTTTAATCATCACTTCTCTAGCGTGCGATTAAGTTTCCCCCTTTTCTTGAAACCAGACCACGGCAAGTCACTAATTCGTATTGCCATCTATAATGGCAATATCTCAGATTGTATGGTCATTTATCTGGGCCCTGAAGTCACACCAGTTATTTTCCGAAAAGGATAAAAGAGGGATACATTCGTGAAGGATGGACAATTACCACATCGAATCACCTACTGGAATTTCGACACGTACCCTCGAGTCTCGAATGACTCCACCAATTCAACCGACCCGAAAGGAGTTCTGAGGTGCCAAATTTTCCAACTCCATTGATTCTTACCTTCGCCCTTCTCACCCTCCCCAGTCCGTGGGTGTTTGCTCAGAACGAATCGACTGACAAGATCACCGTATACACTCGCGTGAACCAACTCGAAATCAAGGATCAAGGCCGAGGTCCAAAACATCACATTCCTATCACCATTGAAGGTCCCAAAGAATTAAAAGTGGCCTTTCTCGCCAGAGCCACCGGAGGCATCTCCAAGGTTCCCCTCAATTTGTTTGATACCACAGTAAGAGACAACACCACAGCAACGGCGTATATGAATGTGGATGAACAATGGCGTCCAATCGTCTACCGTGTGGATCGGTTTAGCTACAATTCTTCTAGGAAAAAGACAGTCAAACCCAATGCCATGTTTTCAGGCATACTTTTTCATGGACGCCCTACGCCGGGAAACAACGGAGTACTCCACATTCAAAATTTTTTGGTGTATCGAGGCGAGGATAGAACTCCTCCCAAAGCTCCAACCAACATTTCTTCAAAACAGACAACTCAGGGGATCCAGCTTTCTTGGTCTCCAGCCATCGACAATATCGGTACCGCCCTCTACGTCATTAGTCGCGGCAGCGAAAAAGGGGGCTTCACAAAAATTGCTGAAACATCCCTCCCTGAATATGTTGATCACCCTTCAAGCCCTGGAGGCTATCAATACCGTGTATTGGCCATAGATTTTGAAAACAACATGTCGCCTTGGTCCAAGCCTACTTCTATGACTGCACGTAGAAGTTTACCTGCTTCGCCTCACTCACAATATGAACGTGATCGGCTGGCGTATAGCCAGCACATTCGGGACATTTATCAAAGTGGGAACGGAAAAGTTCGGAAGGGATCAATCCTGCAATTTGGTGACAGCCTCACGGGGGCCCATTTATATCGAGTAGCCGCGGAGTCGGCACTAGGACGGTACACGATTGAAGCTCGTGGACGGGCTGGGTGGAAAACCTCAAAGGGCAGAGAAATAATTGACAGTGACTTGAAACAGGTGAATCCCGAATTTTGTTTTATCCTGTATGGTACTAATAACCGAAAGAACTCATCGAGAATTGAACAAGCCATGGAAGACTTACTCAACATGGCCCAGGCCTGTGCATCTCATGGAGCGGTACCTATTATTGCCACCATTCCCCCTTCGTTTAAAAAACGTTCACGGGGAGAAGAGGGAAACTTTAACGAAGCTTTAGTTGAAACCTGCAGAGAGCACCACATTCCCATTGCCTATCTCTATGAAGAAATACAAGCTCAGTCCGACCCAAGAAGCTTCTTTGTTCGTGATGGGATCCATTGGCATAAGAAGGCCTTCCCCTTGACTGGCAAGGTCTGGGCACAGGCAATGAACCAAGTGATGTTTGCACTCCTGGATCGTCCCGATTAAGACTATTGACCTTCAGGAACCTATTTTCGGAATCAACAAACCCTTCATCCCAGCTTTTTGAAACCATGAGGGGACTACTTGTTCAGCAAGACTCAGTGCTTAGCGCATCTGATTATTATTCGGAATATACTCATCAACACGGTCAATAAACCACAGACCTTCTTCGCCCTTCAACAGGGAATACAATTCATCCTTCACGGCCGAGCCCATCCAAGACGAGATGGGCACCCGAAGGATGACGCGAGCTTCGTTACCCTGAATGTTTTCGTACAGGATACGTCCCTGACCATATTTCATTTTCACCCCCTGGAGGATCGGTCCTTGCCCATCAATCCAATCTTGTCGTGGTATACCTTGACGAAAATTTAAGGTCGTCATATTGGCCGCCCGCTCCAAATTGTCGGGATAAACTGTAAGCCACAGCTGCACAACATCCCCAGGCGTTAAGGGTGTCTGCTGAGCCAGAATCTGGCCAGGCCAAAAGAAGACCAGCACAAAACTAAGAATCTTAAACCACTTAACACCGTATTCGGTCACTGTGTAGAACTTCATCTTTTTTACTCCTTCTTGAAGTCCATATACTAATTACACACAACATATCCTAACACTCCTCACTGCGAAAACAACAATCACTTGTGGTTTAGGAATAAAAATGTATTCCGAGTTCCTAGGCAACAACGATCACACCGTATTGAATAAAAGGTCCATGAGCGTTAGGCTTAGATAAAGTTCACAACATCATGATCATCCATTATGTTTGCACGGGGTGGAACCCCAGACCGAAAAGGTTGGAGAGACTTGAAACCGTTAGAGCTTGCGCTAACCTATATGCACATTTTTTTCTCAGGAACTGACCTTGATGAATTACATCACATCCTTGATGAAGACTGTACATTTGAAGGTCCTTTCTTCCAGTCGCGGTCGGCGGAGGAATACATCACGGCACTTAAAACCGATCCCCCCAAAAACTGCTCGTATACGCTTATCGAATCACTTGAGCATGAAGCCACAGCTTGCCTATTCTATCAATTTGAAAAACCAGGGCTTGCAACTCCTATGGCTCAACTCTTTGGGATAAGAAACGATAAAATCTATAAGATCATTCTCATCTTTAACACGACAGCGTTTACATAATTCTCTCTGGGCAGCAAATAGGGAAGAACCATATTAGGACAAAGGAATTCGTATGACCGAGCAAGAGAAACTTATGATTATTATGGCCCATACTATGGCTCGTCAGGAAAATGACCTTCAATACCTGAAAGCCTTCGTCATGGAAAAACTGAACTTGTCTATCGAGAAACTACAACAGGAGCAAGAAGCCCTTTGGAACCAGACCAAAAACTTTCGAGTCCATGAAACCCTAAAGAACCTTCAAGGCTTACAACAAAATATGGATACGCTGCCAGAAGGCCTCACCCTGGATATGTACGTCGATCATCTTCGTTGGCCAAGTGACCCACCTCAAGAAAATCCGTAAGAATCGATCAACACCTTATCCAAGCATATCTTGGGCCTCGTGATGATGATTTTAAATTTTCATACCCCCTATCGTAATTGTTGTTGCAGCGCTTGCATTTCTGGAACAAGGTCCCCACCACCATTAGAACGACCTGAGGTGGCCGCTTCGATACCTGCCTTCAACACAGCGTCCGCCTCTTTTTTTCTGCCCAGGCCTGCAAGGGCACGGCCCAACGCAAAATGTGAGGCCACGTGGATGGGATCTAATTGAACAGCCACACGGAGATGCTCAGCGGCTTCTTCTAAATCACCACCGGTTTGCATAATTTTATCGCCCAAGCCGTACCGGCCTAAAAATCCGTCAGGTTTCTTAGCCACCATTTCTCGAAATACTTGAATGTCCATGTACTCTCCAATTTCCTATGAATAAAATTGTTAGGACTTCGGGATCAAACTAACCCATCAGCCAAATTGAAACGTAATGTTAATTATTTGGGCAAGACGCGATATCATGTTCTTTCCTATTTCCATGAGTCAACGAATCCAGCTACGTAAACCGCTTGCCAGCCCTTGAGATTAACATTTCCCTCCCTACCTCAATTATCTTGACCCGTTCCTTTTCCGAACAGTATAGTCTAGGAGAGTCCCCACTATTTATTTCTCTTGTCCCAGGTAATATCATGAGTAATCTCGAAGGTAAAAAACTCGGCCTTCTCCTTTCGACTCCACCCTCTCATGCCAACGCAGAAACAGTGGCGCAATTAAGCAAAACCGCTCAAGAGGCCAAGGTTCAGGTCTATTTGTATTTGATTGATGAAGGGGTAAAAAATCTCGAAAATCCGAAAATTCGAGACCTCACGAAAGCAGGAGTCAAACTCAGTGTCTGCGCTTATGGATGCCAACAACACAAAGTGTCAACCGATGGATATGGTCTAGATGTCACCTTTTGCGGTTTGGTGGTGCTAACACAAATCGTGACAGGATGCGATCAATTCGTCGCCTTTAATTAACCACCGACCTGTTGTACTCATTTCCGTTCCCGCCTCTAGGTTTTCTAAAAAACACATTTGATTTTCTAAGAAAAAACTAAGAAGGGCTGAAACGAAAACTGACGGAATCAGGGAGGGTTTTAATGAAGTTCAGAAAATGTCGTGTAATCTTCGTTGGTCTCAAACATAGGCAGGAGTTTTGAAAAGTTCACATTCTGCAAAATACTTTTTACCGTATCTTGTGGATTCACCACTATGACACTGCCCTTAATTTCTTGAAAAGTTTTCACTGCAAGTGCTAAGCTTCCGAGGCCTGCGCTATCGATAAAAGACACCCCTCTCATATCCACAATGACTCTCTTGGCTTGAGCTTCCCGATGTTTTCCCATGGCTTCTTTAAACGCATTTTTGGCAAAGGTATCAAGCTTCCCTGAAAGGACAAGGATGGGAACTCCTTGGGTTTCCCGTTGCTTGATAATCATTTCAACTTTCACAACTCATTGTGAATCAACCTCTCCATTCGAGAAAATCTAACAACTTTCTCTTATCTAAAAATACTTATCGGACCAAACTCCACATTCTTAAGTTTTTCAATAGGTTGTCTTATTCTTCTTCATATTCTTGGCCAAGTATTTTCGAACAGATTAGATATTTACCTTTTACAATCAATGAATTGCAAAATATTTCACATGAAGCCGTTTAAAAAAAACCTGGGGATTTTAGAGGGACATCCAGTCTGTCACTTGCGGAAAAACAAACAAAACTCAATATGTTTCTTAGGAACGATGACCGTATAAAAGAGTGATATTAATCCGACGCGATTCGTAGTCATCACGGAAATGGCAGCGGTCGGACTCATGAAAAAGATCAGAATTGAAAATGAGGGCACGGTTTTCCCGATAGGGAACAGTGACGGGAGCGGCTCCATTTGATTGTAAAAACTCCATAATTTTTGGTTTATTCTTGCTATCATTGTAGACTTTAAAGTCCCAATCTTTTGGCGCCTCTTTATCCCAAACGGTGAGACCACCACACGTCAAATCTAAATTGGCCTCATTAGGCGTTATCCAAAAATTGACATTCACCGCAGCAGCATCAGCATGGATATTCAGAGGCCTCCGTTGACTATCTTGTTTGAACGCCCAGGCTTGAAGAAGTTGATGATCGTGAAAAATTCCTGGAAATTGTTGTCGTAATTCTTCGGCGACCTGTAATAACAACGGCGACGAAAACCCTTCACTTAAAAATGCACCCACATACCCTTCCATATACCCTTTTTTCCAAATGGTGGATTCCAGGCAAAACTGACGAAGGGATTTCAGCACATCCTCTTTGAGTAATTCATCGATATAAATAATTTCAGGAAGACTGGATTGATAACGTTGCTGAATTTTTTCACGATCAAGATTCGGGTTTAAGGAACCATCGGGAAAAATCGGATTGCTGGCATAATGTAGGATTCGGTTAAAGGATGGAGCTAAGGCTTCAGACTGAGACACATTGACAGCAATTGGTTGATTACCCCCAAGGAGGGAGGCCGTTTGCTCTTTAAGATTTTCCAACACCTCCGCATATGCATCGGGTATCAACACCGAGATTCCTTGACCACGAAGATACTCTAACTGTTCTGCATCCTGTTTTATTCGAGAGGGAAGGACATAGGGCACATTGACGGAACGTCCATGGTTTTGTGTCAGGTCAGCCGACTTTCGAAACTGTAACAACGCCTCATCACCCCGGCCCTGCCATAACAGCGCCAACCCAAAATTATGATGTGCCTTCGCATAGTCGGGTTTAAGATCAAGAGCTTTTTGAAATGCGGGAGCCGCCTTCGCCCCTTGTTCACGTTCAATATAGACCATCCCAAGGTTGTAATAAGATTCAGCATTATTGGGGTCCAGCCGCAATGCTTGCTGATATACCTTCACCGCACGATCCAGATCATGGGATTCTTTTAAGGCCACGCCCAAATTATTATATCCACTTGCAGAGTCAGGTTTGTGTTTTATCACTTGTTCATACGCCGAAATGGCGGCACTGAGATTTCCCTGTTCCCGAAACACATTCCCAAGATTACTTTGTGCCTCTACATAGTTTGGTTTCAGGCGAAGGGCATTTTCATATGCGCGAATGGCTTCAGCCCTATCCCCAATCTTCTCCCAAGCTAAGGCCAGGTTGAAATGATACAAGGGCTTTTGCTCATCCTGCCGTATAGCCTGTTTTAACAAATCACGTGCCTGGGGATAGTCTGTTTTTTGATAGGCCAGAACACCAAGCAAATGTATTGCATCGGCAAAAGAGGGAATGTCCTCAAGAATTTGGTGATATAGCTGTTCAGCCTCCACAAAACGGCCGGCCTTATGATGCGCAACCGCTTCCCCAAATTTCTGTTTTACAGAAAGAGGGAGCACGACAGTTCCTGCCTTGGCGTTCTGACGTTCTTGCCGTCTTCGTTCAGCACGATTCATTTGAAATCCAACAATTGGGTACACGTCACTCTTACATACCGACAACTAGTTATACCAGGCAAAGAGTAAACTTCTCTTCGTGGAAAAGTAAAGTCCTCTACAGTTAGATGAAATCAAAAAAAAGTGGCCTTGTACTTCGTACAAGGCCACTAAAAGTATTCCAGAAAATACACTGGTACTATTGGAAGGACTTAAAATCCTTCAGCAAAACTTCTCAGTTTTCGACTTTGGCTCGGATGGCGAAGCTTTCGTAGCGCCTTGGCTTCAATTTGCCGAATGCGTTCTCGCGTCACATCAAAATCCTGCCCCACCTCCTCTAAGGTATGGTCCGTCGCCTCCCCAATCCCAAACCGCTTACGAATAATTTTTTCTTCTCGAGGAGTCAGAGCCCCCAAGGCGGTTGAAATCTGCCGTTGCAAATCATATCGTGTTGCCGCTTCTAACGGGGAGACCGCCTTCTTGTCTTCAATAAAGTCCCCTAAATGACTATCCTCTTCTTCCCCGATCGGTGTCTCTAACGAAATCGGTTCCTTCGCTATCTTCAAGATCTTCCGCACCTTCTCCAGCGGCATCTCCATCCGCTCCCCAATCTCCTCCGGCGTCGGCTCTCGTCCCAACTGCTGCACCAAATGCCGTGACGTCCGTACTAATTTGTTGATCGCCTCTATCATATGAACGGGAATACGAATGGTACGCGCTTGGTCGGCAATCGCCCGAGTAATGGCCTGGCGAATCCACCAGGTAGCATACGTACTGAACTTATACCCACGTTGATACTCAAACTTATCGACGGCCTTCATAAGCCCAATATTGCCCTCTTGAATGAGGTCTAAA
>JAJDBO010000364.1 GCA_029261305.1 Nitrospirales bacterium
ACCAGCCGTTCGAATCCCCACCAGTGCCAAATTCTTCACGCCCTTGTTCCGTTCAACAATCTCATGGGCAATTCGCGTGAGGGCCCTCCCCATTTCATGACCGTCCATGATGGGAGTTTCTGCTAAATTTAGGTCTTGAGATGTGGACATGTGTCTGTTTTAAGGCAAAAAAAAACCTTTCCCTCGAATTCAAGAGAAAGGCTAACAATATGTGAAGGGCTTAAAAACCCCCATTTTCCATTTCATGAATTTCATCTCCTTTCCCACCTCACAGGATGGGACTTTAAAGGCAGATTTATCCTACGTGGTCCCGCAGGCCAAGTCAAGATTGTTCATCAATCCTGTAAGGGAAGCTGGATTGTGCCTACTCACATTCTCTGAAGGCACCAAATGTGGAGATCTTGGTGAAGGCGTGATTTCGGTAGAATCGATCGATGCATGAGAAATGGTTGGACTTCGGAACCGACTTCGCCAAAAAGAATTTGCATCGGCTGATTTGCTACAAGAGTTGGGATATATTCCGGACCAGCTACAAAAGCTAACCCTTGGGGAGCCAAGGAACGAATAATTTCTTGAATTTGGCTTTCGACTTTCTGCTTTTGGAGATAGTCGGCAAACGGAATCCATCGATAAACCCAATCATAGGTTTCTATGTTGTTTTCATTCGGATCAGGCAAGAAGCGAAAGGAGGGAAGCCAATCCAACCTATTGGATCGTGCAAGTTGATTCCATAACAATTGTGACTGCTTCTGAGCTAATGGTCCGTGAGAGAATATAATGGTATGGGTCCGAGGTTGATCGAGTAATACACATGTCCCAATACTTGCCTCAAAGCCATGGATGAGGAGACGTGTCACTTCGGATTTTTGCCGAGCCAATCGTTCATCTTGTTCAAAAAGGTCATCGAGGAAATCCGCAATGAACGGTTGACTTGCATATTCTTCAATCACCGAATCATCTTCGGGGTACAGCAGGACTGCGGAAAAAGCATCATGCGGCTTCATTGAAGGTGCCCCCTGAGGGAACAGGCTACGCTAATCCGGTCCTATCATTAATCCGGGAGCCAATTCCCCACTCTGTTCCGACCCCACTCGCCAATTTTGATGAACTTCTACGGTGTGTTGGGAAGTAGGATCCTGTAGCAGAAGTTGGCCCTTGTGTATGGAAAGGGTCCGAGCACAAGAAGCAAATCCCTGACGGTTAGGCGCGGAGAAGGCTAGCCCCGTGGTATCCTCAATCACCGTCGCTTTTTGAATGGTTCCCTGTCTCACGGTCAGGCAAGTCCTGTGAGTGGCTTCGATATACCGCATTGGAGGGTCGGCATTGGGCAGCCAAGAAACTTCGTGAGACCGCGGGGTATCCATAAATACAACAAATGGACTTTCTCGTCCTGAAATCGAAGCGGTGAAAAAATTACTAAACAGACCAAACGCTGCTTCAGAAGGATATGTTGGAATGCCTCGATAGTACAGCGGTCGTGGCCGATCAGGATTTTGATCATCGTAAAGCCCGCGAATTAATTCAAAGGTTGCGCTCCCCGTTCCGGGCAATAACGATTTAAACAATTCAACGACCGGAAGATAATCAATGTCTTCCCAATGCATGGCACTCATGCAAGACATAAAGCGTGCCTGGTCGAATGTTCCATTTTCTAGGATATAAAACGCATCTTTCCGCTGTTGAATGGTCGCCTGCCCAGATGGATCGATGATTAAATCATCATCAGTGTAGAAGAATTCCACTTCTTCAAATGTCACATCCATGGCTCTTGAGGCCATCATGCGTAAATCTTGGCGGGTCAGGGATTCCCAACCAGGTCTTGTGGAGAGATCCATGCGCATGATGTTCACGAGCCCCGAAGGCTTGATGCCCACCCATTGATTCCAATCGAGGTAAACCCTCGCCGCGACAAAGCGAACCGTCCCATTTGAAAGTCGTATCCATTCACACTCATGAAGCGGGTGACCTTCAGGATCTGTAAAAAGAATTCGTCGTCCATGAGGGCCATACACTACACAATGACCACTAGGCTGTTGACGAAGAGAACACTGTTCAATGCCATCTTTGACTAGGGACAGATTCCCCGACAGGGTGAAATTATTCGGCACTTGGAGGATATCAGAAAGTAAGGATGTCTTTTCTTGCACAACTAGGCCTATAGGAAAATTTGAAAAGTACGAACCAGAAACCTATCTAACATCTTCTCTACAAAGTGGTCAAAAGATCATGCTGTAGATAGCCACCTTTCTATTTGAAATTAGCAATTCTTCGGTCTATGATGAGTTCAGGTTGATTAACAACTGTCTGTGTATTTCCCAAATAATCCATCAGAGCTCTGTGTCCTAACGTCAATAAAGGAAATATTACATGCCGTTTTGGGATTCAAAACAAGGGACCGCTGATCCAACATGTTCATTCTGCGGACGGGCACAAAATGCCGTGACGGGATTTATTCAAAGTCCTTCGAAATATACCTGTGGAACATGTCGCAATGACAGTACCTTGTTGATATGTAATGAATGCGTCCAACTCTGCGGACGTTTTCTTGCTGAGCATTCCCCGAAGACCACAGAAACTCCAACACCACCTTTAGACTTTCAATTACCAAGGCCCCCAGACATCAAAGCGGTTCTCGACCA
>JAJDBO010000365.1 GCA_029261305.1 Nitrospirales bacterium
GTTGGGTATGTGTTTGGCCGAACCAAAACGGATGCTCGTGCGGATGTCGAGATCTTTCCCACGGACAAGCCTGGCCAAATTATTATTCAGTATGCTGACATTGCGGCCATTACGTTTTCGGGAAAAGATACTGCGTATGGCCAGTCCTGGGAAACCTGGATTCAAAAGAAAAAAGAAGAAGGTAGGAAATAGCCGGGTCATTTTTTCACTTTGAATATTGCAAGTAATTCTCCCTTCCAATCTTCCACGGTTTTCTTGGCGTGGAACCAAATTTCTCATTATACTCTAGGGCCAGAAACATCTTCAGGTAAATTAAAATCGCAAAATCCTATTCCCTCTTCTATCTATCAGCCATGAAGCCCTATCTTCAATTCTTCGACTTGATGTAAGCAGGCTGGCATCCTTAAGCAATGTCGGTGCATAGCCTTGTTTTTACCCATATTCATACCCACTTTCATTGACAGATGAAAGCTCCATATGCTAGAAGTCACGCACCTTTTTCCTGTAGAGTTCTTTCCTGTAAACGAGGTCGAGTGAGGAGGGAAATGACATGGATGAGGAGCACTTGTATTTCGGTCATTATTTAGAGTAAAGATGTTCTGCTAAAACGTATGGATAGCCTGACGGTTAAACTTCATGAAAGGGATTAACGGGTCTGTTATTTAACGGTCTACAAAACCCTTTTTTTGATTTTTACGATGAGTACGTTTCTAAATAAGTCAGGCCCCTACCCGTCGAATTGATAATAGGTCAGTTCGAGAGGCGCTTTCCTCCCAGCGCTGAGTTGGGAAGAAGCGTTTTTTTTGTGAGGGGATATAGTAACAGGGAAAGAGCTATCCTCTTTACGCTCATCACGATTAAACAGACGAAGTTGGGGGTTCTCAAATGAGCAAAGGCACAAGCCAGAAAATTGTCCGATTGATAACTGTTGCAGCTATAGGGTTGGGACTTTCAGCCTGTGGTGAAGAAAAGCCTCTTATGCCACCACCGCCACCACCACCAGAATATGCGGATAAGCATATGCCTGATGGCTATTGGGGTAACGCAGATATCCTGGAGGAAGGAAAAGCGATTTTCACTGGAGCGCAAAATATTGATGTCAATTGCGCCAGTTGTCATGGAAAAGATGGAAAGCCAGTTAAGGCTGGAGCGCGTGATTTCCGTCAAGGTGAACATATGGCCAAGTTCTCAGACGCCCAATGGTTCTGGCGCATATCCGAAGGCATCAAGGGAACAAAAATGAAAGCCTGGAAGAGCAAGCTTTCAGAAGAAGAAATCTGGAAAGTGATTGTCTTTGAGGCGTCGTTTGGTTTGCCTGGCAAGAAGTACGATGTCGCGACAAAGGCTTGGGTTGCCAACTAATTAAGAAAAAAATGAGTGAAAAGGGGGGGGCGGCCTACTGGCTGTCCTCCTTGTTGAACGTGTTAATGCTTAATTTGTAAAGGGAGGCCACGATCCTCTATGACACTGCGTCGCAGTTTACTCATAATGATTGGATTTTTGCTGGCGGGAGCTGGGGTTGCCTATGCCCAGGTTCCTGATGCGCCTCAAGTAGATTTCCCCATTGCTGGGAATCGAACTGGGGTTTGGATCGTGGCGCAGCTTCATATTTTGTTTGCGGCCTTTATCCTTGGGGCCCCCATCTTTGCGGTGGTGTCAGAATGGCTTGGTTATAAAAACCAGGACCCAAAGTATGATCGCCTCGCGAAAGAGGTCACGAAGGTCACGGTTATTCTTTATAGTATGACCGCGCTGACCGGTGGTCTTTTTATCTTTGTTCTTCTCGCGACCTATCCTGACTTTACGACCTGGCTTATCCAGCATTTCTTCTTGATCTTCGCGATCGTGTATCCTCTCCTGTTTATTCTTGAGACCATTATTCTTTACACATATTTCTACTCTTGGGACTCTATGAAAGGACCTAAAAAGGCTCGTCATATTGCTCTCGGGGTGCTCTTGAACATTGTAGGAACTGTGACCTTGTTCGCTATTGATGGACCCACTTCCTTTATGAATACCCCGGCAAAGGCCGTGGAGGGCCTGTCATTAGTGGAATATATCCAGACCGCTGGACTTTGGGATAAAATGGCCAATTTTAGTTGGATGCCTTTGAATCTCCATCGATTGGTAGGCAATGTGACATTCGGAGGATTTATCGCTGGTCTCATTGCGGCCTATATGTATATGGGAGCCAAGTCGGATGAAGAGCGCTCCTATTATGATTGGATGGGGTTTGTAGGAAACATGATTGGCGTTGGGGCGCTTTTGCTTCTCCCATTCATGGGTTATCTTCTGGCCTACGAACTTTGTGACTATGATGCCTCCATCTGCCCGTACATGATGGCTGATCAGCTTTCCATGTTTTTTGAGATGCAGGGAGCTATGGTGGGTCTGATATTTTTGGCCAGTAACTATTATATCTGGCTGAGCATGAAGCGGGTTCAGGGTGTGGAAAAGGTTCGAATGTCTGGCATGGTCATGATTGCCGTCTTGTTAATTCCTGCGGTGATGGGGGTAGCATGGAAGATGTTCCCACCACCAGAATGGCAATCATTAATATTTTTAGCGGCATTGGTATTGTTGCCTCCAATATTAAGTCGGCTTCCTGGCCTTCGGTTTACGGTGTCCGCCTTTACGATGATTAAGGTCGGATTCTTAATGATCGTCGTCGCCGATGCGATTTGGATGACGCCCCATGGTTTTGTGGCTACTCAGGCTATGGCCACAGAGCATAACGAATTACCATCCTGGGCCAGTGAGTTGGCTCTCATGCCGGCTAAAAACGCTGCCGCGTTTACCTTGGTATTTCTGACCATCGTCAACTATATCCTCTATAATCGTGCCATCAGGACAGGGACGATTATCTGGGGGAAGATCGATTTTGCTTCCCAATTCGTATTGATCTTCCTTGCCTTTAGCGCAATTTGGACTATGGGCCTCATGGGCACGGTGCGGTCGCTCACACGCAAATATTTCCATGTCTATAATTTAGTGCCTGATTTCACAGCAGAGGCGTTTACCCCAACCTTAGCCTATTCTGCTTGGTGGATTACTGGTGTAACAATTGTATTTTTTGCAGTTGTCAGTTTTGCCATTATGGTCACGTTGAGGCCTGGAAGTGAGAAAAAGGCTGATGCTCCTCAAGGCATTCCGGTTCCTGCCGGAGGCAAATAGTAATTCTGGAGAAAGAAAAAATGGCTGAGCAAAGTTTGACTCGGAACATTATGAAAAAAAGTGTCGTGGGTGTGATTGTTGGGATCATT
>JAJDBO010000366.1 GCA_029261305.1 Nitrospirales bacterium
TTCATGAGGAATCGATTCACAGTCGCCAGCGATGGCGCGGCCAGCCCGAGATGCGTACACATCTCCATCGTTCTGTGATAAATCGTCGTAGGTGAGGGTCGGCTAGGCTGCAAGAAGTCCTCCGCAATTACCAATTGAATGTCCTTTGGGATGGCAGTGAACGTGCCTTTTTTTTTACCCCAATCCGGGATCAATGCCGGATAGCCACCGCTCTGAAATTTTCGTATCCATGAATACAACGTGGCGACATGCATGTTGTGCTGCTTCGCGAACCGTTGAATCCGCCTAGTCACATCCAACCGCGTCTCCATAATCTCAATCGCCGCCTGCACAATCGGCAACCGCCGCAACGCCTCATCCCGACAGCCTTCGGAAATTTCGGCCAAGTTCAACACAACAGAAGGTTTCGATTCAGATTCATCCAAGGCGCTCTCTTGATTAACAGGTTGCGCCAACCCCTCCCGCTCCGCCCTGGCTTGCTGCATCCACCATCGCGCCTGATCCGCGCTACCCAACGAGCTGAGCAACACCACCATCGGACGTTTACCGTTACTGGCACGCTCGCCCTCATATTTCACCTCATACAATCCATCATTAATTCGGTCGTAGAGCGTGCGTTTCCCGATCGCCAACAACTCCATCGCCTGCTGGACTGTGAGGTAGTGGGTCACGCAATCCCCTTAATGGCCTCAGATGCGTAAATTCGATTTGGGGTAATTCCGCACTGTTTCAATGCAGTATTTATTGATCCAAATCGCGAGTAATAAGTCCATGACGATGGGCAACTTTTCGCTCTATCAATATCTCGTCTCGTAGGAACATGCCGAAGTTTCCTATTTAAATTTTTCAGGGCAACAAGAAGCTCTTCATTGGTATGGATAAACCTGGGAGCCTCTCTCTTTCTTTGCGTTTTCATTACCCCACACCTTCCAACCGTCGTGCCTGCCCCTCAATAACTAATTTTAAAACTTCAAATTCTTCAGGATCTGCCACTTGAAGGGCACGCATGACTCGCATGAACGTGTCTCGTTTTTCATCACTCAATAGGCAGAAATTATGGATAAAATTCATAGTTCGGCATTTCTCTTCCACCACAGCCAGGGCCTCTTGCGATAACTCACAGTCGAGTTCCCCGGCTAACTGTTGCGCCGAGGCTAACCCGATCTCAGTGCCCAAAGACCGCCTAAGTGTTTCCATGGCCAGTCGATCCAACACAAAAGTTTTTTGGAATAGCCTAATTTCCGCACTCATGAAAAACCCTCTTATTTTTTAGATTTCCTTTCCAACTTCTTGATCTTCTCATCAAGGTTGGCCCGCTCCTCTTTCAGCCGCCACAGTTCAAACTGCTTCGCTTCACCGGCATTCATAATGGGGGCCCCAACCGCTGCGGCCAAAATCTCAAGTGGGGCAACAGAACCAGTCGCCAAACACACAGCGGCAACCAAGTCAGCGGCAACCCTCGCCTCCTCACAACTATTAGATAGAATTTTATCGAGATAGTTTTTCGTGATCTCTCGTTGGATATATTCAGAGATCTGAGCCGCCACTTGAAACCGAGACAGATTCGATTCCCGAATCGCTCGCGTAATGGCTGCCCTAAGAAGCGGCTCCACTTCCGCAAGAACCCCCTCATTTGGAGTATCCAAAGCTGAGGAATTTCTTGCTACGTCATCTGATAAAAAGTTTCTAGAATTAGACATTGTCATTGAGTGCAATAATCTATATTTTATGAATCACCGTTGACCGGTAACGGATTCGGCGAAGGAAACAATTTCGTCTTTGATACTTTGATAATTTTTGCGATGACACGCTCAACCCTTTCAGAACGAATTTCACCGGCCACAGTCCTCGTCACAAGGCTACGATGGCACGGAACTTTTCGCGCAACATCAGACATCGTCAAACCACGGCGAGTGAGTTCCGATCGAATCATGAGGCTGTGACGGTTTTTAGTTTTCAACATGGTTGATGGGCAATATAGACTTTTAGTCCATACTTGTCAATAGAATTTTTTCTATGAAAAAGAAGGCTCAAAAAATAATTGACCGTATGCTTAAAATCCTAAGCATTACTACTCTAGCTGCGCTTGCTAGATGGTTGGACGTAGACCCGTCCTTAATCAATCGCGCTATTCGAGAAAATAAGGTTCCCGATAAATGGATTTTATTGGTGGCTCAGAAGAAACAGCTTCGTGTGGAATGGCTGGAAGATGGCGAAGGGCCACAAACCCTTGATGAGCAAGTCGCCGAGACTCGTGCGCGTTACGGGCAGGATACGATTGATGATTTCGGCCCACTCATGGATATCTGGCAGGAACTAAATAACGATCAAAAAGCCATCATCAAAAGTTGCTTTAAATTGTTACAATACGGCGAAGAAGAAATTGTGAAAGGAATGCTCTCACTGGTAATGCGAAAACACGAGCACGACGAATCCAAAAAGGCAGCGCAACCCCCAAAAAAGAAGTGAGATAGCCGGTGTGGGATTATTCATTCTATGGAATGGGATAACAGCCAATGAAGGACATCGCTCCATGGTTAATTATTTTTGCCGGTGGATACGCCTATTTCCTGCCAACCATCATCGCACGAGGCAGGCAAAAGATGAATATTGGCGCGATCGCCGCACTTAATGTGTTGACTGGCTGGAGTGTAGTCGGTTGGGTCGTAGCACTCATCTGGGCACTCACAAAAGATCCAGCGACGACCGGCAAACCTGATGCCTCTGTTTGGGAATATTTCACCGCTGCCATTATATTCGCCATGATTGCATTTGAATCGACACAAAATATCGTGGGACATTGAAACTCACAGCGAGTTTCAATGTCCCACTTCCAAAAAGGAGGGTTTCGATATGGTGGTCTGGTACTTCGTCTTTCTCGCGTTCATCCCTGAACACACCACAATTGACACCGTTGGCCCCTTCGCCACCAAGCAACAATGCGAAACCCAGCGCCAAGCCATCGTCGATATGACGACCTACCGGCTAAAGTTCAATGGCTACATGCATACTCAGGGCAATATTCCGAAAGACGTTCGTGCCTGGGACTGCTATCCGATCCCAGACCCCAAGAAAAAAGAGGAATGACTTAGTGGAAGAAGACCACAAAATTCCGGAAATCCCTGAGCCCGAAGATACTGGTTCTGACGGATCGCAGGAAGCTAGTACCAGAGACCTTGTTGGAACAAATCCTCAGTCAGCACTTGGTGAATATGCTTTACATGAAACCATAGTTGCATATGCAGAGCAGAAAAACTATCGAGGCGGTGAAACCTTCACCCATTTTCTAGTATATATAAACGGCTATCTTTCTAAAGAAATCGAACAAGCCAATTCGAAAAATACTGCTGCTAGTTCTGACCTTCAAAAATTGCAAAGCAATCTCACCAACTCTCTCCTCGAAAACGCTGTTTTAAAAGAACGACTCAATGCCGACTCTAATGATAGGCATCTTAGACATTTCGCCATTGCAGTTGGCACCCTATTGTTGGGCCTAACCCCACAACTCTACCAAGGTCATTTTGATACCACCTCAATTGTCCTTGGTATTTCGGGTGTACTTCTTATTATATTTGGTTGGTGGAAAAGATCAAAGGAAATTGAGAAGTGATTACCCCCCTGAATCCTATTCCAGAACTGCATGTTTGTGAAGTTCGAGACCGAGGTCTGGCTAATACAGAAAGGTTCATTATCCGCATAAATGAATCTGTCAATATAGGGGAGTTTATATTAACGCTTGGGATTCGCACAGCCCCCCAACAGGCGATTCTAATTCGCGATAATTTGCTCTGGTTCGGGAACCTTACTCTCAATCCTGGAGACGGAATCTTAGTGTTTACGGGACCAGGCGAGCCTCGCGAATTTGCTGTAAAGGGAACAACCAATAAGGGATATGTGGTTCATTGGGGAAAGCATCAAACCATTTTTGCTAACCACGGTCTGGTTCCCGTGTTATTTAGGTTGAGTTCCATTCAAATGCCTGACTCTACAACTGACGTTCCACAATATCCTGCTCTTCCAGGGTAGGTTAGGATCACTGTTTCCACATTAAGAGCTAAAGTGGAATCCCGACTTAAAAACACAAAAAATTTCCCACTACCTAAGGGTCACAACACCGCACTAGGATTTTCCAAAACAGGGGTCAAAAAACTATCTGCACAATTCCTAGTGCGGCCATGAACATTGAATGAAGGCGAGGTTCAGATAAGCGCCAAAACACGACCGCACTAGGACCGCACTGGGATTTACCAATTCAAAGGCCGTCAATGGCCCTTAAACGGCAATTTTCTGTAGGATTAAACAGCACTTAGGAAGGATTGACCGTTTCGCAAACTATATGAAAGATATCCCCACAAACCATTGATATTCACAGACGCGAAAAAATCTATCTGCAACAAGCGGAACAGAGAAGCAGAGTTCCACCAAACCTAACCCACCGATATTATTGATATTCCGCCACATTCCACCTAACCTCTACTCAATTCCATCTTTCGTAAATTATTTGAAAGTCGATAAACAGCGGGAAAATATTGAGCAAGAAAAGATCGCCAAGAATGACGAAATGGCCTAAGACTATGAGCCGTGGACTATTTTTCTTAACGCTTACGGTTTCGATACTTTTTCCCAATATCATCTTTGCAGAAACCAACGAATCA
>JAJDBO010000367.1 GCA_029261305.1 Nitrospirales bacterium
TTGACGAAACCGCAATTAATAGGAACTATTAGGAAGGAAAACACAGGAAGGATCGGCGGAGTAGGTCTTTGTCGAAAAATCCTCAGGCCCCAGACCCACCAGGCATTATGAATACTTGGCACCCTGGGAAAGCTCATGAGCCAAGAGGCTTCGCACATTCTCAAACTCTGACTCTAGTTGCGAAAATGATCCCAACGAAGAGTCAATCATTGGTTGTTGGCACACGGTCTCTGTTTCCAAGGCAAGTTGTTGCAACCGAAGGGCACCGATATTTCCTGCAATGCCCTTTAAGCCATGAGCGGCCTCTCGAAGAGCTGCCACATCTCCACTGGATACGGAGGCTTGAATAAGTTCAATGCATCTTCCGGCTTCTTCGACAAACTGCTGCACGATTTTCGCCAAAAAGACAGGGTATTGATCTCCAGTCATCACGCGCCACTCACGAAACGTTTCTGGAGAAACAGAGGATAGCCTTTCCGCGTCCTCACTCACAGCTGATGATTGTGCGTCTGTATTATTTTTGGAAATCCCATTCTCAGTGACTGTACCGTCCTCGCTGGCGATGAGATCACCCTCCACCGTTCCAAGACAATCTTCTTCTTGGGCAGCCTTCCCGGTTGCAGGCAACCACTTCATCAACGTTTTTGCCATCTCGTCTGCCTTAATGGGTTTGCTCAAATAATCATCCATACCTGCGGCCAGACACTTTTCGCGATCGCCCGGCATGGCATTAGCCGTCATGGCAATGATGGGGATCCGGACCGTTTCTGCTTGCTGCCCGCGGAACGCTCCTCTTTTGGAAGACACTTCTCCTCTCCGAATTTCCCTAGTTGCATCATATCCATCCATTTCTGGCATTTGACAATCCATGAATACGACATCATACGGCTGTCTGAACACAGCATCGACCGCTTCTTGCCCATTACTCACCACATCCACACGATGCCCCATCCGCTCAAGCATCAACATCGCCAATTGTTGATTCACGGAATGATCATCAGCCACGAGAATGGTCGCGCTCCTCATGGTCGGTAGCACGGGTTGACTATACTCAGTAATCAAGGGGGGGACGGCTTCAAGGGAATCTACATCAGCGATCCCCATCACCATTTCCAGGCAACTCTGAAGTTTTTCTTTGCGAATGGGTTTCAGCAAATAACCGACGAACCCAGCAGCTCTGGCCTTCGTCGCTTCGCCACGTTGCCCTAGCGACGTCAGCAACACTAAGCGAACAGGATCAATCGCAGAGTCAGCGTGAATCGTAGCCGCCAGACCCTTCCCATCCATTTCTGGCATTTCCATATCGAGGATGGCTAAATCAAAGGGCTTCCCTCTCTGAGTTGCCGCTTGCATGAGACACAGAGCCTCCCGAGGATTCCCAGCTACCACCGCATCCATCCCCCAATCCGAGCAGTATTGAGCGAGCAAAAACCGGTTGGTCGGATGATCATCCACACAACACACCCGGAGCCCTTCCAATTTCCTCGTAGGAATTCCCGCCGCATGATCATCCACCGGTTGTTTGGCTAAACGAACCGTAAACCAGAATTGACTTCCAACGCCAGGCACACTATCTACCCCGATTTCGCCATTCATTTGTTCCACGAGTTGCTTTGAGATTGCCAAGCCTAACCCCGTGCCACCATATTTACGCGTCGTCGAACTATCCGCTTGTGTAAAGGCCTGGAAAAGTTTGGATTGGGCTTCATAGGGTATGCCAACCCCGGTATCGGTCACTTGGCAACGAAGAACTACCTCATCCTCCAATTCATCGAGGCGTAATACCTGGACGGTGACTTCTCCAAATTTCGTAAATTTGATGGCGTTACCCAACAAATTGAGAAAGACCTGCCGAATCCGACCAGGATCTCCACGAAGTGCTGTGGGCACATCGGGAAACACAATTCCCAAAAGCTCCAAACGTTTCGCTCCAGCTTTTTCCGCCAATAACTCCAGGGTCTCATCCACACAGACACGCAGATCAAAATCAATATGCTCAAAATCAAGTTTCCCGGCTTCAATTTTTGAGAAGTCAAGAATATCATTAATAATCGTCAACAACGCTTCTCCCGAAGACCGGACGGTTTCAGCAAACCGCTGTTGATCAGCTGTCAATGACGATTCGAGCAACAGACCGGTCATACCAATCACTCCATTCATAGGCGTACGAATTTCATGGCTCATTGTCGCAAGAAACTCTGACTTTGCCTTAACAGCCGCAAGTGCCTGGTCTCGAGATTCAGCTAATTCTTCATTTTTAGTTTCCAGATCCATTGCCACCTCGATCAATTTGGCTTCTGTCACTTGTTTCGCCTCAATCTCCTGTTGTAAATTCCCTGTTAACTCCACCAGTTCCTGGGTTCGGACCGATACCATCTCTTCCAAATGATCACGATGCTGTGCGAGTTCAACATCCCGGTATTGGACAACCTGCAGCATCTCATTAAACCGTTCGATTAATATCCCAACTTCGTCAGGATATCCTTGAGGTGCACGCAGCGCATAATTTTTTTCTGCTGACACCTGACGAGCCACATCCGTCAACTTCACAATAGGTCTAGAAATGATTCGTTGAAAACGGGAAGACAACAGGAGAGAGAGCACGATAGATAGGAGCAGCACTCCTAGCCCAGCAGACAAATATTCCCCTAATCGAATCCATAAGGCATCAAGATTCGATTTGAGATAAATCGCCCCTAATCGTTCTTGTTCAAGAACAATCGGTTGAGCAAAATCTAATGAATCCCAAGTCCAGCGAATTCGTGATGAAGAATCGATGAAAATAGCATTTTGATGAATGGCTTGATGACCGTAGGAAGCAAGGATATTTCCAGTCCGATCGTAAAGGATGCCCTGCACAATTTCAGGTTGCACCTTCAAGGTTTGGAGAATCTCCTTCGCTCCAGCCTGATCTTCAAAGGCCAACGCCGCTGTGCTATTGGCTGCAATGATATTCGCTTGCCCTGAAATCTCTCGAACAAGGCCATCTCGCATCATGTGAAAGTCATTGATCATTAAAAGGGTAATAGAAAAGGCCAAAGCCAATCCTGTCGTGGCCCCAACAATGAGGACAATTTTCCCTTGAAGGGATGCTTGTTCAAACCATCGTTTGACCATATAGCCTCAGGGCTCCTCAATCTTAGCAAGCCGCAACAACTTGGAGCTGACCTCCAAATGCGCCTGCTGGGTGGCTTGAGGATTAATGCCAAAGCGAACCTTACTGTTTTCGACGAAGAGGCGAACCATCCCCCCCAGTTGAATAAAATCTGATCGTTCTCCGATAGTTAAGACACTCTTTCCCTTGAGAATATGTGACACCGCCTTTAAACGCTCAGCAGCTACATTACTCACAAACACGACATGGCATTGACTCAACCGTGAGTCAGACACCTCGGACATCAGTGAAAAAGAGCGATTGTGAACCTTCTTGCTAGACAAGATATTTTCCAGTTCTCCTTGAAATGGATTCTTGCCAACGATACACACTCGGAAAGGATCATCCTTTGAAGAAAATTTATCGGCAGGCCATTCGATAAAACGTGCGAAGTGATAGAAAAAGGCCGCTTTCACCTGGTACTCCTCTGCGACTCCAGCTATGGCACCAGAAGTCAAACTCAATCCCGCCAGAACGCTGAACAGTACCTGGCACCACAATTTGCCCAATCGTCCGAAACGACCAATGATGATGTGGCGTCGAGATGGCATAGCACTCCATACACCATCAGGGAGAGGCTGTGATTTAAAATTTTTGGAGAATTGTTTTACCATCTTAGCGACCGAGCAGATCCTTCATACCATCAAAGGTCCACGTGACCTTCCCATACACACTACGTTGCACTTCAGTTGCTTGGATTTGAACAAACGTAGGACCCATTTCCTGATGATGTTTGTCCAGCAAGTTTTGTCCTACTAGAGCCAACTCTAAATTCTCCATAGGACGCCACCCAATTCGAGCGTCCAACTCCGTGAACGCGGGGATTCCAAATGAGGGAAGTTCATCGACATAACGAAGCCATGTATCGAACTCCACATCATGTGGAAGCGTCACCATGGATCTGAGCGATGCTTGATGACGAGGACTCCCCCCATCAAGAGTATCAGGCAGTTGAGAAACTGCCGTTTCTAGGCTGACATCCATCTCGTGGTAAGAATACGTGCCCTTCAGCGTCCACCACTCTCGCAGTTGAAGCGTTGTCGCGACTTCGAAGCCATAATTGTTGGCAGATTTGTTATTCACAAATTGAAATGTGGGCGTGGTCGGTGGTGCAGCCACGGCGCGCGATCCACGAAGTTCATCGTAGAGATTATAAAAAGCCGTGAAATCAAGGGAGAGTTTCGGCCAGGGAGACACCCGATATCCCACTTCAAACGCATGCAAGACTTCAGATTCGACCTGAGGGTTCCCTAGGATAGTCACAGGAACAGGAACGGTTGTCGACGGCGGTTGTATCAATCGGCCCTGATCTAATAACCGGGAAGGCACTCTCACCGCTCGCGAGGCCGCTGCCCACACCGTATGGTTCGGAACCACATTCCAAAGAACACGTGCACTTGGCTGATATTCAAAGCCCGTAAAATGCGTATGAGAAAGTTTGGTACCAACCGACAGCACTAATACCTCGGGAACGATTTGAATTTCATCCTGAATAAACCCACTCAACAGATTAAACGATTGATGGCCGGGAGCAGGAACCAGACTCACCGTTCTTGTCAGTTGATCAGCCCAAAACCGATATTCTCCTCCCCATACAATTTCTTGGTTGCTGAAAAAGGGAAACCGATGCTGGAAATCAACATTGATGGTATCAATGGTCGCTCGAGTCACCGCAAACTCAGTTTCGTAACGGTCATAAAACATTTGCACCATGAGGTCTTGCCCATCCGCGAATTGGCGGTTCCAGCGAAGAAGCACATTTCCACCAGTATTTGCCGAATCCTCATCAAGTACGGTAGGGACCGAAGACCCAAGGGCTGTCGCAAGATTAATGCGTTGTCCTAGGCTCTGGGTAAAGCCTGAGCCTTCAATCATCACGGTATCGCGAGACGTGACATTCCAATCGGTTCGAAATCCTAGCCGACTCCCTCGCCAATCATCATGAGCCCCCATCTGTTGGAATTGCAGGTCACGATTAAAATATTTAGCAAACACGCGA
>JAJDBO010000368.1 GCA_029261305.1 Nitrospirales bacterium
AAAAAGCAGAAAATAGTTACCCCAGAATATATGTTTCACGAAGCTCCTCGGGAAAGAGAGTTTATCACAGGCAGTGAATGTGCAAAGGAGGCAGTTCGTCGGTCCAACGTGGATATGTCGATTGCCTACCCGATTACACCGCAAAGTGAAACCCTGCAGCTTATTGGGGTATTATATGGAGAAGGGTATGTGAAGGAATTCTATCGTGGCGAAGAAGAATATGGGGTAATGTCAGCGATGGCTGGGGGGTCTCGTGCTGGCGTTCGTTGTTTTACTGCAACCGCAGGTCCAGGAACACTTCGAGGGTTGGAACCCATTGCTTCTTGGCCAGGGCATCGGTTGCCAGCAGTGGCCATGTTTACCTGCCGTGTGGTGAATGCTCCATTAGCCATTCAACCGGACAATATTGAAATTGCATACCTGTTAAATTGCGGGATGATCGTGTGGCATGCGGAGAATCAACAGGATCTGTTTGATTACATCATGAAGGCATTTATCATTAGCGAAAAAAATGATGTGACTCTCCCTGTGGGTGTCTGCTGCGATGGGTTTTTCGTGACCCATGCTCGTGGATATTGTTCAATGCAGGATAAAGGATTCAAGTTGCCTCCTCGTGAGCCATGGAGAGGGGCTGTTCCAGTGTTGGATGCGGAAAATCCTCCGGCCCGGCTGTCACGCGATGCCCCTGTTCAAAAGTCAAACTTCATGGCGTATAACATCCATGCCGTGTGGCAGCAAGAAGTGTGGGCGGCGGTTGAGCGGTCGCGCAAATACATTGAGGAGTACATGGATGGGCTTGTTGAAGCACAAGACGTTGAAGGTGCTGATGTACTTCTTATTGCTTCCGGTAGTATGGCGGGCCAATGCCGTGAAGCCATTCGTTTGTGTAATGACAAAGGGATTCAAGCCGGTCTCATTAAAGTCAGATCGTTGAGACCGTTTCCAACGAGAGAGCTCCGGAAGTTGTGCGGAAAGGCCAAACTGATAGTAGTGCCAGAATTTAACTATGTCGGTTGGTTAGCCAAGGAGGTGGCCACTGCGATTTATGGGTACTCAAAAGCCAAAATTGTGGCTGGCCCACATGTGTATGGTGGAATGTCCATGCCAGTAGAAATGATCTTTGATGAAATTGAATGTGGACTTTCTGGTAAAAAATCCTCGACTGTCCCATCTTCTGCGATAATGGGAACCGTTGATCCAGATGAAGTCACGCATTTTATGCAAAATATTTAACGTGTTGTTGAAGTAAAATAAGAAATTAAAAGAGCCTACCTCAATCATTGAGGTAGGCTCTTTTTCGTTGGCGATAGACCCGGACTTTAGCGCTAGAAAGTGATTAAGGTCTGTGAGATGTTTGACCGATCTTCATACCATACTCTGAGGGAAATCTTTGATTTCCGTGCTTTGGGCAAACCCCTCTGAGTGTTTCAGGAAGAATGACTCTACTTGTATCCTAATGACAATCTTAGTGGCCAATGATGATGGTATTGATTCGCTAGGAATTCGAGCTCTTGCCCAAGCCATGAAATCACTTGGAGATGTATGGGTAGTTGCTCCTGAACGTGCACAAAACGCGATGGGGCGGGCCATCACTTTACATAAGCCGCTGAGATTGAACCAGGTCGGTCGGCAAATGTTTTCTGTGAATGGAACCCCGTCCGACTGTATTACGCTAGCCATTGGGCAACTCTTAAAAGATCAAGAGGTAGATCTTGTTGTCTCTGGGATTAACAAAGGGCTGAACCTTGGTGATGACGTGACAAATTCTGGTACTGTAGCCGCTGCCCTAGAGGGAGCTATTCGAGGTATTCCTTCAATCGCGATATCCATGGATGGACAAAATAAATTTCGGTTCGGCCTCGGGGCTAAGGTTGCTCTTGAAGTAGCCAAAATGGTGTCGAAACATGGACTTCCGGCTGACACTTTGCTCAATGTAAATATTCCTGACCTCCAGGCCAAAGGTTTGAAGGGAATGCAATTCACTTCCTTGAGTCGGCGACGATATAACAATCCAGTGGTTGAAAAAACCGATCCACGTGGGGGGAAGTATTATTGGATCGCAGGGGAGCAGGTCTCGTGGAACCGAAAGAAGCATTCGGATGTGGATGCCATTTCTCATGGTCTTGTTTCGTTGACTCCACTCCATTTCGACATGACACAATATCGTGCGTTGACAAAGTTGCAATCGTGGGAATCGACATTAACCAGGCAAATTCGCTCTCTTCACCAGTCATCATAACGAGCCTTTTCTTATGATCCACGAAATCTACGATTGGATGTTATCTTGGTCGGAATCGCCCTATGCGGTGCCGGCGTTGTTTCTCCTGTCCTTTGCAGAGTCCTCATTTTTCCCCTTGCCTCCGGATGTCTTATTGATGGCGCTGACATTGGGGAATCCATCCTGGGGAATGTATTATGCTGCGATTACAACGGCTGGGTCGGTGTTGGGTGGAATCTTTGGGTATGCGATCGGGTGGTGGGGAGGCAGGCCGCTTCTCATGCGTTTTATGGGAAAAGAGCGAATGGCGATGGTTCACCAAACTTTTGAACGCTATGAGGGGTGGGCCATTCTTATTGCAGGGTTGACGCCAATTCCGTATAAAGTATTTACCATTGGAGCTGGGGCCTTTTATGTAAACTTCAAGGTTTTCGTGATTGCCTCACTCATCAGCCGTGGGGCTCGCTTCTTTCTCGTGGCAGGCACCCTACAACTCTTCGGCCCATGGATGAAGGAAGTGATCGAAAAGTATTTTAACGTCATAACCATTGTGTTCGTGGCCTTGCTTGCTATCGGGTTTTGGGTGGTCAAATTTTACGCCAAAAAAGCGATCAAGTCCTCCCCGTCTCCAAGCGGTGAAATCTAATGCGCCGTGAAAATATTCAATACCCTCACTAATCAAAAAGAAGAATTTGTTCCGCTCTCCTCCGACCACGTCGGCATGTATGTGTGTGGGGTGACCGTGTATGACGAATGTCACCTTGGCCATGCCCGGAGCGCAATTGTGTTTGACGTTATCCGACGGTATCTCTGCTATCGCGGATATCAGGTGAACTACGTCAAAAACTTCACCGATGTTGACGATAAAATCCTCAATCGCGCAGCGGAAGAATCTATCCCTTGGAAGCAAGTGACCGAGAAATATGTGGAAGCCTACTATCGCGATATGAATCGTTTAGGTGTTACCAATCCCGATATCGAGCCGCGAGCCACGGATCATATGGCTGAAATCATCGAGATGATTCAGTCTTTGGTGGATAAGGGCCATGCCTACCAAGTTGATCAAGATGTATATTTCCAGGTTGCCACCTTCGCTTTCTATGGACAACTGGGACGAAGAAAGTTAGAGGATATGCAGGCCGGTGCGCGGGTCGAAGTTGATCCACGAAAACGGGACCCAATGGATTTTGCGTTGTGGAAAGGGGCTAAGCCAGGTGAGCCGGCTTGGGAGAGCCCTTGGGGGCCAGGGCGTCCGGGGTGGCATATTGAATGTTCGGCTATGTCCGTTCATCATCTTGGAGGAACCTTCGATATTCATGGCGGTGGGAAGGATCTTATTTTTCCCCATCATGAAAACGAAATCGCGCAGTCCTGTGCGGCAACAGGGAAAGGGTTTTCGAGGTTTTGGGTGCACAATGGATTTGTGACGATTGATGAAGAAAAAATGTCGAAATCCTTGGGCAACTTTTTTACGGTTCGGGAGATCTTTGACAAATCTAATTGCCCTGAAACGGTGACCGCCGAAACCCTACGATATTTTCTTTTGACGACGCATTATCGGAGTGATGTGAATTTCTCCAATCAGGGAGTGTCGGAAGCCAAGGCCGCTCTGGATAATTTATATGGATTGTTTCAACGGTTGCAGGAACCGGCTCCACAGGATGTGAAGGAAGATGCCGATATTCAGCCGCGGCTTGCACAATTTGCCAAGGCATTTGAAGTGGCCATGGATGATGACTTCAATACTCCCAAAGCCTTTGCTGAGTTTCAGCAATTGCGAACAGAGATCAATCAGATGCTGCTCGAAGGTTTGTCTGATGTCTCAAGGAAACAGGTTCAAGAAATCTTTCGGCGTTGTGGAGAACCCGTAGGCCTCTTTCAGCTTCCTGAGAACGAATGGGTGTCTCGTCCTTTGGTGTTTGGTCAAGTGTCGGAAACAATGCAAGATGAGAAAAAGGAACTGACGGATGAGTGGATACAAGAACAAATTCAACACCGGGCCCAAGCGCGACTCCAAAAAGACTTTGCCGCCGCAGACCAAATCCGGAAAGCCTTGGCTGCCCAAGGCATTATCCTCGAAGACCGACCGGATGGGACCACGAGATGGAAGCGATAGTGTTGGAGATCGGATCTATGGCATCCATACCGTAACCGAAGCCCTTCGGGCCAAAACCCGGAGTTTTGTGAAAATTGAGCTGACCCATCAAGATCGTCAATTCTCTAAAATTATTCAATTGGCCAAGTCTCAAGGTGTGCCGCTTTCTATTGAGCCAAGGCAGTCTCTGGATCGATTAGTTCTTCGTGGTGAGAATCACCAAGGGGTGGTCGGGTTTGTGGCCTCAAAAGCCTATGAGAGTGAAGATGAGGTCTTCTCCCGTTTATCTAGTCAGGTCGAAGCTCCTCTTCTCTTGGCTTTGGATGGTATCGAGGATCCTCAAAACCTAGGAGCGATTATTCGAACAGCTGAAGGGGCCGGTGTTCACGCGATATTTATTCCTGATCGGCGTTCGGTGGGGTTGACAGCCACAGTGGCGCGAACTTCGGCTGGAGCACTGGAGCATATGACGGTGGCCAGGTGCACAAATATTGGAAAGCTGATTGAGCGATTACAGGATCAAGGCATTCCTGCCGTGGCCTTCCATCCCCAAGCAACAAAAACATACGATGAGGTAGAGATGAATGCCCCCATTGTGTTAGTATTCGGCGGGGAAGGTAAAGGGGTGCGCCCGGGAGTGCTTCAGAAATGCGAACAACAGGCGAAGATCCCCATGCAGGGAAAAGTTGAATCGCTCAATGTGTCAGCGAGTGTGGCAGCCGTGGTCTTTGAGGCGGTACGGCAAAGGAGGAGTGGAGCGAAGAAAACCCTTATCGAACCTGGATAAGGCCTTCTTGAATGGCCGCGTTTAGGAGTTGAGCGGCGTTAGA
>JAJDBO010000369.1 GCA_029261305.1 Nitrospirales bacterium
CAATTTTGTCCAGCCATGATGAGAAGCGGTGTGTCTCCTTGTGGGCCTTGTGGCCCAATCGATCCAGTCAGACCCGTTGGGCCTATTTCGCCTTGTGCCCCTTGCTCTCCTTGAAGTCCTTGTTCACCCGAGGGGCCTGCTGGGCCTCGCAGTGTGTCGATGTATACCCATGTGATTGAATCAGTCTTTGTAAAGTATTCCCCTGTATCGTTTTTCAGATAAAAATCTCTAATCTCTCCTTGGCTTTCCAGGGGAAGTTCGGTTCCTGTCAACCAGGTAGTGCCGATTTTCCCGGGAGGGCCTGGGTTTCCCGACGATCCTGGTAAGCCTGGTTCTCCGGTTGGACCTTGAGCGCCTAGCGGCCCTGACTGCCCCGGAGGGCCTTGCGGACCGGGAGCCCCAGGATCTCCCGGTGGACCTTGAATTCCAGGTTGGCCGTCTTGGCCGATACCGGGTAAGAGTGTCACCTCGATTTCTACAGGGTGGCTAGTGAATGGGTTTTCCTTACTATCAAACGCGATACTGAGAGGAGCGTTGGAATCAGAGATTAATGCGAGCCCGAAATTCGTCGAAGGACGCTCTACCCAATCCTTGAGTATGGTGGTGACTTCAATCGTGATGAATTGCTTTTTGTCAATTTTAGTAATCGCCAAACTTTTCAATACTGGCCCGATGGGAGGCCGTGGCGGTTTGCGAATAGTGTCTTCGTTCCAGTCAGCTAATATTTCGTGAAGGTGAAGCGTGCCAGGTTTTTTTACCTGGTTGAGCCACAGTCGTAAGGTCGCATGTTGGATAGATCCGTCAGGGGGCAATGGGGAAAGATCAAATTTGACGAATCCTTGCTCTTCATACCCGGCAGAATGTTTGTGAACAGAAATGTTTTTCTCATTGACATGATGAGTGGCGTATTTCTTTAGACGTTCTTTCCAGGAGGAGTGCCGATTGTGAGATGGGACGGGCTGATCAATCCTGGCGGTGTGATCGTCCGTGACATGAAGCGTGATAGCGAAAGAAGATGGAACTCCAAGAAAGCAAAAAATGGTCAGAAAAATTCCAAGCCGGGAAGGGCAATACATAATTCAACTCCTGCTGTTGTTAAGCGCATCTGATACGCGCTCAATAAAAATGTCCCCTGCCGTCCTGGCTGAATAGGCAACCATTCTTTGGTTTAAGTCAGTGTCTCGTACCTCTCAACAGATATAGGGTTATCACCATAGAATTTCATTCTTAGGCGTCATTCAGAAATGATGAAATCCGTACCAAAGCCATAAGCAGAATTTATGCCAGAGAGGTGAAAGTGGTGTGGCATTCAATCCAAGATATTGAATAGTTGTGAGTTTTACCTGAACACCTAAGGAGAATGTTTGAGGGTATAAATACTGAGGAAGTTTTTTGTTAATTGTATCTGAATAGATACACCGGTGTATCTATTCAGATACAATTGGATGGGGAAATACCTAGTAAAAACAAAGTAAGGAGATAGGTTAAGAGATTGCCCCAGAAAATCCGTAAACCTCCTGCATTTTTGTGCGAAGAGATTCGAGGAATGGTTCGGCACTCAAGGATTGGCCAGTGGCATTCTTGATTAATTCTTCAGAGGTGTATTGGCGTCCGTGGCGGTGGATTCGGTTGTTGAGCCATTCCTTCAGGGGAATGAGATTGCCTTGGGCAATGTCGCTATTAAGGGAGGGTAAGTCCTCCCCAGCTTTCTTAAAGAGCATGGCGGCATAAAGGTTGCCCAAGGTATAAGTCGGGAAATAACCGAATGCGCCGAAGGACCAATGCACGTCTTGCAACACGCCGTCGGATTCTGTTTCAGGAACGACTCCGAGGTATTCCTTCATTTTCGTTCGCCAGAGGTCGGGTAGGTCTTTCACGCTCACTCGTTTTTCGATCACATCTAATTCGATTTCAAAGCGCACCATGACGTGAAGATTGTAGGTCACCTCGTCGGCTTCGACGCGGATGAGGGAGGGCTTTACGGTGTTGATGGCTGGATAGAACGTATCTACCGTGACGCCGCTCAGTTGATCAGGAAATCGTTCCTTGAGCACAGGGAAAAAGTGCTCCCAAAAAGCACGCGAGCGTCCCACACTGTTCTCCCATAACCGGGATTGGCTTTCATGAATGCCCAGGGAGAGTGCCTCGCCTAATGGAGTACCATGGTGTTCAGACGATAACCCTTGCTCATATAACCCATGGCCACCCTCGTGAATACAGCTAAACAGGCAAGACTGGAAATCTTTTTCAAACACGCGGGTCGTCACTCGAACATCCGTTGGATGAAACGAGGTGGTAAACGGATGGGCGGATACATCTAATCTTCCCCGTGTAAAGTCATACCCCATTTTGGTAAGGACCAATTTGCCGAATTCCATTTGATGGTCATTGTCGTAGGCGTGATAGAGAATTCGATCATCTGGTGGATTTGGTGCTTGCCTGATGTGTTCGAGTAGTGACACCAGCCCTTCACGAAGAGTCGTAAATAAGGGTTTGAGTTGGGCGACGGTCGCGCCAGGTTCGAAAGTATCGAGCAACGTGTTATAGGGCGAATCTTTGTAGCCTAAATAGCCCACCTCTTCATGTTTCAACTCAATGATGGTTTGAAGCTTCGGCAAAAATTTGGCGAAATTACTCTCTTGCCGTGCTTCTGCCCACACTTGTTGGGCGAGCGAGCATTCGCGTTCAAGTCTGGTCACAAATTCAGAAGGCAGTTTCTTGGCCCGACTAAAGTCCCGCCACGATTCTCGAAGCAATGCTTTTGAGGCGGCATCAAGTTCTGTCAGCTTGTCGTGCGCCAAGCCAGTCGTTGGATCAATATGAGGGGTTAACAGTGTTTCAATGTCGCTAGAGACAAATTTGTCATGGGCCAAGGTTTGCAACAGGGCGATTTGATCCGCACGGGCTTGCCCTCCTCCGGAAGGCATGTAGGTTTCCTGATCCCAGGAGAGTAAGGCCGAGGCATCACGCAAATGTTGAATTTCGAGAAGCTTGGTTTTCAGTGATGCTAAGTCGTTCGCCGTGTTTGGCATGTGATGAACCCCTTGATATGAGACGAGCCAATGTTTCCCGATCTGTCAGGGAGGACTGTACAAAGAGAGAGGTATGATTGCAATGTAAGAGGCAAACCCTTCACAATGGGCCCGCCAAAAAGATGTTTCCCCAATCACTCGTGACTCAAACTCTTTGAAGGATATATCAATGAAAGATCTCATCGCTCCTGAAATCGATGCGTATGCCGAAGCGCATTCCACCCCTGAGTCGGATGTATGCCGACGATTGCGTGAAGAAACCTTTCGTTCGGTCGATTTTCCGCAAATGGTCGTAGGCCCGTTAGAAGGCGCCTTTCTGAAAATGATGGCTCAGGTTGCGGGCGCGAGGCGGGTGTTAGAAATTGGAACGTTCACGGGGTATAGCGCCTTGTGTTTTGCCGAAGCGCTACCGGACGATGGTCAAGTGATCACGTGTGATATAGATCCTGAATCAACGGAGTTCGCCAAGAAATATTGGGCCCAAAGTCCAGTCGGTGGAAAGATTGAGGCGCGAGTCGGTCCGGCGCTCGAGTCAATGAGCCAGCTCCATGGCCATTTCGACGTCATTTTTATTGATGCTGATAAAGTCAATTATGTGAATTATTATCAACGTGGCTTGGAACTGTTAGCCCCCAAAGGCGTCATGCTCATTGATAATGTCTTGTGGAACGGGGACGTCATTTACCACCCACCACTTGACGATTCAACGGCGGCCATTCAAGACCTCAATCGAGTGGTGGCTGCGGACGATCGAGTGACATCTGTTCTCGTGACCATTCGCGATGGCGTCTTGGTTGTTCGACGTGCCGCATAAATTGTAGGGTAGGCGAGTCTTGAACACTCAGCCAGCTTTCGAAGGATTTAATCAGTAAACAAAATGGAAGATATTATTCTCAGTTCGCTGTTCCTTGGGTTTTTACTTGGGCTCTCACATGCGTTAGATGCCGATCATGTGGTGGCCGTAGGTACGTTGGCTGCTGAGACAGAGAGCCTGAAACGATCATCGATTCTTGGCCTGTGTTGGGGCGTCGGGCATACAGTGACGCTCACGGTGATTGGTGGCCTGGTGTTGACTTTGAAATGGAAAATTCCTGATGCTTTGGCCATCAGAATGGAAGTGATGGTGGCCGCGATGATTGTCGGCTTAGGTGCGCTCCTGCTGTGGCGCGCCAGACGTCCGTTAACACTTCACGCGCATACCCATTCGCATGATGACAGTACCCATACCCATGTGCATGTTCACGTCGAAAACAAAGAAGTCCATGGACATCATCATCTAAGAAATTCCTTGGTAAAGGCCTTTGGTGTTGGCTTGGTTCATGGGATTGCTGGAAGCGCTGCATTAACCATTACCGTGATGGCGACCATGCCCTCCCTCTTCCTTGGCATAATCTATATCGTGGTCTTTGGAACTGGAACCATCGCCGGAATGTTCCTGATGAGCACCATCATCAGCATGCCCTTCATCTTCATGGCTCAACGAGCCGCCCATTGGCAAACGCACATCAAAGTCTGTGCCGGAGTCTTTGCCATGGGCTTTGGCAGTACCCTCGCTTGGTCACTCCTTTTCTAGTGATAGCTCAACTCCCTTTCACGTGAACTGCGTAACTTGATTCCTTTGAACAAGAATGTTTTAAAAGAAAATGATTTGTCTGTGGAAAATTGAATTTCAATCGAGTCTGACCCTAATTCTTCTCTAAAAGATTAACCCTGCCGCTCAGAGAGCTGTTCAAGAGCACGAGTGGCCTTTTTGACAATTTCTGGCTGGCTGATCTGCTCACCAATAGCTTTGGCCTGCTTAAGAAAGGAAATGGCTTTTTGGACCTCACCCAAAATCGAGTAGGCATTCCCGAGGTTGCCGAGACCTGCACTCTCACCCCGCCGGTCGCCGATTTCGCGGGCGATAACGATGTGTTGTTCGAAGTGCTCAATAGCCTTCTGGCTCTCTCCTAAACTTAAGTAGGTCCTGCCGAGGTTGCCGAGAGTGGCACCTTCGCCTCGGCGATCGCCGAGTTCGCGAAAGACGATGAGGATTTTCTCAAAGTATTCAATAGCCTTCTGGCTTTTGCCCAAATGTGAGTAGGCGTTTCCGAGGTTGCCGAGGACCTTGCCCTCGCCGTGTCGGTCGCCGAGTTCGTGGGCGATAGCGAGCCGCTGTTCGTAGTACCCAATGGCTTTCTGAATCTTGCCTAAATCCTTGTAGGCAATGCCGAGGTTGCCGAGGGCGATGCCTTGACCGTATCGGTCTCCGATTTCGCGGGCGATGCTGAGCCGTTGCTCGTAATACTCAATAGCCTTTTGTACCTCACTGAGTCGGTGATGTGAGGTTCCTACTGTGCCAAATAGCTGATGAATTAATGTTCTGTCCATCTGTATTTGCACAGATTTCTCGAGGAAGGGTTCAAGAATTCGCAACCCTTCGCGGACACGGCCTTGTTGTTGCAGCCAGGTCGACGCTGAGCCTAATATTTCGAAAGCACGGTCATACTTTCCTGCTTTAAACAAGTGGTGGCCGGCCTCAATGTGGGTATTGATATTGAGAGAATCTTTTGCTTCCGCCTCAAGGTGTTCTCCCAGACGGTGATGGGTTTGTGTGCGAATTTCAGGGGTGTCGCCGTGTGCTTTGTTGATAAAGCTGTTTGTCGCTGAATTCAAGGTATAGTGGGTGCTTGTGCCGATTCGATCTTTGCTCACCAAAATTCTGATTTCCATTTGTTCGAGGAGTGAAGTGTCTCGCAGGCGTTCAGCGGTTTCGAGAGCGCGACCTGTTGGTTCATCGGGTTCGCCCAGGAATTGGAGGAGATCCCATTCGACGGGCTGCCGTAATACGGTCATTCGGCATAGGAATCTACGAGCCTTGTCATCCAATACCCGATCCCACAACTCCTGAAGCAGGAGGTTGTCCTTCAGTTTCTCGGCCACCTGTGGGAGGCATGGCTGAACGATGTCCTTCCATTCCTTGTCGACTTCCTCTGGTGAGGGCGGCAAGGACAAGGTCCATTCGCCATGTGCATTGCGCCAATTCGTTAGCGCGTTTTTCACTAGATCGTTGGCATATTCCACCGCACGCGGATGTCCATCGAGTCGAGAGACGAGACGTGCTCGCGTAGTGGTCGAAAGTTTTTGCAGAGATGGAAACCACTCAGTAAGTCGGAACAGTGCATCGACGGGGAGCGGCGTGACCTGAAGAAGGGCGTTCAAAAAGTCATCGTTACGGTAGCGGCAGCTCGCAATCACGTAAAATTTCTTGGTGTCGCGCGCCATTTGATCGATGGTCTTCCAGATGGTCGCTAGCGCAGGTTCAGCCCATTGGCCGAATGTACTCGAATAGGCATCGTCCTTGGGCCCGATTAGAAGTGACTCGAGATTGTCGAGATAAAGGATAAGTCCTGGCGCATTTTGAACGAGTGTCTGGAGGAAGTAGATAAAGCGTTTTGCCGAGTCATCACCAGCGGCTTGATCAACTTGCTGAACAATACCTTCCCAGTCCAACCCAAAACGTTTGCGGCAGTAATCGAGAAGCTGACCGACGAGCGCCTCGGCACGGTTCTGTTTGCTCTCGATTTCCTGGCACCAAAGTGTGCACACGTTCGCTTCATCGTCTGTGAGCCACGGAAGCACTCGCTGGGCAAGTGTGCTTTTGCCCAATCCGCCAAGCCCCTGAAGCACGAGGACGCGATGCCCCTACCTTATGCGACGACGGATCTTATGCTGCTCTAATCGTCGACCAATAAAGCCAGTCTTGAGGACCTTACGGTCACCGAATCCCTCGAAGCTGCGTTCCAATATCCGTGAGGTTTGTTGTTTTCCCGTAGCCTTAGGAATCGAGAGAGGCCATTCGGGGCCGCGACGATAGAAAACGAGTTGGGCCCATGCGAATGGATGTGTGTCGATGGGTGCCTCTTTGGTCGTGGCACCCTCAGCCATTGTTTCAGCTGTGTCCGAACGCGTCGAGCTGGGGCGATGTTCGGCGTCATGTCTATGGAACGGGTTCTTAAGACTCTCCCGCCCGAGTCGCACTGCATCTCGTGTGGAACGCCCTTCTGCTATCGCTTCGTAAATCGTTTCCTCGGCTCGTGTGGATAGCTCATCGACGATTGGGCCAAAGTAGCCGACCACCTCGGTCACGCCTGCTTTGTGAAGCTGCACCGCTGCACTTGGCGCACCGGCTTTTTCTTCGCCCGGAGCTATTGGGTCGTTGCCGTGGCAGCTTGCGAGATAGAGGAACGGCGGCAAGCGACGACCATCGGGGAGCCGTTGGCGGATTCCATTGATGACATCGGCGACCTCCACAAGATGATCGCGCCCTTCCTCGTCCTCAAAGAGCAACGCGCCGGGCATACCATGCCCAGAGAAATGAATTCCCGTCGGGTTTTCTTCATTGACCGTTTTGACTAGATCATCGAGTGTTCCCAATTCGGTTGGCACCATCGGGCAACGGTCCGCCGTTGCCCGCGTGATTCGATAACTTTCCGCTTCGTAATTTAAATGCGAATTCTCGGGTGCCGAGACGTTGACGACAAGCTTGAAGGAAGTCTTCGGCTCCCGGAGCAACGTCTCCCCGGCCATCTCTGTCGGTGTTGTGCGTACGAGGTCGATGCGACCCTCGCGTACAAGAAATTCGTTGTCGTGATGCAGAAGCTCCCAGGGCAGCGAGAGCAGGAGGTCATCCTCACTTCGAATTTGCACTACCGGACGTGTGCGGTCCAGTGTGAGAAGTTTCACGAATCGTTCGGCATCCTGTGAATCGAAAAGTGATTCGAACAGCGCGCTCCCAAGCACCTGCGCATGGCGGAACAAGTCGGCGCGGTCGTTCGCCTCTGTCATTGCCTCGCGGTGCAGCTTTCCGAATTCCATGTAGGCGATGCCGAACTTCGCGTCTGCCTTCCACGGTAGAGGTACGGTTCGCGTGGTACCGTCGGGACGAATTACGTTTAGCTGTTCGTCGTCTTTCGACAACGTGAATACCAAGTCTCTTCCTAGGACAAGCCATCGAGCATCGTCAGTTGGCAGCGTCGATGGATCTCCAACTACTTTGAGCAGCTCGTCTGCTGCTCGTGTTACGTCCCGGTCCGTGGCGTCTATTGCTTGGGTGGCCTTGAGGATGGTCGGTAGGTGGACTGCATCGATCTTGACCGGCAAGAGTCGTCCCAGAGGACCGTGATCGGCCATGAAGCTTGTCCATTCCTGCGCTATCCAGGGACGTCCTTCAGTGTGGCTTGAGAGCACGAGCACCATGTACCGGCTCCGCTCCAAGCCATCGCTTAAACGCAAAACGAAATTATCGCCAACAGCGATCTCTTTTGAGTCTACGAACACACGCAACCCGAACGCCTCGAGTCGCTCAGCGAGCGTCAGAACCCACTCTTTGTCTGGCGTCGCATGTGAGAGGAAGATGTCAAATTCTTCTTGATTCCGTTCCGTGCTTTCCATCGACTTCTCCCAGAATTTCAAGCTGTCAATTACATGAAAAGTACCAAAGGCCTTATCTGGGGGTCAATTGGCATCTTTGGCTAATCATGGGTGCGTGTCAGCTTCTATATCGAGGGAGCAATGTGGATGGTACACTAGAGTCGCAAGGTGATTTTGATCTGTGGTCTTTCGTGGGAGTTCCTGTTGGGGAATTTATCCAAAAACTTTTACGGCCTTGTTTTGTTGGGGGCCTTGTTGATTTCTAGCTGGTGGTGTGTTGTGCCACCCATGTTAGGGGCAACGGCTCCTCCGGTCCTCCGATTTGAATCTGCGGAAGGGTTGAAGCCAATTGTGGAACGACTTCAGAAGATCGATTCAAACCAATATCGAGTAATCATGGATTTGGTGGGTCTGCAACAACCTGGTCCACCCATTCGAGTGATACTTGTCTCGAATGAGTCTGATCTGGCGAAACGGGTGCCAGCTTGGTTCGTGGGTTATGCCGTAGGGGAATCGTCTACCGTCGTGTTGCTTGCCGATCGAGTTGCGAACTATCCGTATGACTCCCTTGAGGGAGTGTTGTTGCATGAGATTGGGCATATTCTCACTCATCGAGCCGCAGATGGACGGGACGTTCCACGTTGGTTTGACGAAGGGCTTGCCATGATCGCTGGGCGAACGTGGGACATTGAGGAACGGGCTCGGTTGGTTTGGGCCATGGTCTCCGGCCATCAAGTGTCATTCGATGAGCTGAATGAATGGTTTGTCAGTGATTCCTCTTCGGCTCGGAGTGCCTATGTTATTGCTCATGCGTTAACCTTGGATTTGATCGATGAAACATCCTCTGATTTTCCAAAGCAACTGTTGGCCAAGGTAGCTTCGGGCATTCCCTTCCATGAGGCGTTTAGGCAAACGGCTTCCATGACCCTTGAACATGCTGAAACCAAATTTTGGAATCAACAAACGCTGTGGAGTCGATGGATTCCTGTGGCTACAAGTTCAGGAATGGTGTGGTTGGGCATTACGGCCCTCGTCTTTTATGCCGCGATCCT
>JAJDBO010000370.1 GCA_029261305.1 Nitrospirales bacterium
ATCAGTATTTACCTTGTGTTCTTGGCAGAACTGAACAGGGTGGGTTCCCCATGCACTATCAACGATCTGTTCAAGGGTATTCCATACATCTTGAATGAACTCAGACTTTCGCTGTTCGGAAATATCTGCGTCATCAAGAAAGTGCTGATATTTGTTGATATCTAAGGGCATAAGACCGTCACGTGAATATTTTAGGGAAATTAAGAGCATCATATGGATGGTCATGGTTTTTGTAGCATGCGCAGGCGGTTGATCCGGGAAACTCACCGTAATTTCCGAATGCAGGGTTATCTGGGCACGATTGACAGCAAGAGACTTGGCCACATTCCTAACAATTTGTGAACTGTGAGGGCTTGAGGGTGGTTCTCGGAAAAGCTGTATCTATTTCCATAGTACAACCGAAGGTTTAAGAAATGGTAAAGAGGGAGGGGAGGTGAAATGCGAAAAGGGAATGGCGGAGAATAGGGGATACCGTTTGGTTTGAATGATTAACCAATCCAGGACCAAAAATTATTCAGTAATTTCCAAGCGGCGTTCAATTCGCTCGATCCGTTCTTTGATCGTGTCAATTTCTTCATTATGTGAACTGACCGTCACATGAAAGCCCGCCATATGATGCTCAATGGCTCCCAGCCGTTCATTGGTGAGGCGTTGTCCTTGCTCAAGCTTGGCAAGCGAGCCCCGCATATCTTTCAACAGATCATGCATTAATTCCATACTCGCGTTGGTTTCTGGCATCGGTGCTTCCTTCCTCTTTTGAAAGTAGCACAGAAAGATGAATTTTCTACAAATATCCGCGATATCTTTGATTTAGTTAAAAAGATCTTAATTCTTCTCCGTCATACTGTTGAAAGAGGCAGAACTTTTGGTGGTAAGCATGGCGGTAGACGAGAACAACAAAGTAGTCATTCCAAAACAATATAATCCTGAGAATGGAACTCTTCCCGCATTCCGGGAAGATTTCGATGTCTCACGGGATCAACGGATGGCGGATCACCTTCGGGATCATAATCATACGGTGGGTCAGGTAGATGATGAAGGGGAAGCCTTAAATAATGGTCGCCGTCGTCTTTCCCATCGCAGCCCTGAACAGAGTCTGATTGCTAAGGAAAAAAAACACAAAGACCGTTCTTTGTTGCGTATGGCCTTAAAGCAATGGCTCGACCGGCTGGAAGCTCTGTATGAAGAGATCGCGGCCATTGATCAACGTCTGAGTGAGATTGACATCGAAATGCGGGAATTGGAGCATCTCCATGAACTTGCTGAACAACGTGTCTTAGACCCAAAGAATCCTGCTCATGCCAAGCTTCTCAAAAAATACCGTATCACTCAGGATGATCTTACCAGCGGCAGATTGTCCTTTATCCTAGCTGGAAATTTGGGTAACCGGGTTGAGGAACAAACGGAATTGCAAAAACGCAAAGCGTCTTTACAGGAACAGGCAAACGATGCCATAGAAGAAGCCCAGGCCAACGAGCTGATCACCGGAGTCGAAGCCGACCAATTCCGCCAAAGGCTTGAATCGTCAGATGCTGGGGTTTCGAGCCAAATTAGAATTACTCAAGACGTGCCGGAAGAATTAAGGCATATAGCTGTCAATCATTACGGTGAAGCCTTTGAGGGTGATACCCCAATGGAAGAACTCGCTTTCACGGAAAATCCTCGCTCTACTCAATCTGTAGCGGCCACCCTTACAGGCCGCGCCAGCTATAAAAAAGGCGTGCAAAGTCACGGCCAAGAGATTTCCATCAAACAACAATTCACCAAGAGCACCAATCCTGTTCAGGATGATTCAACACCGCAAGGGGCAGCAACAACAAAGATTTGCCTTGGTCCTCTAAACACCTAACGGGGTCCAAAAAGAAAACAGTTTACGGGGCGGTCGAATATTTTTGTTTGTAATGTGCAACCACCTTCTGAATCAGGGGAAAGGCTTTGGCGAGTCCTATGGGACCGTATGAAACCCCTTGTATGTAGAACCCAACACTTGCGCCCATTCGATCCTCTTTCGCTAGAAAGTATTCAGATGTGACATTCTGATTCGAGAAGAATTTTTTAATCCTATCGGCATTCTCCATAGCGGTGAATTTTTCTGTTCTCCCATACACCGCAAAGGTTATTACTGGATGAGCCAGTGAGTAATCCTGAGCCTTTTCCCAAGCTTCCAAATCTTTTTTTGATGGTTGACTTAGTTTCTCTGCATACGTGAATGTGTTTGGAAAGGCAAAAAGCATCATCAAAACAGGAATCCAAAACCAACAAGTTTTGATCGCTAAACCCTTGAAAACCATGAGAAGCCTCCCACGAAAAAGGGAACCCTTTTCGTGGTATTGTCATATTATTGGAACAAGGCATTGGATAAGTAGATTTTTTAATCACTTAAGAGTCGTCAGCGAGCCCAATAGAACGTAATTTGAGGCTGGCGAAAAAACGTTCCCTTTCAACTTCCGGGAAGTCTTTTTCCGCGAAACATGAAAGGGAAATTTGATGCGAATAGGATATTTAAGAGTTTCGTTAGAGGAACAAAGAGAAGACAGACAGGAAGATGGATTGAAGGCCCTGTGTGATGAAATCTATGTCGAAAAAATGTCAGCGGCGAATAAAAAGCGCCCGGTATACCAAAAGATCATTAACAAGCTAAATGCAGGCGATACCCTAGTCGTATGGGATTTGGACAGAGCCTTCAGAAGTACCGTTGACGCGTTGCTCGAAGCTGAAAAGTTGAAACAGCGGGGAATAGAATTCCAGATCGTCAATTTGAACGTTGATACCTCTACGCCATCTGGAGAGTTGATCTACACAGTCATGGCCGCTTTCGCCCAATTTGAGCGGAAAAATCTCATTAAGCGGACAAAGGAGGGCATGGCAGCAGCACGAAGTCGAGGTGCCCATATTGGTAGACCCTATAAACTGACAACGGAAGAAATCATTTTGGCCTACTCAAAAATCCAGTCAGGCAAATCCACTCTTAATGGCGTGGCCTTAGAATTTAGGTGCACGAAAGATACTTTATTGAATGCTATGAAGCGCATGAATTTAGCTATCTAAACTTCAATATTACATATCTACAAAAACCGTATGAATTTTTAGCTATCTGGTTTTATTATAAGACGCACAGAGTGAGGAGAGTGAGATGCAAACTTCAGTAGAAGGCGGAACTCCAATTGCACCATATTCCAAACGACAAAAAATGTGCCTCAGAAATCGTCTTTGTGCCTATTATGATGAAAGGTCTTTGTCTTGGGACGAATTGACAAGCTTGATGGGATTGGAGCCGGAAAAAAATCCTGAAATGCATGATGAGGATGAAGATAATTTTTCAGGTGCAGATTATTACGAAACGGTTCGCAAGTTTACCAAGGGTATTAAGGACAGGAAGACTGGAAAAAGAACCTATCCGAATGTCAATGCCGGAAATCTTACATTGATTCGCGACTTTTTAATTGCAGAAGGGCATTTGTCGAAAGTCGGATTTCAGCTGCTTGGTAAAGAATATGAAGCGGCTCATGCTCTCGCAGAATTTTTTTGTAGGTCTGACCAAAACTTGGCCCATAAGAAGCTGGAAGGAACTTTTGATTGCGAAACACCTCTAGACGATACGGGAATAAATCACCGAATCCTACGATTGTCATTGCGAAGCGACCTGAAGTTTTATTCAGCTGAAGAAACCCGAATAAGAAATGATGACTATCAGGTGGAAGAGACAAAGGAAGGACGGAAAGTAAACGTGGAAAAATGTTTACTTCACGCCAATAATACAATTATCCTCAATGGTTGGGCTACGGTAACGTCGTTTGATGGAGTCATGATTTATCTGGAAGATTTGGGATTTGGCTACCAAAATTCTCCCCAAAAGCATACTGTCTATACAGTATGTCGTCTAGGATACAATTCACAAGGTGTTAAGGATATCGTGCTCAAATCTTACACATCAAATATCTTTCAACCCATTCAAGACCCAAAACGCTTTAACGAAGAAATCGAACAGAAGGAAGAATACAACTTTATCAGATGCTTAGAGAATTTTCTTGACGAGCTTCATATAAAAGCCAACAGTAGTATAGATAAACTGAACGAATCTGATCTGTCTGATGAAGCCAATTTATTTGATAGTGGGACGAGATTAATTCGAGGAAATATTGATGAGAGTAAAGGTGAAATTCTGGAGGGAATACAGAGGGAAAAAGAAAACCTTTCTACAGGAGACGGATACCTACAGGAAAATCAATCTGCAGGACGTGATAAAGATGAGATGCATGCGATGAACAACGAGCTAGGCAAAAAATTTATACAATCTTTAATGGACTACGACCCGCATGCTATTGCGGACTGTATCAATGCTGATGTCGATATCAACTATCAAGATCCTGAAACAGGTATGACGGCCCTTCACCTAGCTGTGGCAAGGCAGATGGTCGATGTGCTGAAGATTCTATTTAACCGAGAAGATCTAGTGTATTTAGTGCAGGACAAAAATGGGAAATTTCCGTCTCAATTAGCGTATGAGATCGTAGGTAACGCTACGCTTGGAGAACGTCTCATGAAAAGAGAAAGGCAAGAAGCTGAAGCTCAGGAGTTAGACTACCGTGAACTCCTTGAAAAAGGTGATCAAATATTTGTGGAGGCTGCACAGCGCGCCAAAAGTTTATGGTCTGAGCCTGAGCCGTCCAAATAATCTCTTGATTTGATTTCGATAGCCTAAAAGATTCTGTAAGCGTATAGACAAATGATCTAATTGGCTCTCTTTACAGAGAGAGCTTGAATAACAAAATTCTTAATCCTGTTAGCTTAAGCACTCGTACTTTTTCCAAAATCAAAGTTAGTTAACATGCCACGATTGGTGTGATTTAACCTTTTCAAAAATTACAACAAAAACCAAGCAGACAAAATACGTCCTTTTGGGAGTGTGTATGTTTAATCTACTTGGGAATCCTCAATTTAATCGAGTACTTGAATTTTATCGTCTTGCCAGTGATGGGCAGGTTGAATCTGTGCGGCGGTTTAAATCTATCGAAAACGGCCTTGCGCTCATTCCTCAAATAAAGAGATGGCCTGTATTGCATTCTTTCAAGAGACATCGGGCAGAAGCAGCATTCTTACGTTTGCGAGCTGATCAAATTTTTCAGATGCCAACTGGTAACATTATCCAAATTCAGGAGCAAGCCATCAAAGATCTGGAACGGGCTCTTGCCTTGCTTGCTCAAGATCCTAAGGATTTGGTTTGGTCGGGTATGATTGGTGAGCTGTCAGTGCACTATGCTCAACGAGTCACAGGATCAAAAGCAGAGAATATTGAGCATGCCATTGAACTATCACGTGAAGCCAAGCATTTTTTTAAAGAACAGCCGCATGGTCATAATTATGCTCTCTCCTGCGCAGCGCTTGCTGAATATTATGGCGAACGGCACACAGGGCATGGTAATGACAATATTGTCATGGCCCTCAAGGAAATACGTGAAGGGCTTTCCCTTTTGCCCAAAGATGATCATTCTGATATGTGGGGCGGATTCAAAATGACAGAGGGAGCCCTGCTACTCAAATGCCAGGATGGTAATCGACGTCAGACCATCGAAGCAGCTATACAATCGCTGACGCAAGCGCTAGAAGCTTTGGTCAAACATGGAATGGCTGGAGATCGTTTGAAGGCGTATGGAAACTTGGCACAGGCATGGCGTGATCGGATTGAAGGCACAAAAGAGGAAAATTTTGAACGTGCTATTCAGGCTATTGATAAAGCCCTAGCTACAGCTGAGACTTCCGATTTTCTACGGGAAAGTGAGGAGATGGCGCAATTGTTATTGGAACAGGCCGAACTGTATTCGGATCGTATCACGGGGAATAAACAAAATAATATTCAGAGGGCTTTAGAGAGTGCCTACCAAGCCCTGGCTTTTTTTAAAAAGAGAGGTGATAAGATTGGTGAGGCACGAGCCGATGTTCGAATCGCGAATTTTCTTCGTGACTATCATAGTATCGAACCTCTGGATAATCTCTGCGAAATTGAGGAACGACTACGCTCTGCCCTAAAGATATACGAAAGATTTGATGACCAAGCCGGTATGATAGAAACCTTAATGGGGTTAGGAAATTATCATTATTCTTGCCTAACCGGGACTATGGCAGAAAACATGGAATCGGCCATAGCGGCGTATGCCAAAATCCGAGAATTCAGTGAAGAGTCGAATTCAGATTTTTATTATGTCACTACGATGAATTTGGCTAATGCCTATTTGGATAGAATACAGGGACAATATTCAGAAAATATGCAAATTGCCATGAGTTTGCTCCAACAAGCGCATGATTATTTTGATTGCCATAAAATGGAGGCAAGCTTAGTTTTTGCGAAAGTTAACCTTGCGGCTGCCATGATGGAACAAGAGACCAAAATTCATGATTGGCAACAAGAACAGGCTCTAGTCCTATTGGAGTACGTGTTGCGAAGCGAGTATGTGGTTGGAGATCGCTTAATCTACGCCCGGGCCTTACGCGTTTTAGGAAATACGTTAAGAGGCCGGGTGTTGGGAAACTCAAGGCAAAATCGAAAACTTGCCATGACATCGTTGTCCCATGCCGCCAGCATTTGTGGGCCGGAGTTGAGCCTCAAAATCTGGTCAGGCATTCTGTTAAATTTAATTCAATTAATTTTGGAAGGTCATGCAAATGCCGAGGAACGTGACATAGCAGGCCAAACTCTTGATCTCATCTTCGAAAAAATAAGTCGGTCTAGCTATCCCCTAGAATGGGCTAGGGCAAAAATATTCCAAGGTGAACTCCTATCCGACCAGTACCAGTTGGGCAATCTAGAGACCTTTGAATCAGCTCTCCAGATCTTTCAAGAATGCGCAGAGATGTTTCAATCATTGGGACGGACTTCTGAATATGCAAGCACACAATTCGAAATCGGTCGATTGTATGCTTTATGGCATAAATTCAACCCTTCAATTGATCCACGGAAAGCTATCGAAACATTTCATTGTGTCTCTTCTCTCTCCGAGGGGCGCTTCCCTGAGCTTTTTTTTCGCGCGCAACTCACTCTGGGGGAAACATATGCTCATGTTAATCAGTGGCACGAAGCCGACATGGCTTACTCTAAGGCGCTACACCTCTATGAAGAAGAGACCCACTTTAATGCCGATGAGTATCTAGCCAAATTTGTCAAAAAGAAGGGAGGGCGAGCACTAACTCTTGCACCTCTGGCTGCTCTGATGAATGGAGATAGTTCACGGGCACTGAAAATTTTTGAATCACTCAGGGCTGTCTCCTTGAGAGCAGTCTTTTCCAAAGAGGCCGATCTTCTGAATCTTGGCGATTTGCAAAGATTACGCACATTGCTTCAAAAACGGAAACGAGAAGAAAAAATGTTTGATGAAGTTGCTGGAGTTGAACGTCGAGCGCTGCTCCAGCAAATGGAGCAAACGAAAAAAGCCATAGACAATCTGCCGAGGACCACTTCTGACTTTGACCTTGCGTCTTGCTTGGCTGAAATAGATGAATGGGTGTTTGTGCCCTTCCTGGGAGATACCCAGTCAAAAGCCGTACTGATCTCTCCAAGGGGAACCCTTGATACCATCTTAGTTTCGGAGGGTTTCAATCTGGGCATGACCAATCTTACTGATACCATGATTGGACAAGGCACCAAACATACGGGGCCTTGGGCAATAGCCATGGAAGCACTCAAGGCAGAGACCAGGGATAGGGGAGATAAGCTACAACAGGCGATTAAAGCTGTCTCCCAATACTGCTGGAATTTTTTTGGGAAGTGGATAGTGCAGGAGTTAGAGGGCCGTGGAGTTAGAAAAGGAGCACGCCTGGTCATCATTCCACAAGGACTTTTGGGGCTCTTTCCTATTAGTTTGTCAACGGACGAGGAGGATTGGACCCAGACATTATTGGACAAATATGACATTTCCTATGCCCCTAGTTTGACGGTGTTAAGTGGCGTTCGAAAACGTGTTGCACAAATCGAACAAGATCCTTCGCTGACGCTCTTGCATCGAATGCCCGAGGATTTGGAATCATCGAATGTGGAAGCCGCTTGTGTGAATAGTTATTTTCGAGAACGTGCTCTCTCTGTGAGACAAGAGGATAATTGGAATCGTCAAAGGCTTCTTGAATCACTGAATGAGACAAACTATTGGCATTTTTCTACACATGGGGAATTCAATAGGCATAATCCAGGACAGTCAGCCATAGAACTGAACCAGAATGAAAAACTGACGCTGGAGCAACTTGTAGAAATCGAAAGCCAGAATCCACCACGCTTAGTGGTACTTTCTGCCTGTGAGACCGGACTCTATGATATTCTTGGAGTCCAGGATGAATTCGTTGGTTTGCCTGCAGCGTTTATTCAATTAGGAGCGGCAGGAGTGGTCGGGACTTTATGGATTGTGAATGATATAGCCTGTGCGTTGATAATGATGAAGTTTTATGAATCCATTTTTATCCATGACTTACATCCAGTCGCTGCACTGCGAATAGCCCAATTGTGGCTTCGTGATATGACGAAGAAAGAACTCTATATCTATCTTGAGACTCAATTGAAGAAAGAACGCATTTCACCAACAAATTCTTCTCTCCTTTTAAGAAAAATCTCACGCTATCAAGACTACGAACAGCCGTTTTCCTCTCCTATTTTCTGGGGTGCCTTTGTCTTTTATGGGTCCTAGAAACACATACATTTCATTTTAACCATACCTCTCTTCTCTCTCCTACAAATCTTGTGCGCTATTCTGGGCTACTACGTCATTTTCTATCTGAGTTCTTAGCATAAGAACTCAGAGGTATTTTCTCCTACTCAAATAATAACTTATCCCCGATTCCCTTCCATGAGGCTCTCATGAGGGGAGACCCCGGCTTTCCGTGATTTAATGAGCCCATCTAGTAGCAACTCTTACAAACAAAGGGAGGGCGCGGTAATGGGAAGCACACAACAATCGACATGGATCCTGGGACACGGACTAGAAGACCTTCTGTTGGTGAAAATTGATGGAACGGTAATCGCACATCTGTATCCCATGAAAAAGCATGATCCGGATAGGTTTGGCTATGGCTTAGAAGTCAAAGTATATGCTGTGAACTCCGATTTTAGCCCGGTCTTACAGCATATTCCAATGCATTGGGCTATTGAAATGGCAGAACATTTTGGTGCGCAGTATTTACGAGATGAAGAAAATGATTTGGCGGGAGAGGACTAACTCTTCTGTGTGTATCAATGGTTATTATCAACAACAAAAACCTTTTCCTTCCAGAAAGAAAACGGGAATGAAAAATTGGCAGACAGCGGTCTTTCGAAGAGTTATCCACACCTGAGAGGTGAGAATTCTTCAAGCCAATTACTTTCATCACAGAATAAAAAATTTTGGAATACGGCTACCAAGAGGAGGGCAAATTATGGCAGAACTCACGAGCAAAATCCTATGGACTGCTGAAGACACAATTTTAACTGATTTCACATATACGACTCATTTATGGCGGACATGTAAACAGCTAACGCATATTTCCTCTCGGCAATGGGTGTGGGCCTTAAGTGCATTTTTTCGTGACTTGGATGTTCTCCACATCGATATTTTGGACTCCATGACAAGGCAACGATTTGAATATCCAGATCTTGACATGATTTTCCTTGATGCGAATTGTGACGGGCGCTGGTTTCGGTTTTATCTCAAAGCCGATTCATCTGGGCTGTATCCTTTCCAAAGACCAAAAAATATTTCAAAATTACGTATCTTGGATCTGTACGCGAGAGCGACCGTTTCAAAATTTGACCTGTTTGCCCGTGCCTACTCAGCGAAAAACGACCAGTTTCTCCTACCACAGGAAAATAATGGGTCATCTCCCTCTGAGTTTCCTGATCTACGATATTTGCCACGCTTTGATGTGTTCCTGACGGCGGAGGAAGCCGCAAAGGAAGGGAAAGAGAATGAACCCTAAACGATCCTGAGCGGACAGTGATCAATACTGTCAGTTCTGCTTGACCCGGTATCGACATAGTTGCATTGCGCCTAATTCACCAAAGGGCCAGGGAGCATAGCCTTGCAGGAGCGACAGAACAACACGTTAACCCAAGATTTCATCAAACGATGGCGTGAGTGTTTAAAAGAGTGCCAAAAATATTCTGACACTATTGCCCCGAAAATATGGAATAATTTTGAGATCAAAAACCTTTTCTCTCACAAATCCATCGCCTCTCAAAATACTCAAGACTATTATATGCCGCTCTCCCAGAGAGTATGCCTACCAGCTCTTTTTGATTATAGCTGGAGTCATCACCTATAATATAAACGATATCTTCATATTTACTTCCCCTGGAATCTCGAATGAAATCCACTGTCTGATGATTTTCTCTTTTCCATTAATCTGAGTGACTTGACTTCCTTCTGAAAGACCAAACTGGCAATTTATATCTAATCATTGAGGTTGGTGAATAATCGTGAGTATGGATGGATACGCAGAATGTATGAATTGCAAACATAGCTTAGGTTATGGAGCAACTTCTCCAGAACATGCGAGAACCATGGATATTTCAAACCATTGTTTGTCATTGGCTTGGTGTGTCCAATGTAGTCAGGTGACCGTGTATCGAAAACCTTATTTTAGACGGTTGTTTGGTCTTTCCGGATTACGCCCAGAAAAATCTCTCCCATTAAATACGATTGCTAAGGAGTTTTGGCGATACTCGAACGGCCAGCCGCATTACCAGGAATTAATCTGGCTTATTTCACGATGCCTGGTTGAAAGAGCTCAGAGAGAAGGAGCGGAGGATGTCGAACGGGCTGCATGGAAGATGGCCCAGGAAAAGCTCTTGCCTTTTCATCAATTAGTCTATTTGCAGGAAATCCAATCAAAGATTCCCAATGACCATTTCCTAGCTTGGATCAACGAAGTTGAAAGTCATATCCAACAAGAACCATATAATCCGGTTCTTGAGGAATTTCTACTATCCGTGCGATCACAAGCCCAAGGCCAAAAAGAAAATGTTTTTACGAAAATTGATGAGTTGAAGAATCAGAGGGGCAAAGGAGATGAATCAGGAATACTTCAAGATCCGGAAGATGATGCTGTTGGATTTATGATGCTGAAGACCACAGCGATGATGCTGGTAGCAAAGCTGCGGGATGGCTCGGATGGAAGAATGGCACCCACGCAATTTGACCGTCTGGTCAAGTGTGTGTCGTTGTATGCCAACGGGCAAAAAACGGAAGAGGCTATTACACAAAGCCTGAAAGAGCAATTTATTATCGTGTCACGACTTGATGAAGCCTCGCAGCGAGGGTTTTTTGAAAATGGTAAGACCTTTTCCTTGGAAGGCAAACAAGAAATAATCATAGATTGTTTTTCTATAGCGATGTTAGGAAATGGCCCAAATGATCGGCAAACCAAGTTTGCTCATGATATGTGCCGATGGGTAGATGGACCAATAGCAGAAATGCCTATGTTGCTCGAAATGGCAAAGAAGGCGTTTGCAAAACCTTGAAAAGCCTGTGTTTATGGTATGCCCAGCCTGCCGATGAATGGAACTTGTAAGAGTCCTAGTTCTGACAGACAGCAATCCTTTAGACTTGAAAGTTCTCCCGATAGTCCTGTTCCTTAGCCTGTTTTCTTTGTCAAGGCCTTGGTGAAAGAAGCGGTCTTCAATCTTTTTATCGAGTGCGCGGTTGATCACCAGTTTCTTTCGTGGCTTAGATATTTTTCCGAACGAAATTTGCTATTCGAATGGCGAACCTTTCGTCATTCTCTATATCTTCGATATTTTTTCTTGTGATGATGTCGAAGCCCGGTCTCCGTGGATCAGTGATTACAAAAATCAGACCAGACAAAAACCATACATTAAGGACGTGCTGTTGTGCGAACGTATTGCCACGATTTTAGTGTCTAGAGATTTATATGCAGGCCACTGTTGCAAACTATACTCGTGCCCTGAGCCCCCACGCTGCTTGCCCCCCCCTTTCCCATTGAATTGCATGTCATTGTTTGTTTCTGATTCGTGCGGGCTTTCCCGGATCGTGATACGCGGTGGTTTATGCTCGGTCTTATGAATGGGCAGGTTTCATAACAAGATATGGCTGATTGATCTGTCACGTTATTTTCCTTCAAGACCGTGGGTAATTGATTTTGTATCGTACGATATAAATATTTCTTTCCCAGAAGATGAATTTTTCTGATTCCTTAAACCAGGTTTTCCCTCTTTCCCAGAATGGCGCTTTTCTTCTGTTACTGTTCGACACAGTTCACGAAGCCTATTCATTCATCCAGGGAGAACGCGATGCATGCACACCATGATCCGTACGCGGAAAAAGATAAATTGATTGCGGAGAAACTGCGAAAGTCGGGCGAAGTGTTTAACCGATCTCTGCTCACGCATCCTTCTATGAAAGAAGCCACCAAATTGGTGGAGAGTCATGCCGGTGAAGATTTTGATACATCCTATGCCGGAGAGACGGAACAGCTGACGCAAGAATGTCATGAGCTGGATCAACGCGTGGATCATTCGGGCCAGCATATTCAGATGTTGGAGAAGAAAGAAAGTCAGACGAATGTCACGGTGAAAGTTTCGGAGCTGCGAGGGAGCGGGGAACACAAAGAGATTTCATTAGGGCAATGGGAGCTCAAAGACCAGGTGCTCTTTCTACTTGCGCTGATCTTAATGGTGTTGGTGTTGGGCGCAGGTTCAGCAAATGTGTTCTCGGCGATCATGGCGCAGGCCCAGCCGATCTTCTTAGAAAACCCAATTTTAGCGGTATTTCTCGCCTGTCTCTTGCCGGGTGGATCGGCAGCCATCCACTTCCTCGGTGATCTGTTAGAGAGTGATCGGTCCCGACATCGCTACACGCTGTGCATTCTGGGATTGACCATCCCTGCTTTACTCACTTGGATGGGGCTCTTTGCCATGAATTTTCCCATTGGCTCTGACGACATTGATCTGGACAGCCTGGGGGAATCTTCCGACCCCATCGCCATGGTCTTCACGTTTTCGCAATTACTCGCAGAAGTCTTATGCGGGGCGTCGTTAGCTCTGGCCGCCTCCTCGATTCATCGCCGCTATTGTGCAGAGAGTTTTATCCGCACCCCGGAGTCCATGGATCTGCGATCCCAAATTGCGGAATGCCTCCCACCGCATGAAGCGCTACAGACGAAGCGCAGCCAGACACGCGGGCGGGTGATACAGCTTCAGGCCATGCGATCTTCTCATATCAGTGCCATGGTCGCCCTGTATCAAAACATGCGGCGACGTTTTGACGAGTCAGCGCCAACAGGAACGTAAACCATCAAACTTTTAAGGAGAGTCTCATGAAAAAACTTACCCTGTCTGTCTTAACTGTGTTGAGTGTACTGGTCTTCAGCACCAACCTGTATGCCCGTGATCTGGTGATTGGGCTGTCTCCGTTTCATGCGGACAAAGCCAAGGCCAAGGCCCAAGTCAAAACCGTGATTCAATTTTTACTTCACACGATAGAGCCAGGAGAGCAGGCCACGATTTTTAATGCCTATCATCTCGACACTATTGGGGTCTTTGCGGTGCCTGAGAAATCTTCCTACCGCCATCCCAAAGCCAAGCTTCGGGTCAATGCGTCCGTGGTGAAAAAACTCTTGGCCTTTGCAGACCGGGCGATGAAACCCACCGGGGATATCCATCCCTCGGTATCCGGGGCGCTTCGGTTTCCTCATTTTCTCGTCTTCCTGGGTGAGAATTATAGCTCGTCCCAGAAAACTGATGTCCTCGTGCTGGGAAGTCCGATTTTTGATGACCCCAAAGAACGAGGGTTTTCTATGGCCCGAGGCCATATCCCTGGGGATGGCAATCTACAACTCTCCCGGCGCAATACGCCCTTTGGAATTCAAGGGCAGGAACAATTGTTGAGTAACTTTCGCATTCACCTAGCCTCTCCCCAAGGCTGGCAGCGTGATGATCATCATACGTTTTACGTGAAACGGTTCTGGGTGTTGTGGGTGCAGGGGCAGGGGGGCAGCCTGGTGACGTTTACCAATGATCTCCCTACGGCGTTTCAAAAAATCAAGGTGCAAGCACTCGCTCCTAAACATCCCTTTAAGCTCAAGAAAACGGATTCACCGAAGCTCGAAATGATTTTATTGCGGCCTCCTGAGGTTGAGAACCACACCTCGCTCTATGAGCGCCCAGTTCGTGACAGCCCGGTGTCTTCGGCAGTGGCCGACAATCTGAGCGAGGTCGAAATCGGGATCACCTGGGATGATCCAGATTCAGACTTAGATTTATATGTTCAACATGGTCCACAGGCCAAGCCGTTGTACTACCTCAATACCGAAACGGCTGAGGCAAAATACTATAAGGACTTTATGAATAGCCCTCGGGCCACCAATGGGTATGAGACCGTGGCCTTTACACGGGGTATTCATGTGCAGGATCTGATCGTGGCCATCAATTTTTTTGGTGGCCACGTGGATTCTCAAGTGACGGGGCAAGTGCGGATTTCTGTGAATGGCGACACCTATGCCCAGAATTTTGTCATTGAGGCCCAGCAGGGCAATCACGGAAAGGGGAGGGAGGAAACCTTATTAGCCAGAACACCGTTTAGTCCGCAATGGATCATCATTGATCCCTTAGAGGTCATTGGCCTTCGCACAGAAGGATAATGCGGTCAGGCAACAGTCAGGAGGTCACGACTCATGAGTCAACGCCCACCACAACCCTCACTCATCACCCTCGCGGTGATCACTTCTTTGATGGTCTGGGGAACCTGGGAGATTCGTTATCTGTGGAGCACCGATCTGGCGTTCATTCCGGTGCTCCTGGGTATCTTTGCGATACTCGGCATTGTAAAGACCACCACGCTCTCCTTTTTTACGTTCTATAACTATCTCCTCCGTCGAGCCGCCTATGCGCCTTCTCTTCTCAAGGGATCGGCAGCGTGGGCGGGTTCCAAAGAAATCAAGGCTGCAGGACTCTACGATCCCACCGGAATGTTTCTTGGGTGTGATCTGAATGGCAAGCCCCTGTTCTTTGAGGGAGAAACTCACGGCTTGACCTTAGCTCCCGCAGGTAGTGGGAAGACCGTCTCGTTGACGATCCCGGCGCTGTGTCATGTGCAACACTCTATCGTCGCTTTTGATTTTAAAGGCACGGTGGCGTGCATGACCAAAGAGTTACGCATCACCCAACATCAGCAGGACGTGCATTGCGTGAACCCGGCCCATTTGTTCACGGAAAAGCTTGGCATCCCAGCACGGTATAACCCGATGCAGATTTTATTGGATAACTGGGCCAATCCCCAGAGGCATAAAGATCTCATTGCCGATGCACAGGATATGGCCTTACAGCTGTATCCCGATCCAGCCAGCCAAGGTGAGAACCAGTATTGGCGGCAAGGGTCACGGAAAATTCTGGTTTTTATCCTGGTCTTTCTCGTCATTCTGAAGGGTGAGACTTTCGCTACGCTGAGTCATGCTCTGCGGTTGCTGCGCAATGGCCACATGATTAAAGAAGCTTGTTACGCCGCAGCCTGTTCCGAGGTGTTAGACGGGGAATTGGCGGATATGGCCACTGACCTTTTGACCAAGTTGGAAGCTCAAGACACGCGCCAGGTCGAGAGCTTTCTGGAAGGAGCGATCCAATGTATGCAGGCCTTTGCGCCCAGCGGCTGGCTCGCTGAAAGTACTTCAACCTGTGATTTCCGCTTTAAAGATCTGAAAGACAAACCAACTACCGTCTATCTCATCGCAGACCCAACGAAGATGAAGGTATTCGCCCCATGGCTTGGGCTTATGGGCTGGGCGGCGATTACTGAACTGACCCGTTGTCACAATACAAAAAAAGTCATGTTCCTTCTCGACGAGGCGACAAATTTTAAGATTGCGAATTTGCCCAATGCATTAACAGGTTTGCGTGAGTTCGGTATCTGTGTGTGGTTTGTGATTCAGGAGCTTGAGGAATACAGCCGGGTGTACGGTCGTGAAGCGCTTGAGACGTTACTGTCACAAACGGAAGTGAAACAAATCTTCGGGGTGCAATCACAAAAGACCGCGGATCTTGTTTCCCGGATGTTGGGCGAACATACGGTAAAATCTCCAAGCTTTAATTTAGGCCATTACACGACGGACCCAGTGCAGCATTCCGTCGGAGAACATTCCCGGCGATTGCTCAATCCCGATGAGGTGCGCAGGTTTGCCGATACGATTCTTTTTATTCGCAACCACGCTCCCATCCATGCGTTGAAGGTGGGCTATCATGAAGTCAATCCGTGGATGAAATGGGTGGATGAGAACCCGCTGTTTTGCAGCAAGCTTAAAGGCAAGACTCGCATTCGGCTGCGTTACCGGTAAGGAGTATTGAATGAGACGTGTCAAAGTCACAAGCTATCAAAATCCCTCTCGTGGCCTTGGGGGAAGATATCATTTCCTACGGCTGCTTGATCTTTGTTCCATGCTTATTCGGGGACTGCTCCCGCTCTTGCCCTTCATCGTGATTGGCGCGTTGTTCTTGCTGCCCAAGACTCCGTATTTACGCGTGTCCTATACCTATACTGGCTCGTATGAGCATCCGCGATATATCAGCTGCCGGTATCTCGGCATTCATGGATGGCACACGGTCTATGGCAATCACTGTCCGATGGTGACCTTGATGAATGGGGCACCCTTTAGGCAGGAGTCTCTTCGTAGACCTGATGAATCTCATCAATTTGTTCGTCAAGGTCATCGCGGAACCGGGTGAGTTGCGCGTACCAGGTGATGGCCTTTTCGCTAGTGATGGGTTCGTCGGGGGCCATTTCGACAAGGGCATAGTCGAAGAGCAGTTCTGCCAGCATGGAGGCTGGCACGCCATCCACTTCAAGCGCGGCGAGGGTTTCAACTAATGCTTCTTCCGCCTGCTCTCGCAAAGGGTTGCGCATCAGAGAAGCGAAGGAAATATTTTGATTGGCGGGTGTAAGGTCTTCCATACATCCAACGTAGCTTGAAATGAGAATCCATACAAACGTTTTCGCATAAAGGAGTCGGTAACCATGGTATTACAACCACATCGACTTGATGAAATACGGGGACAGGCCAAAGAAGCGTTTGCCCGGGCCAATCCGGAGATTTGGAAAAAAGTTCAAGGAGACCCGACCAAAGTTGGGCAGGTCATCGAAATCCAAACTCGTACGCACACGATGACCCAGCGTTTCCGAGATCATGTAAAACGGCATCGGCAAAATTGGGTGAGCCGGGAGGTGGTTAAAATCTTTGAAGAACGAGAGCGTCATGGGCTCGATTATTTTGCTCCGGGGTGGGCGCTCAATCAGCCGGTCCATGAGTCGTATATCGAAACGGCGCGATTGCGAGTGGAGCAACGTATCCAAGGAAGATTAACGCGGATTGCCGAGGCTGGAAAAACCATGCAGGCTCGGATTGCCGACCGTCGGGTATTTACGCCAGCGAACAAGATGCTCGGGAAAAAAGTGAATCGGGCTATTCGCCGGACACAGGAAGTCAGGGACAAGGCTCAAGCTCATTATCGCAGGAGCCGGGATCTCTGGATTCAAAAAGCTATCGAAAGAGGGTCGAAGAGTCCCATGCGAGATGTTGCCCAACGACAACAGGAGCGCATGAACCATATCAACGAAGCCGGAGAACGGTTGATGTACCAGGTATTCAAAGAACATAACCGAGCGCTGCCTCGGCAAAAAGAGAAAACGCACACGCAGGATTTCATTCAAACAATGGGGTAGGGGCCAGGCATATCTGTTATGACTAATCTGATGGAATCAAGCTGAATCGATCAATGTTATGCCATTGATACAGTTAGGAAATTCACAATTTTCTTGTACCTGCTGGAAAATTTCCTCATATTATAGAAATGGATTTACGAAATATTTGGAAACCTTCGATCTCTTGGAAACCCGCTAAAGTGCGCCAGCGCCGGTACGGGCATAAGTTTTCCTCACCCAAATTCAAACCGTGCTACAAATCAACACGCCGCCGACGTTATCGCCGAACCGCTCGCTGCAAGCCGTAATTAAGTTGGGTGTGATAACACCTATTACGAAAATCGTAAAATAATTACAAGGGCATGAAATAGTATCGGGCATTTGAATGCATTCAGAGATAAGAGTCGGTTGGTTATTTTGCGCAAAACATACTATGTTGTTGCACAGCCTTTTTATTCCCAAGGGATTTTGCTTTCAAATAATCATTACATGCCTTATTTAATTCTCCTGTCTCCTGATAAATTTTCCCTCGTATTAAATATGCCTGATCGAAATCTGGAGAAATTCTAATTGCTTTAGACAAATCATCCATTGCATCGTGAGGACTTTCAAGTCCAGCTAAGGAAAACCCCCGATAATAGAATGCAGGCGCGTATGAGGGTTTAAACCTAATAAACATGGAAAAATCATCGACAGCATTTTGGTATCGTAGTAATTTAAAATTGGCGAGGCCGCGATGGTAATATACCTCTTTGTCTGTCGCATTTAAAACGATAGCGCAATCAAACGCTGACTTAGCAACTTCATAATTACCGTTGTTCATCAACATCATCATTCCAAAATTATAATGTCTTTCCCAATGGGTACCAGAACCTAAGCATTCTTTCGCTGTAGGCAAAGAAGAGGAGGAGGCGACTGTTCTCTCATCTTCTTGTTTCATTTTTCCCGAGGCTCGACTTTTCTTTAGTAGCCGAACGATTCTCTTGTGCCCTTCACTGGAAGCATACTTCACAGCGCTGTTTCCATCGATGTCTTGAAGGTTTACATTGGCCCCTGCGGCCAGCAGGCTCTTTACGATATTCCAATGCCCATCATAAGAAGCACTCATTAAAGCTGTCTCGCCAGTTGGGTTACGTCGATCTACTTCCGCCCCCGAAGCCAGCAAGAAATGTACAATTTTTTCCCGCCCCCTACTAGTAGCGGCCATCAACGGTGTTATGCCCCCTCTTATTGGTAAGTCCACTGTTGCCCCTGCATCTAATAACTCTTTGACAATCCCTTCATGCCCTTGATGAGAAGCCAAGTAAAGTGGTGTCATGCCGTTGTTTCCAGACAGATCAACACTTGCACCTGCGGTTAACAAAGCCCGTACAATCCCCTCATGGCCCTGTTGCGAAGCGATTATCAATGAGGTCGCACCATTATAGACTGGTGTGTCCACCTTGGCATTTGCAGCCAGCAATATCTTTACCACAGCTTCATGTCCACTCTGGGATGCTAGGTATAAGGCCGTTCTACCATCGCTACCTTGAGCATTAACGTTTACGTTTTGCTTCAAAAGGTAGATCACGGTCGCCTTATCTCCTCTCCCGGAAGCATCCATTAGCTCCGTGCTCGCTGCTGAATTAGCGGTCGATATACTTCCAAAAAATAATATTGCTAGCAAAAGGGAAGACCCAAACTGGAGGAATGTTTTCATTGCGGTTAGGGCCTTTCAATAGAAGTTCTGTAGGACTCCCTCAATTGCGAGGGATCACTTAGTGTTATTAATAAATCTGATGGAAAACTTTTTAATCGGCTTGTTAAGGCACGAATCATTTTTCGACTCAATCATTGGGATGGTTCTCAAATGAAAAATTTTGCATTCTATAATATTCAAAACACCTCTTATTAATTGGCCAATTTTCTTAGAAATCATATCCACAGTGCGACCATAAACAGCAATCCCTATAGTGCGATATATCTTGGCGTACTCAGCTGTCTCTTCCCAAGCTTCCCTAGGTTTGGGAGGCTCTTGAGCCAAAGACCAGGCAGGGACTATACCGTGAAAAGAACGTAAAATTCGCCGAATAGAGCCCGTATCATTGTGTGATAAGATAACTTACGGAAATTATTGTATGACAATTCTCACGGCTGGATACCATTTCAGGTATCCAGCATATTCCACTCATCTCCCAAAACCCAACGCAGAGCGGATAATTTTCCGTTTAGCATTCCCCATTCGAAATCGTTCCAGGGCCCAAGGTTCTCAAGCCCTACTTCTTCCTCGGTCCGTTTCGCTGCCTTTAATGCCGATGCCCAAACGGTATCCAGAATTTGATCTGAGTGATAAGGGATTCGGGAATAGTCCTTCGAAGCGACAACTTGGTGCGTGCCGTCCTCGATACTAGCACGAAGATTCCAGTGACGATTATACCAAATTTGCCGAAACAGAAGATGTTCGGCTTCTAAAAGTTCTGAAAGGCGTCTTGGTTGCTGTGAAAAGTTTAATTCGAAATCATGGTTTGCCAACAAGTCGTCATCAATCGCTTTGATGGCTTCAACTATGGACACCCAATATGTCGAATGGCTGGAAGCGAACAGATGCGCAAGATCATTGTGGGGCTTCCGGTGGTCACCATGAAAATCGCTAAAGTCCTTGGTATTATGCGTTACCAAGGCAAACCTAGTTTTGTCACTGCTGTAAGATGACGCCAGCTCCGTATAAATCTCAATTAGAATAGCATCGGCAACACTATTTTTGGCCCGATGATATGGTGCCTTGTTTGAGATAGCCCGCTCTGTGACCCGTTGCTTAATGTCATTGGTAGCTTCAAACGGCGGAACTGACCTCAAAAGCTTGTCAATCCGCTCGATAGAATCATTTACCGCTTCACCTTTGGTGACGATCTTGTGGTCAACCTCGTTCAATGCGTTCAGAATTTTGCCCTTGTATTCGTCTTCACCGAACTGGCTTACCGCTTCCCGTACTAATCGGAAATGAGATTGAAGACTCCGTTGGGTATCCTCAATGACGCGCGCCTTGTTACGTTCAAATTCGTCAATGACAATTTGCGGCACAATTAATTCGATCTCACGAGCCTCCGCCAGATCCTCTAACGCCCCAATCACGGGTTGTTGTCTGTAATCCTTCGCGAGGTCGAGCCAGACGCATGTATCTATGAGTATTTTGAGCATGAATGTAGATATACCAACAGTGTAATGATTTTTCGCCTAGTTTTTTAGACGCTCCGTTTCGTGTAGCAACTTTGGCGATTGTTGTTCTTTTTATGTGTGATTATATTACATATGAAAAAGAATTTTTGTAAAATCACATGATTTTTCTCCGTTATCCTGCAAGGAAATCTTAAGGTCTCCTCCGGACAGAATAAAACCTCCTCTCTTTTTTTGATCAAAAATCAAATCCTCCCTTATTTTCCGTCCATGATGCTTCTGTTTGGTAGCCTTCCAGCGTCTTGGAGGCGGTCCTTTAAGGCTGCGCGGTTGCACCGCCCCGTGCCAGCATAGCTGATCACTCACGCTGCTAGTTTCCCGCTTGCCGCCCGCCTTTCCAATCCGCTTGTGCTGTCCTCTGGTTGGGTGATTTGCCTCTGCGCTTTTGTGAAAGAGCCAATTCACCAACCACAAAGGAGGACAGCATGGCTACTAACCAAAAACCACTTCATCAAATCCGTGTCGGAAGTGTCAGAGCTTCTATTTGGGAGCAAGTATCTAACAACGGTCCCTTTCTCACCGTGACCTTTTCCCGGTCCTACAAGGATAAACAGGGCCAATGGAAAAATGGTCATTCCTACCAAGTTCATGACCTTGAATCGCTTATCGATGCGGCCATCGATGTGAAGGACTGGATGCGTCGTTACCGTCAATCACCTGTGAGGGCAGCCTAAGGGCTGCTCTCCTTTTTTTGAAAGGAATATGATCATGAAAACCTATACATCTTTTGCAATTTCACTCAATACGTTTCTGGGCTCAGATCAGGCAGTCAAGCTCACAGTTGATGGGTACATGCCGCTGTGCATTGAACATATTGGCATGAGTGACGAAGGACATCAGCGCGTGGCTCTTGCCCATACCGGCATGCAAAACGGCGATGTCATGTATGATCCTGAAATGGTCTTTCAGCTTCATGATTGGGGTGAGCTTCAGGCTGCTGAGCCGATTTCATTCCGTAATGATTATATGGGGCTGCACCAAGAGGTCTATCGCTATAATGAGGAAGGCAAGGCGACTCATGTCAATGTCCGCCTGAAAGCTGAATTGAAAAGCTTTGCGCGTACCTGGTTCCGCAATCTCAAGGAGCAGGGCTTTCTGTCTCCTCAGGCTATTCGTGAACGGCTCGCCTAGGCCGGTATTCATTATGCCCCTGATCGTTTCGGCGGTCAGGGGTATTCTTTTGCCATGAGAGGGGTTCTTCCGGAAAGGCTTCTCCAAGATTTTCCGCATAGTGGTTCGGGCATTCCTGTGCTCATTTAACCCCTTGGTGATTCCCAGCTCTTCACATCAGTCAGTGTGGTCAGGGCTACCACAAAGCGGAAAACTGTCAATGAAGATATTCCGTCTTTTTTTCAAATTTAGGGTTAAGGAAAATTTGAAGGAAAAAAAGACAGAATATTTCGTGCACTGTTTTCCTACTTCTTTGTGGTGTCGCCTCACACAAGACTGAAATGGTTCAGTCGGAACACACAAGGAGAAAAGACAATGTTACAGCAAACCCAAACTACACAAGCCGAATCTGGTGAAGTGAAACCCACAAATGGGAAAAAACCAGACCTCATCGCCTACGATGTCCGTGACCCTCAGAACGGAAACAAGGGCATCTGGAATACGGTGGGAGCCGACTGGTACCACAAGGATGGCAAAGGAGCCGATGTGCTCCTGCAGGCGATCCCCTTAAGTGGTCGCATCGTACTGCGGGAACGCACCGAAAAGCCGGATCAATAAAATCCAACTAAGACAGGCTAGGCCCTGTGACCTTCGGGTTGCAGGGCCTTTTCTTTGCTCTAGCCTCCTGTCTTGTCGCTCGGTTCCGGCCTTGAGGCTAGGGGAGGCGCGAGGCACCAGGCAGAGCCGCAGTTTCGTAGCGCCGTACCGTATGTGAGCCGACCCATTGGTGCATCTTCGGTTCATGTTGAGCCACCAGAGGATTACCAGCTCGCCTTATGTTCTTGTTTTGTTCACGGTTTAAGGCTCACCGCAAGATGTGTGTTGTACTACAACACATCTTGGCAAGGGGACCCGCTGCGCGTCCCCGTTGCATCCCCCCCGGCCTTGGTGCTCCAGTGGCTTTGAGCCCACTTCCACACCAACAAAACGTATCGCCGTTTTATCACTCGCATCGTGTGGCCGATGCACCACCGGTCAGGGGAGCGTTCCTGCTACCCCCGACACCCCCGTGACCAAGGGGACTTCGCTCCCCTGTGGAACCCTCGATCAAAGGGGAGAAGTTGGCTCTCCCCTCTGAACACCCCATCAACCAACCTTGCGCAGGTTGGATGAGCGCAATCGTTTCTGCCGATGGATCACGGCCAGCATCTCGGTTGCTGGACTTCGAGCAGGGGTGTCGCCCCTGCACCACGACCAAGGAACGTCCTTGGATGCGCCTTGCCCTGGGCGCTGCCCAGACCCGACACAACCCAGCTACCCCTCCGTTTGTTCTTTGTAATGAAATGAGCCTATAAAATAATAGGCTGAGGAATTATACTGACAGGTAATGGATCAACTCAGAAAAAATGGGCAATCCATTCATTTGAGGAAATAAGAGACGTGATCATTCTGAACGGTTATCACCTTTTCATTTTGAAGGTTTTCTGCATAGTGTCATAAGCGGACGTGGCCAAAAAATTTAGGCCGCCATTATCGACTCACTACCGAACCAGTTTGCTAGAATATTTAACGCATTACTACTAAGCTCCTGTGTGAACAACAAGCAAAGTCTTTTTTTAGGACGGGAGCAGGCAACATAAAAGAGATTGCGGTTTCTCTCAAAAGCTGCTTCTTTGTTTGCTGGAATGCTCCCGCCAGACCATTCCAGAAATTGATTAAAGTTATATTGGTTCCATCCTCGGCCGCACACGACCAGCACGTTTTCAAATTCGGCACCTTTAACGCCATGCTTTGTATTAAAGGGCGTTGAGTTATTCAGAAAGTTTGAAAGAGCTATTAATTCGCTATAGGCTATGGCTCTGAGCTTATTTAACTCAACCAGTGACCGGCTTTCTTCTCTTTCATCTTCTGCTTGCTGTAACCATTCCTGTAATCTTCGTTCCTTATTTTCTAAACCTTCTGGAAGGCGTGGTCGCTTTGTCCGGCACAGATGGTCAATAACCTCTCCTATTGTTCCAGTTTCCCGCAAGGTCAGTAAAGCGTCCATGTCCTTTGTCCATGTTTCCTTTTCTTGATGAGATGCCATTAGCGGGGTGCGGCGGCCCAATAAAGAAAACATTTCACCGTAGTGCCGTTTCTCATAGGCAAGACAAACCGGCTCTAGCGTATCGACCATGAATGCAATATGTAGATCTTCTTTTTTGATGAATGAGTCTTTATAGGTGAAGACATCGGATAGGTTTCTATATCCCTGTTCTGCTGCAAGAACATTATGGGTCAGCATTAAAATTTTTGTTTTATCCGGAGAAAATTCCCACCCCTCACTTTGCAGCTGTGTTTTCAAATTTTCTAAGTATTCATGAGCATATTCTGCCGGAAGATCACCACCCCAGTGACCGCCAGTGAGCCGCGTACCACTCCAATTATTTGTATGGTATACGCTTATTGTGCCTTGCGCGGAAGGATCACGAACCTGTTGTGGCAAGTGCGGCCGGATTTGGTTTAGGGAATTAACAATAACTGGAACTGAGCGGAAATTTGCTCCTTTTCCTATAACCACTAGATTCTGGTGCTCAATTCTGCCACAGCCGGAACCGTAAATTTTTTGCCAATGGTCGCCGAAAAAACCGATTAAAGAGCCGGTATTTGTATCTAAAAAACAAGTTTTCAGGGTTTCCACGAAAACGGCTTCTGTGTCCTGGTATTCATCTATCAAAAGGATCGGGTAGCGTTTGGAAAACAGGCTTTGAAATTTAGGCTTATTCAGAAGCATAACCATAAAAGACAGAACATCGTCATGGTGCAACGTGATTTCTCTATCATCGATCTTTCTATATCCCAGGTCATATATGACTTTCTGTCTTCCGATCCCGCCAGCCTCTTCTATCTTTTCAGGCCAATTATCAATTTCCTGCAAATTTTCACGTAAAAACGGCTGAAAATCTCTTATCAAAGACCAGCAAAAAACATGGATAGTTGATGAATGAATTGCCGGATGGCTGTCTGTTCTGGAAGTGATTTCATCAGCGGCCACATTTGTATAAGTAATGCAGGCTATTTGCTGATGTTTATTCAACAGCTCATTGCCCCTGTTATCTATCAGGTATTTTAATGCTTCTATCAGGGAATAGGTTTTTCCTGCCCCTGCCCCTGCCTCTAACAAAAAGCTTTTTCTTTTAGTAAGACATTCCCGAATTTTTGCAAGTGCCGCTTCGGAAGCTTGTTCTGCAGGATTTAAGACGTTGCCGATCATCATGTGGCATCTCTATCCGCGTCGCTCTGGTCGGTTTTCTGCGGCGGTAAAATATCGGAAGTGGCAAGCCAACGAAGTCCTTGCACTATATAAAGGGGTACATTCCAGTTCGTATTGTCTATGCCGTATTCGATGGCAAAGTTTGTTTTCTTGATATTTTTAGCTTTGTTGTACGCTTCCGAGGTGTCCGCTGCCGTCAGCCCAAACGCAGCATAATTTGCAAGAATGAAAGCATCTTCAAAGCTACGGCCACAGGCCGCGCTATCTTGTTCAGGCACCTGATAAGCAAGCCGGACACGATCCCTTACTTTATCGCTATCGTTCTTTGCCAAAAGCTGAGCGGGTGAAATATCGGAGCTAAACCATGATTTGATACAGCTATTGCTCGTTCCTGTTCCTGCTGTAACTTCACACGACTTTGAGTCGCTGCCCACTGAATCTATGTCCGTTATAATAAGTGTGCTGAGATCAAGAAAATTCAGCAGGTCAAAAAACTTGTGGGCATGGGCCCCGCCTACTTCCATAACGGAAACATACTGGCTGGAAAGTTTCGGATCGTTTGAGCCGGCAACATCTATTTTGCTTATGATTTCTGGCAGCATGATACGTTCTGTCGCCCCTTCAATAAGCACGATTTTATCTGCGAACAGTAGGTCGCAGCCCGTAAGTACCATATACTTGTGCAAGAAATCTTTGTCGGGCAGCGGTATTCTTGCCAAGCCTTTTTTCAGGTCTTTAATTTCAGTGGTGCGTATATTTTCAGACCCATCTTGTGGGTGCGTTACAAAGTATCTCATGGCCTCAAACTGGGCTTTGTTTGCCATATGAGGGGAATGAGTTGTGACGATAAATTGCACCGGCCATGCCGCTCGGTCACCAAAAGTTCTGGCAAAAGTTTCCGCTATCTCGCCTAGTTTGGCGATAAAGACTTCTTGCATTTGCGGGTGAAGGTGGGCTTCTGGTTCTTCTATAAAGACCAAGTGCATGCCTGGCGTGGAATCTTTGGCTGTGAAGGTTTTATAAAACTCTAAAAGCTGTAACAGAATATAAATGAGATTACGTGTGCCAAGGCCGTTATAGGCTTCCGGCAGGTTAATACCGTTTATACCGGCGTAATGCACTTTCGTGTGATTTTTTAGCAATCTCTCAACATCTAAAATCGTTTCAGTACGCAGATTCGGGTCACTTAGCCCCGGATATCCAAACATAGAAAAAGTCGGAAGTAGATTGGCTAACTGGACATTAAAACCCTCATCTATGCCTTGCTGAAGGCTCTGAATTGCTGTTTCGAGATTGGTTATGATTTCCTGATCCTGTTCGTTATCCGAATTTGCCGCTGTGGAAAAAAGCTGCTCCAGAATGCTCCCCAAGATATTGTTCCTTTTTTGATCTGCACCGTCTTTGCGGATGGCATCATCTAAGCCGCGCTGTGCATTGATGAATCCCGATTGCAAAACGGCATGAAGCTTGCCAGTCTCTAAATTTTTTTGGTTTGTCGGGTCGTTAGGATCTTCTGCATAAATACGAGCCGAATATAGCTTCGGAACTCGATCTTTCACAATTTTGAAAAAAGCCGTTTTCTGTTCTTCGGCAGGGCCTTCTCCGTTTAGTTCAATATCTTCAAACAAGGCGCGAAGCTTACCCTTTTCAAGTTCATACCGAACATTGATAAGTGCTTCTGTGCAATCAGGGTTCAGATCAATAATAAATTCGCTTAACGAGCCATAAGATAAAGCATCGCTTTCATAATTTATCCAAAGCCTGATTTTTATGGTTGGCAATGTTGCTCGTACCGTACTTTCCTCTTCGCCCGATTGTAATTGTTGATATGCCTGCCAGAAATTTTTATGGACAGATAATGAAAAATCTTCCAGCCGGAAATATGGGGATTTATCCGACAGCAACCGGCGGAAAAGCTCCGTCAAAGAAGTTTTTCCACTGTTGTTGCGTCCAACTATGACCGTTGTTCTTTTCTCTAGCGAAAGGACAACATTCTCTAGAAGTCTAAAGTTTGACACTTCAATTTTTTGAACGTACATATTAAACTTCCTGAGATTTCAAAATTTTGCGCCCATATTGTAAGTCAGGTATGGGTCGTCTTCAGACGTAGCATACCTCACCACGGACAAAATTAAAATTTTTCAAGGGGGACAATTTCCACAATAAACCCCTTCACGTATAGGAAGGCTAGGGAAACTTTCTATCCCCGAACGAGAAGACTTATTAAAGAGAATGGCATTCCCTTTTTGGGTAGATTGCTCGCAAAACCGGGACCAATCTAGCTGCCATTGCCGTTTTTATTAAAGATAAGGAAAAATGCAGGCCTAGGGGCCTGCATCTCTTTTCCATTGATCGGAATTGCGCTGGTTGATTTCCCTTGTCAGATTTTCAAGGGAGGCAAGGGCATTCCGCCGCTCAGCACTTTCGGGAGCGCTCTGGACGAGAGCGTTAAATACCTTGCGGTAAAGGCCGCGCAGCTCGCGCTCGCTTTTGGAAGCCAAATCATATCGAGTAATGAGTTTCATCTGTTTTCTCCTTTTCTAAAGAAGGCCCCGACCACCGGAGCCTTTCATGGGCTTCCGCAACGATCATCCCAATATGAAAGGTGTCCGCTGGTGGTAGGCGAGGGGTGAAAAGGAAAAATCAAATGGAAGGAAGTAAATGAAGATTGTGATGTGGCTACCAGAAGCGAGAGAAGCGGGTAGGCCCTAAAGGGGCGTTGCCCCTCGCGCCGTCAAGCCGTCTCCCCAACCTTCCGCGCTCGGCCAGAGGCTTCGTTTGTGCAGGCCGGGTGATTCCCCTCAGCTTGACCTTGCTACCCCCATCCTCGCCGGAGGGCAGGGGTTGCATTTGCAACCTTTTCTTCATTGCGTAGTCGGACTTTGAATGCTCATGCTGAGCGATGGGTAAGGTCAGTAAATGAAGAAGCCTAGTCCAAGGTCATTCTATTAGGAGAGGGGGCTCTAAGGATGGTTCCCAAGAGTATTAAATCCATTATCATCAGGGGAAAACGAATGAACTCTTGATATCGTTACCGATAAAAGGCCACCTAGGCACTAAATTGGTTGGTGCCCTGGAAAGTTTGGGTGGCAGGCTTAATTACTGCCACCGAAAGGCGGCATGATTTTTTTGCCTATACGGGAATAATTTGCTCAACCGAAAACCGCTTTCGTTTCAAGGTTTTTCTCTTTTCTCCCTCGGGAATAATGCCGAAAATTCGATCCTATATTGGCCTGATAAAAGAGGAACTGCTCACTATGGGGCTAAGTAGATTGATTTCAGAACCTTATCCTCTCAATGGTGTGAACTGACCACTGCTATCCTCCAGTTGGTACAACTGGGCAATTAGTTTTTCGACCGACTCTGTCTCTAATCCCTTCATTTCTAGTTTCTGTTCCAATTCTGAAATTTCAATAGATGGTCGGAAATTCGCTCGTTTTATACCCGTGCCTACGATTAATTCTGCTTGGCTACTACCATTGATATCCAACATGGCCAATTCTCCTTTGTTAGGTTTTGTTAACTAAATACTTACTAGTAAACTCTGTCGAATTCTCATTGACTTGATAAAAGCACCACCTAAGACCACTACCAATAAAGATAGATGAGGGCAGTAGATCCGTGGCAGGGCCCAAATAATTCTGGGTTAATGGCTCCTCAAGAAGAAGGCTTCCGGTGGAAGTTTTTTTCCGCCATTATTTTTTAAATTGTTCTGGTAATATCTGGTGTCATGCTTCCAATAAAATCATTAAAGTGGCATTATTCGGTTGACACACTCTGCTGCTTTCAAATGTTAGAAAAGCTCGGGAAAAGATGTAGTTTCGCGATCATCCTGATAAGGATAAACGAGGGCGGTAGATCCGTGGCAGGGCCCAAATAATTCTGGGTTAATGGCTCCTCAAGAAGAAGGCTTCCGGTGGAAGTTTTTTTCCGCCATTATTTTTTAAATTGTTCTGTTAATATCTGGTGTCATGCTTCCAATAAAATCATTAAAGTGGCATTATTCGGTTGACACACTCCGCTGCTTTCAAATGTTAGAAAAGCTCGGGAAAAGATGTAGGTTGGGGATTTTCCTGGTGAGGATAGGCGAAGGATCTAGACCCGTAGCAGGGCCAAAATAATTCGGTATGAAATATCCATCTTGGTATGATGGTCCAAATAAATCTTTTCTTCGATCAGTAACGAAAATCCTGGGCGGGATTCTGCGTCATGTCTAATATTGGACCCAAAAACGTAAAAGCCGAAGTTCGAGCTATTCATGAGCTTGGAAATCATTTATCGTTTTTCTTTTACCTTTGTGAAAAAGGAAGTATTTCCAAGGCTGCAGCTCTCTTGCAAACCTCCCCTAAAACAGTCCGTAACCACATCAAATTGTTAAACGAAATTGCCGAACATCCACTAGTGGAACCACCGGAGAAGCCATTTCAGCCTGCGAAAATAACACCATTTGGACGACTCATTTATAATGAATTAAAAGTTGAATACCTCTCTAAAAAGAGTTGGTTGAGGCACTTTCCTAGAGCATCTCAACTGGCTGAGACGACTTATACTGATTTGATAAGCGAATATACTGCGGATAAAGATGACCCTACGGAAGGCAAATGATGGATTTAGCCATTGCAACTCGGTTAGAAACAAGCTTCAGTGAATGGTTTCTATTTTTGCCCATTTCAAATAGAAGTGGGAAAATGGCAGAAACGTGCATTAGGTAGGTTGGAGAACTTAGAGCCTTTATTATAATTGCAGAAAATAATACGTTCCGAAATGAGATAGTTACAACAGGACACCCAACACTCTTCCAAGAACACCTATGAGTAATATTCATCGAACTTCCCAAGAATGCCTTGACGAAGTGTCCGTCTTAAAAGAGCGAATTGCTCATCTTGAGGCGAGTGAGGTTAAGCGGAAACGCGCTGAACTGACCTTACGGGCAGCGGCAGAAGAATGGGAGCAATCATTTAATGCTCTGACGGATGAAGTTATGATTTTGGACAAATCCGGTATCGTGCTCTGGGCTAATAAAGCTGTTCGAGACTGCTTTGAGGAAAGCCATGGGAATTTACTGGGATTAGACTATCGTCTGTTGTATTACGGCACGCTTCACCCAGATGTTCGGCCACCGTGGGATTCTGTATTACATGGTGCTCTTTCTGCTGCAGTGGAAGTCTCCCTACCTAAGCTGCAGGGGTGGTTCTCGGTCGCATGTTATCCTCTCTACGATATTGAAGGGAAACAATGGGGCGCGATATCCATTACGAAGGATATTACTGATCGACGACGTGTCGAAGAAGCTCTCCGCGATATTGCCCAAGGTGCGCCTGCTGCTGGAGGGGCGGCCTTCTTTCGTGCCTTAGCCAAAGACCTGTCAAAAGCTCTGGATGTTCAATACGCGTTTCTTGCTGAGTTTCCTGATTCAAATCAAGGTACTGCTCATACGGTCGCGGTTTGCGCACAAGGACAATTTGCCGATAATTTTTCTTGGGACATGGTGAATTCACCTGGACCCACCATTCTTCATCAAAATACACCGTGCTGGGGACAAGAAGTCCAGCGGCACTATCCGTCTGATCTCTTATTAGCCAAATGGAATATCAATAGTTTTATTGGCATTCCTCTCGTCAATTCTATGGGCAAAAACATTGGACTCATTGTCGCTATGGACCCTGGTCCCCTTCGCAATCTTCAGCTGGCTCAATCTATTCTTGGAGTTTTTGCTGTACGTGCAGCCAGTGAACTTGAACGAAAACGTGCGGAGGAAGCCTTACGGGATAATGAAGAACGTTACCGAGCTATCGCCGAACATGCCTATGAGCTGATCTTTGAAATTCAATCCAATGGATCATTGCTCTATTTGAGCCCTAGCTGTGGTGATGTCCTTGGACATGATCTCAAGGAATTTCGTCAATATAACTTTCTCGACCTTCTCCATCCAGATGATCAATCCCTGATCAATCCAGATTTTGAAAATAAGATTTGCTCATTGCACGATTGGCAGATGGAGTGTCGACTTCATCATCAATCAGGCGAATGGCGCTGGTTTGAAAGTCATATTAAACCGTTTAGAACCACGACAGGTGACATCGTGGCGGTTGTCGTGTCTCGAGATATCACCGAGCGACGACGGATCGATGAGGAACGCCTGCGCTCTACGAAATTGGAATCGATTAGTATCTTGGCCGGCGGCATTGCCCATGACTTTAATAATATTTTGACTGCCGTTTTTGCCAATGTTGGTTTAGCCAAGATGTTATCGTCCAAAGACGGTAGCGCCTCGAATCCAGCTATTGGTGAACGATTGAGTGCTGCTGAGAAAGCCTGTATGCGTGCACGAGATTTAACGAAACAATTGTTGACGTTTTCCAAAGGTGGGACTCCTGTAAAGAATTGTGCATCTATTTCAAGCTTTATTAATGAAACGGCCGAGTTTGCTCTTCGTGGCTCAAACGTTCGGTGTGACCTCGCCTTGCCCGATCATTTATGGTCGGTTGAGGTCGATGAAGGGCAAATGAGTCAGGTGATTCAAAATTTGATCATTAATGCTGATCATGCCATGCCTGATGGAGGAGTAATTCAGATCCAAGCCGAAAACTTAGCCTTGGATGCCTCATACGGACTTCCGATAAAATCTGGGCAATATGTGAAGGTGTCGATTCATGACCAAGGGACAGGGATCCATCCTGACCATCTTCCAAAAATTTTTGATCCGTATTTTACTACAAAGCAAAAAGGGAGTGGGTTGGGCCTGGCGACAACGTATTCCATTGTTAAGCGTCACGAAGGCCATATTGCGGTTCATTCGGACCTGGGGATCGGAACGACCTTCGAGTTTTACTTGCCTGCTACAGATCAATGTGAGTTTGTAATCAATGACGCTAGCGAAGTCTATGAAGCTCTTCCATTGGATGCAGAGGCTACTAGTGAATTGATAGATGAATTTGATGGTCAATTATCATCTATATTTAGGAAGGTAGATATTTGCCAGAATGAAATCCGCTGTGACCCAATGTTTCAATTTCTTCATATAAATAAATTTACCCAAGAATTCTTTAATAAGAAATTTAGCATAGCCCGTCGTTATCCAAGGGGCTCTAGCGTACGAGAGTTACATAAAGATCCTGAGAAAATATTACTTGTAGAAGAATCCATAGTTGATCAACTTCTTGAGGAAGCTCTTAATAGGAGAAATTTTGTAGTAATTAGGTTTCTTTTGCATTATGAATTATATGGTGTTCATTTTAGCGAGCACAATAATATTCAAATCCCACTAGAGTGGGAACAAATTGACCAGTTCGAAATCCCATCGATTCTGCTAACTGAGGAAGATTTGGAAGATTTGTGTTCACCGCTCGAAGGGTTGCCCGAGTCTCATTCTTTTGATGAATCACAAGACCAAGAAATTTTGTTTCATTTAGATGGAGAATATGTGATTTTTCATTTGGAGCATGCAATAAGAAGAAAAGATGTTGGCTCCCTAAGAGCGCAGCTGAAGTTGTATGGTCATAACATTCGGGCTTACCAGCCGTATAATATAGAAGAAAGGAAAAATTCCCTAGAAGATTCTTATACTTGTATAAGTCAAGACTTTATCTGATAGCCAGCGAGTCCTATCCCTGTCCCTGGCGAATTACTAATTCCCGCTCCCCGCGTGCTCTTTTGTTCGGCTTGATCTTCTCGGGCACTCGCCGTATTCTCGTCAGTCATGAAACATCTCTTCATGGTATTCACCTACCTGGTCTCTCTCACCAACCAACTTCTCAAACATGATGGTATGAAGGCGGTGGTGGCCGAGAATTTGCTGTTGAAGCAACAGTTACTCGTTCTGACTCGCTCGAGAAAACGTGCTCCCAATCTCTCATCGTTTGACCGGTTTTTCCTAGGCTTGTGGTCCACCTATCTAGATCCGCGTCGAATTAAGCGGGTGGCCTTTCTCGTTCGACCGTCCACTCTTCTGAAATTTCATCAGGCCATGGTGAAAAGGAAATATCGCCTGCTCTATTCTTCTCGGAAACGAAGAACGCCCGGTCCGAAAGGCCCTTCCCGGCAAATCATTGAACTGGTGCTGGAGATGAAGCGGCGTAATCCAAACTTTGGGTGCATCAAAATTGCGGAACAACTCACTAAAACCTTCGCTCTCCCTCTCAATAAAGATGTGGTGAGACGAATCCTCACAACCTGTTACCGACCAGATCGCGGCGACGGACCGTCCTGGCTGTCATTCATTGGCCATACGAAAGACAGTCTATGGAGTCTCGATTTCTTCCGGTGTGAGTCCCTTCGACTCAAAACGCATTGGGTCCTTGTCGTGATGGACCAATCCACGCGTCGGATCATCGGGTTTGGAATCCATCCAGCTGTAGCCGTAGATGGAAGAACCCTCTGTCGACTATTTCTGCAGACCATCAACTGCTGCAAGCTTCCTCAATGCCTGAGCTCCGATAATGATCCTCTCTTTCGGTTCCATCAGTGGCAGGCCAATCTGAGAACCCTGGGGATTCATGAGGTTAAAACGATTCCGAACGTGCCAGTGTCCCACCCGTTTATTGAACGACTGATCGGCACCATTCGGAGGGAATATTTGGATCACGTGTTGTTCTGGAATGAAACGGATCTGGAGCGGAAGTTAGACGCCTTCAAAGAATATTACAATGCCAGTAGGGTCCATCAGCGCTTGAATCAGCAAACTCCCGCAGAACTGGCTGGGAAGGCTCCCCCATTACCGGCACATCCCAAACATTTTGTGTGGGAGTCACATTGTCAGGGATTATTTCAGACCCCAATGGCCGCATGATGAGGGATTCGCCAGGCACAGGGCGTGCTAAGGAAGGTGCTCCAGGAGTATGACGTCCACTATCATCAGGAACGCAATCACCAGGGAAAAGAGAACGACTTATTGCTGCCGTTGCCGATAAAAGGACCCCTAGGTTCTCAATTGATTGACACGCGGGAAAGACTGGGTGGTCTACTGAAATACTACCACCGAAAGGTCGCATGAGTTTTTTGACCATACGGGAGGGAGTGCACCTTCGTTAAAAACAGCTAACATGGTTGATCCGTTTGGAGCAATTTCCGATTTGATACAGGCACTTGTTGAAGTCCATGGAAAGAAGGCATGTGATTTTGTCGGCTCAAACGATATATTAAATCGGTGCGGTAAAAAAGAAGAAATTCTTACTAAAGTACGTGCCCATTTAGGATAGAGCTGCGGTTGTCTTAATAAGGATCTCTTTTTGTTTGCGTTTTGTATGAATTCTTTCCTGAAACCTTCCTTCCGGGAACGACCTTCCATCCGAAGCCAGGTCCTCTGTGATTAACTGGAGACATATTTAGAATTCGCTCTCCTCCTGCACCTCCATCGACTATCCCTGCGCGGATTGGATGTGGGCCAACGCGTCTGCCGTTGGATCACGGCCAGCATTTAGATTACTGGATTTCGAGCAGGGGTTTCGCCCCATGCATGATGATCAAGGAGCGTCCTTGAATGCGCCCTCCTTGATAACCTCGGCTTCGCCTCGCCATGGGCTCTGCCCAGACCCGACACAACCCAGCTACCCCTCCGTTTCTATTTTTAAGAGACCAAAAAGCGACAAAAGTAGGAACGATTGAAGGTCTGTATTTAAGTTCACCTAATGTTAAATTACAAAGATTGATCCTCCGGTAAGATTAAGCTATTTGTCCGAATTACGAATTTTTTAATCTCGGTTAATTGCTTAAATGACTATGATTGTAATGCGCCTATAAAAGGTATAATTTGAATTGCCAAAGCTTCCCCCGAACTTATAACTTTAAGTCTGAGTCCCATGTTTACATATTCACGTTTGGCACAGCCTAGTCAAATAAACCTGTGACGAGACAAGGAATCAAGTCAAATGCATAAATCTATAACCTGTTTCCTACTTTCTTATGCTTTTGAATTTTTATTTTGGAGGTCAAGGAATGTCAATCGAGCTAGTGGATGTCTCACTTTTCGCTGCGGCGTTGAATGGTAATTTGCCAGTGGTCAGAAAATTAGTAGCCGACGGTGCAAACGTGAACGTTAAGAACCAAAAAGGTGAAACGCCACTCCTTGCAGCAGCAGCTAATGGCCACCTTGAAGTAGCCAAATTCCTAATCGCTTCCGGAGCGGACAAAAGTGTGCTGCTTAACTCTTAAGGCGAAATAAGAGAGAAAGAGAAATATGTCACAGCTCACTAGACAACAAGAAGAAACATTGCGCGATCTTGAAATGGTTTCGTTCAATGAGTTTTGCAGCAGAATTAAAAAGGACTCTACGAGCTACGCCAAACAGTTAAGCGACGTTCTAATTGGTGAGCTAAATAGGGTGATACACCTTTCAGGTGATGGAATTCCGCAAAGCGGTACTGATCATTTGAGAAATGCTATACAACAAACTGACATATTTGGACAGCTGAAAATTGTCGAGGACCATGCAAATGGAACGCGCCTGACTCACATAGTTGGAGGGGCCCCACGACAAATGCTGAACTACAGATACCTTCAATCGCTGGCCGAAAGCATGCGTCTGCCTGTACTTTCTCCTGGTGACGATAATGCTCTACGAGCCCTTTTAGACTCGGTGCCGCTCCGGCTAATTTGGGACAACAATTTCAACGCCTTTGTTACAGGTGAGACATTACTCGACAATATACCTTGCGTTTGCGTTTATCATACTATCACTTCAGGGCTGAAGTCTCTTGCAGCAGTGGTCGCAACTGCGATTATTGAACTCGGCGATCCTTTTCCTATCATTATTCGGTGTAAAGAAATACGACATGAGAATAGCTTCAAAGCCGATTGCAGAAAAGCCCTTCAGTCAATATTAGGCGAAGGTGATTTACTTGTTCCGTTAAGCGAGCAACATGTTTTTGGCAGTCAAGATCAAATGCAAATGTATATATACACTTCGATAATAGCAGGGGCGTTTGACTTTGTGTGGCTACATGAGTACGGGCATCTTTTGCTCGGCCACCTTTTGGAAGAGGCTTCGCACCGTGTTGAATTTGAGGCTGATGAATTTGCGGCAGCTACGATGTTTAGCGCTGTCGAGAAATTCCCAAAATTCGAGACGCTCCGTGCTACACAACCTGAAGTTGTCGAGGAATTGGTGCAACTTGAAAGAAAATTTTATCTTTGGGGAGCAGCACTTTCTCTTTCTGTCATGTGCCTTTTTGACTTATTTCAAGAGAGCGAGTCTCCGACACACCCTCCAGGTAAAGCACGAGTCAAAAATATCGCGAAAAGATATCCTGAAATAGATATTCTGAACTTTGTACGAAACGTGCATCACGCACTTAATCCAACACTACAAGATTACTGGGGCGTTTCGACAAAAATTGACCAATTGTAGGCCAGGGTACTTTATAACAATGAAAACCAAGTTAATCACCCTTCGCGACAATGATAACGCTTTCGCTTCACTTAAACCTCTTCTCGAAGAGAATGGTATTAAATTCAAAGAAAAACGCATACACCATTTTGGTGCTTCTAGCCATGCAGGAAGTATAATTGAAATTGTGCAAGCCATAGGTGGTCTTGGAATTGCCGGAGTGCTTATCGCCTGGGTTCAAGCTCGAGGAAAACGTTTTGTTCACGTTACAACCAAAGACAATAAAGTCGAAATTATTTCTCAAGGTTATTCTGCTGAACAAGCGAAGCAGTTTATTGAGCAGGCGAGAGAAATCAATGTGAAGGAAGGTCCAAGTGAAGACAAGACCTAATTGCCCCTTCTAACCTGCCTCCCAAAGCGCCGCTCACTACGTTCGTATTACTTTGGGCGGCGGCTGAGGCAAACGTTAAAGGCAGAAATGTAACCGGATACGCAATCCAGCCTAAAAGTGTGTCAGGATCGGTTTTTCTCATTACCTGCATCTTGAACCCGAGAGCGAGTACTATGTGATCTGGATCTCCCGGAAAGCTTCGCTGAGTTGCAGCGCCGCGCTTCTGCGATCGCCCATGTCGACGAGCAGATCAAGAATCCGAAGAAGCTTCTGCCCCAATGCAGGCGGTATTGGCGTGTCACGGTCAGCGAGATATTGCACGAGACACGCGATCCGCGCATGAATGAACGTGCCGTGCCATCCCGGCAGTGGCTCGGTGCCGTCGCCGATCACCGCGAGAATCTGATCGGCGAACATTTCTGCGGGATAAGTGCTCTTTGAACGCTCACAGAGGGTCAGAAAGTGGGTCATAACCGACGCGGCCCAACCGGCTGCACGGACGAAGCGATCCACGATCGGCAAAATGATTTTTATTTCATTCCATTCGCCGTTAACGAAGCGCGTCGCACCCATCGCGCGCTCGATTTCAACGAACATGAGCGACCGCGCGAGGCCCGGTTCGTCGAAGCCCCAGAATTCTCCAGCGCGGTAGGAGTCGCGGTTCTTGAGGTTCGGTGACTCGAGGAAACGCTGAAGGCAGAGCTGGACAACGTTGATCGCGCCCTCCGGAATTGTCTTTGCGTCGTAAATGTATGTGCAGATGTGGGAGGAAACAAAAGGACCAAGCAGAGCCCCACAGGTGTCTCCTTCGAGTTCGAACATCGGTTGCAGGAACCGCGTTTTGACGTCCTCTACCGGCAGGAGCCCTGCAATATAGGCGAGCGTTCTGCCGAGCTGATGTGTCCATTCGTAGAGCCGCGATGACTCACGATTGCGGCGTCCCTTCTTCAGCCACGGCGGCGCGTTTTTCGCATTGGTCCAGCTCAGGACATCGGTAGCAAATGCCAGTAGCGGTTCTTTGGCTTCGCTCGCGCAGATCTTGCCGCATGGGATCCGTTCAAGGATCTTCGTTGCGTATTGGTCGTACCAATGCGTCTTTGGTTCGATCCAGCGTTCAGCCGGTTGCGTCACGTCGTTTTCATCAAACTCTACGTCTGCTTCCTGGTCCGGGTCGACGAACTTCTGATCCGCCTTGATCCAGGCGGGCGGCGGCAACGGAAGAGCAGGCCATCCCTCGCCCTCTTCGTAGTACTGCCCCGCGGCATCAATCGCCTTCTTCAATCTTTCATGCGTGTGTATGGGGTCGCCGGGTCCGGGCGGCTTGTCAGGCGGAAGAGGATCGAGGTGGCAGAGCGATAGCGCCATTGTGAGGGCTGCCCAAACCAGCTTTGCATCCTTGTCCCAGAGACTGGCAATTTCGGAAAGGGCTGTAAGCGAAACGGTTTCGAGCGGATGCCCGACAAGAACAAGAAGCAGAAGTGGCGTTTCGGCATCGCCCGTGCCGTGCCTAATGTCGGCGGCCAGCCCACGCGCGACGAAAATGCCCTGATGCCACGGAATGATTGATTGCGGCGACCAGAAGGTGTCGCGCTGCTCCAGTACCGTAATGGCCCGCAGAAGAATGCGGCGCGCCCATTTTAGTTCAGCGGCTTTGCGTCCGTTGCGGAAGTGAAGGACCATTGCTGCTGTCGAGGCGACAGCACCACGGCGCATGCGGACGTCCTCTTCTCCGGTGTTCTTGAACAGTCTCCTGCTGTCAAGCTTCTTCGCGAGTTCAATTGCGACGGGAAACATTGCTTCATCATCGATTTTTCCTTCATCGAAGGCGTTTTGCGCCCAGATCCAAAGGTTGCTTTCCTGGAGAGAGAGGGTCGCCTTCTCGACTTTGGCGACATTCTCGGGCTTAGACGCCGAGGGGCTTACATGGAAGAACTGGACATCCCCTTCCTCGTTAACACGCTGCGTGCGGTAGTTTTCGAGGGCTGCAAGCTCGGCATATTCGAGCGCCTGCTTCAGCAGATGGTCGTGAGCCGCCTGGATCTCGCGATGTTCCTCAATCTGATACGGGAGATCATCCTGGAAGGCGAGAATCGCCGCACGCGTTCTCTCGCCGAAGCTCTGGTCTAACACGTAACGTTGTGCTAGCCCGCGAATTGTTTCCTTACGCGCCGCTCTCGCATTTATCGCTCTTACCGCTTCGATATGCGGCATCTCGTGGGGCTCGAATCCGATCAACGATGCATGGCTATCTGACAGTGACTGTCGCATGCGGTTCAAGTCCGCAAACCAGAGACGCTGTGTCTTGATAATGGAAAAAACCGTTTCGGAAACGCGATCTGTATGAAGGGCAAGCAAGGAGACAATCGCCAGGATGCCAATACACTGGTTTCCCTCGACGATCTGGTAGATGAGTTCGTCCACTGTCCGCCCACGTTCGAGTTCGGCGAAGCACCAGTCTTCGAGCGCCATGAACCCCGACGTGATCTCCTTGGGAGCGCGGCGATACCAGAGATATTCCCGATCTCCGCCCCAGAACTGCTGTATGCCCCACGGGAATTGAATTTCGAGCGGGATCGGTTTGCCGGGGCTGTCGTGAATATGTCGGTGGAGTTGCCGCCATGCTGTGATGGCATGATTGCAGAGTGCATTGAAGAGGCTGATGGCGTGCGTTGGCGAGGTCTTGAACAACGAATGGAACGGTTCGCGCAACGGTGATGGCGGCCAGAAATTCTGGAGGCTGTCATCGAGCGAAAGATGTTCCCAATCGTGATATGAAAAGCTGTGTCCGAAGCGCATGAAGCCGCCGTCCAGGAACATATGTTCCTGTCGTGTTCGCTCCTGCTCTGGCTTTGCACGAATTTTTTCTCGCGCTTCAGTATTGTGCCGCATTTCGTCTCGTTCGCGAAGGACCCTGTCGTCGGGAAGCTCCCTTTTCAGACCCTTTAGCGTGAAATCAACAAGCAGTTGGGGATGCGTGCTTGCGAGCGCCGGCGAGAAGAGAACGACCTCTTTGAAGCGCTTCTCGCGCAGGTGTTCTCCGGCGATAAGGCGCTTCAGAAATTCCTCCGTGAGCTCCGGCATCACCCGGGCGCCGCCGAGGATAAGGTTGGAAAGCGACAGCCGGAGGTTGCCCGTTTTCTTCAACCCGTCCCATCGCGACGGGGGTGGCGGGGTATCGTGCGCATTGCGCTTGTCGATTTCGCGGAGCCAATTCGCGCATTGCGTGAGAATAGCGCGGGAAACGGGGTTCTTGATGTCGCGGGCGAGGTTCTGCCATACCTCGAAGACAGAAACGATGTCCGGATAGAGAGACACTGGGATCGTATCGACGCGGGCGAGCACAAAAGTAATCAACCGCCGCCACATCGGAAGGTCGGACGGCCAGGCATAGTAATCCGCGAATCTGATACGCTGGTCGGTCGGCAGGTCCTGCACAAGGATGTTGGAATTCGGCGTGGTTTTCTCTGCCTGAAACCACACCAGAGCTTTCTTCAGGAGCTGAAAGTCCTCCGCGACAATAGTATCCGCGAACGGAATTTCATTTTGTTCGATGAAGGGATTGCCGAGCGGGCCAAGTAGCCATGCGCGCATCCATTGCGAACGCATTTTCGCGACTGTTGTTTTTTGTAGTGTCACCGCCCAGTTCGTGCCCACCTTGTATTCAAACTGTGAGAGCAGTTCGACCACGCGTGCCACCCCGGGTGGCTCACCGCAGGCACGAAGCTCATCGAGCCACTGATCGCCACGTTCCGAAAGGATATAGAAGAAGGACCATTCAAAGAAGATGTCATGCGAGAAGCGGATGCTGATGCCCTTCTTCACGTGCTGAAGAAGACCGTCATTCACCATCTTGTCAATGACGGCGACCGAGCCTGGTGCAAGTTTTGCTAGTAGGACCGGCTGGCTCAACCGCCGTGCGCGTTGAGCGCCGATATCAATAAGGGCGCGTTGTATTGCGATGGCGTCCTGGCCCGCAGAGTCGTAACCGCCTCGGAGCCACCAGTTCTCGATGAGATCCACTTCGGACTGCGGTTCGAAGGGCGGTCCCTCGCTCTGAGTGGCGAAGCTCTGATAGAGAACTTTCGCGAAGAACGGACGGCGGACGATATCGCGCACCTGTGCGGGACCGAACAAAAGCGGACGCAAAGCGGGCTTTGCGTCCGCGAGCAGATCCGCTTCGTTGTCATCGAGTGCGTCAACCTTGATTGTGCCGATCGAAAGAGCATTGAGAATGTCGGCAAGCCAGTTGCGCAAAGGCTCCAGGCCCGTGTCCCGGAGAGAGACCACGATCTTCCAGTTGCTCAGTGTCGGCGAGCGCAGAATCGCTCGCAGTACGTCGAGCACAATTCCCCGATGCTCCTTTTCGATGCGGTCAATGCCGTCGATATAGAGCGTGCTCGAGCCCGTCGCCGCGATCTCGGTCAGCAGAGCCGGAAGCGGGGCGCTGGAAAGGCCGTTCGCCGCTGCAAACCCGGCCCAGCCGTTACCGGCGAGCCGATCCGATTTGAGGAATAGAACTGGGCCGCCGCGCCCAAGATCTCCGTCGATGCGTCGCCGGAGCAGAACGGACTTGCCGCTTCCGGGTAGTCCTCGAATTTGAACGAAGCGCGATGCGGAGAATGCCTGTTCAAGTTTCGCGGCGAGCGTTTCTCGGTCGACGTGCGTACCGCCGACGTCGTTCTGAATGTCCGCGACATAATCGCGAGTCAGATCGGTCAGCTTGTCGAGGTCGGGGCGAAGGGACGCCGCTGCGCGGAGTCGGATGACGGCTGCCAGTTCGCGGACCATACGCGGGCGGTCGAACTCACCGGATTTTCCGGCGGAATCGCGTGCGATGGTGCGAAGCCTGCTCCACAGAAGTGGTGTGTCACCGGCATTAGCGGGCTCAAGACATTCGCGGAGCAGTGTCATTGCCGCTGGCGACGTTGAGGCACCGTCGTGCAGGAAATCGAACTGCACGAGAACGAAGTTGGCGAGGAACCCGTGTATCTCCTCATCCGAGCAGGCGCTTCCTTTCGCTTTCGTCAACAGAGTAGAGATGTCTCTCTTGATCGCTTGCACTGCGGCGCTGGCGTTGCCGCCTTTCGCGAACCGCGCCTTGAAGTGATCGACCGTCGTGCTGGCCCGCGCCAGTTCGCAAAGATAGGGGAGATCGCGCGCCTTTGTTTTCGCAATGTCGCCGACTGCCGCGCCGTACCGGTCGATACCGGGGCGAAACTCGGGATTGCGGTACGTCGCCCAGGAATCGCGGATGATGTCGCGAAAATCTGAGTTGCTCTTGGCCGCGCTGATGGTGAGCGCGCGCTTGACCTGCAGGCTCAGCCGCGCCATTCCCCCGCTGGCGTTGCGAAAGTCGACGATGACGTCATCAAGCGGTTGTTTGAAATGACGCTGTTGCACTGCGACGCGAACAACTGTGTGATCAGGAATTCCCGGCGCATAGGCTTCCGCCAGCACAGCGGCGAGATAATAGGCCGCGACGGCGTCTTCGAACGTGAAGCCGGAGCCCCCTGCGAGTTCGGGGGACTGAGGTTTCGTTTTGGTTTCCTTCTTCTTGCTCTTCTTCACCATGCTACCCGGAACTTATCGCTGAGGTCTTCATCCGTGCGCAACCTACCTCCTCCAATTTCGAAGACGACGGCGTGTGGATTTTCGCTCAAGGCTCTGTGTATGTCGGGAGTTTGTGTCCGAGGTTGAGCCACATCTTCCATACATCTTTCGGAAATCTACCTGATGTCGCCTCCAGTGCCTCGGCCAACAGCAGCCGTTACGCTCGCCGCAATTTCTCCCATCTCTTCGTGACCTCAGAGCAAAACGGCTCAAATTGCTCCGGGTCGTCAATCCCACTTTTTGGTAACAAGAGAAACGTAAATTGTGTCATTCTGACAATCATCATCTTGGCGGCCAGCTGAACATCGTGAATCGACTCCCACATATGAGTTGAGTCGTTTGCCTTTGTTATTTCACGGATACCGCGATCCTCGATGGAAAATCTGTGTCGGCCTATCCACCCGGATTTCTCTGTAACAGTCAACAACATCCAGACCATTATGAATGTGAAGAAGAAAATTGAACCCGCTACGGCCAACACGAATGTGACGAAAAGCGCTATTGGAATGTTGACAGCAGAGAGCGACTAACCAGACTTTTGCAGCATAATCAGGATGACCATTACCCAGAACATCAAGAACATGACTAGGTTTGGGCGGATCTCAAAAAGAGTCGCAAAATTGAAGTGCACGAGATCCCAACGATCGACGTTTACATTTACATCCACTGTACTTTTCTCAAAACCCTGAACGGCCGGTTTGAGTGGTGAGTGGAAATTTACATATTTTTTTAATTATCACACATTCGAAGCTTATTTCCCATTCACTGAACGACTACTGGAAATATTCCACCCCATCAGGATTTTGTCATGACACAGAGCTTCAAAGAGTCTTTGTCTTGATTTCGAAAAATATAAATGCAGGCCTACAGGCCTGCATCATTTTTCCATTGATCGGAGTAGCGCTGGTTGATTTCTCTGAAAATATTTTCAAGGGAGGCAAGTGCATTCCGCCGCGTGGCCCTTTCGGGAGCGCTCTGGACGAGGGCGTTAAATGCCTTGCGGTGCAGGCCGCGGAGTTCGTCATCGCTTTTGGAAGCCAAATCAAATCGGGTTATGAGTTTCATGTGTTTTCTCCTTTTCTAAAGGAGGCCCCGACCACCGGAGCCTTTCATGGGCTTCCACGACGATCATCCCCATGTGAAAGGAGCCAGCTGGGCGGCGGACGATGGCCCGAAAAGGAAAATACAATGGAAAGGAAATGAAGGAGGATTATGATTTGCCTACCAAAAGGGAGGAAGGTATTTAGGCAAACCTAAGGGGCGTTGCCCCTCGTGCCGTCAAGCTGTTTCCCCAACCTTCCGCGCTGCGCCAAAAGGCTCCGCTTGTGCAGGCCGGGTGAGCCCCCTCGGCTTGACATTGCTACCCCCATCCTCGCCGGAAGGCCGGGGCTGCAATTGCACCCTTTTCTTCATTGAGTAGTCCGAATTTGAATCCTCACACGGAGCGAGGGGAAGGTCAGCAGGAGGAGACCTTGTCCAGGGTCATTCTACTATTTGGAGAAGAGTCTCTCAGGAAGATGCTTCAAGCGTATGACATCCATGGTCATCAGGAACGCAATAATTAAGGTAAAAGGAATATATTCTTAATGCCCTTATAGATAAAGGGCAATCAAGGTATTCAATTGATTCGTACGCGGAAAAGGTTGGATGGCTTGGTGAAATACAACCACCAAAAGGCCGCATGAGCTTTTTACCATTAGGGAATTCTCATTGGGGATGTCCAGGTCAAGGAGTCCGGTAGGCTTGAGGCGTCCATTTTTCTGAAATGTATGTCATGGATTTTCTGCCATGCAATGGCCATTCCGTAAGATGAAAAAAGTCTACTTGGGTATTCTTCCCGCATACTGCTTGAATAGCACGCGTGATTGATTTAGTCGCATTAATGGATAGTAAGTCACCTTCGTATCTATACTCGATGGTCCCAGTTCTTCGTTGAAGAATCTGGTAGCGATCAACTGGGAATTTGCGTAGAACAGAATCCATCGGGTAGGGATTATATCCATGTCCATTGTCATCGATAAAATACTCAACAACTCTACCTCGAAGTTTCACAACCCTTGGAAAGTTAGAACCACACTGACAGCTTTCCCAACTGACTGAACCCAGATCTCCCGTTCGATAGCGAATAAGGGGCATAACACGATTTGACAGGGTAGTAATTACAATTTCTGTGGCCTTTTCTAAGGTTGGGGTACTCACAGCTTCAATTATTACGTGGGTTGGATCAAAATGCATACTGCCCGAGAGACATTCAAAAGCGATGGTACCGGTTTCCGATAAACCATACGCATTGATACACCGGGCTTGAAAAGCCTCTTGAATTATTTTTCGGGTTTCCTCAGTGAGCTGATCTCCGGAAACCATTACAAGTGGTACACGTGGCCAGATATGGCCCACTTTCTTTAACTGTGCAAGGTTTCTCAACACGGTTGGCATTCCGTGCAGTATGCATTTGTTTAGTGGACTTAGAGCTGAACAGATATCTTCAATATGGTTTTCTATTGTATTGGCATTGACTACAATTCGCCTATAGATTGGACCACCCTTGACCTCAACACGACGAGAATATCCAACACCGGAGGTATTATCCGATATCACAACAAATATCCAATCTCCAATATCATTTCGTGCAGGACTAAAGCCTACATGATTTAGTCCCCAACGAACAAAATCCCAGCACCTTTGATAGAGCTCTTCTTCTACGATAATGGATAGGGGGATACCGGTACTGCCTGAAGTGGAATGGCGAAATGTTTTACGATAGGCGATATCGTCTGAGCAGAATTCCGTCGGCTGTTGTTGCACATCAAACTTTGAAATAAATGGCAGCTCTGGAAGCGCTTCAATACTTTCCACTACTGGAAGGTGATCCCAAGCTCGACGATAGTAGGGAACTTCCACTTTGGCGAAACGAATCAGCTCCGTAAGGCGAAAGTTTACTTGGGAAAGCATGACTAGGTTTTTTACTGCAAGCAATTAGGCCATTGGGGTGTCCCTTGCTGCGTTCAAGGCATCCCTCGAGTTCAGCACTCCCTTCTTCTGCTGAACTATAAGTGCCTGGTTAAGAGCACTTGTCCAGGCATCTCCCAAGATTTGTTGATATTGCGTAGGTGTCAAATTGGACTTCTTGGCTTCCGCAATGGACGTGGAATCAAGAGATTGGTAGATCATAGATTCCCAACCGGTTTCGAGTGCCATCAAAACTTGTTGAGGCTTTACACCATGTTTCTTGGCAAGATTATTAGCTAAATCTTTTCGAGATGTAAATTTAATAGAAGCATCTCCCATAATCCACCTCCTCCACGAAAAATCATACGTGATTTTTTGTTGAATAGTTAAGTGCTTAGTTTCAGTTACCTATAGGCGAATTTAAGAGTTAAATTATACTATGGAAAAATCAACAAAACAAGATATTAGGACTTTCATAGGTACTCCTTCTTTTAAAAACAATGGTTTTTACTTGCCAAAAATTCGTATGCCATTTTTGACAATTTGGCATTACGAAGGGCTTATTTAGGTTTTTTTTGTTATACGATTAGAAATTAAGGTTGTTTTCTTACGACCACATACAGCAATTGTGGAAAGATTCCTGAAGAACCTTTTAAGGTCTTTAATAAAAGTCAGGAATTATAACGCGAAACCTTCTCCCAAGGATGTTACTTCAATTTTGGGACAGGCGAAGGTGGGGACCCCGCCAGAAAAGCTCGAATCTCCCTCTCTTCCTAATTCACAAATTATTGAGGTTAGAAGTTTTCGTGGAATCAGACCTTTTTCACTCAGCCGAGAAAGAAGGGATATACGGTCAAGTCCATTGGCACGAAGGGTCTCCCACGGTGTTGCCCCCCAGCGTTCAATGTAGCCAAAGACTTGAAATGAGCGACCTACAGCCGTCCACATAGCGGGAGCAATTAAGCCTGGTGCGCACCAAGCAGTACCTATTACGGTGGAATCTTGTTCTGGGAGTGGCATGGCAACGGCTCGTGTGCCCATTTGTGTCAAGTCGACCACAGCCACGATCCGAATCCCAATCCCAGAAGTAGCCGCTGCTGTCATGGAGGCAACTGCTTCGGTAACACAAACGTCACCTAAAGCTACAATCGTTGTGGTTGGCGGTGGCCCCCCCTTGATGCGTATGTCCAACACATTTCCACCGGGGTCGGGGAGGTCCAGAAGATTTTGCTTGGAGCAGACAATTACGCTTATTGAGTCAAGTTTATTTAGTGCGTCGCGGGTTCGGAATTCGGAAGAGATTGCACCAATAGGGAAAGTCAAGTGCATTCGTGGCCACGGCCTGGCCAGGATTGTGGCAACAACGTCCGTGTTTTGGTGACTGGGGGAGTTGGCCCAACCAAGACTGGTAAGAATGAATACAAATGGCGGACGCCCAGGGTTAGGTCGCGAGTGGATCAGTTTTGAATATTGAGCAAGGCAAGTTGATGCAAGCGGGGCGAAAGCTTCATAAGTTACAAACACGGCCTCGCGGCCGGCCTCGATGGCTCCCCACGTCCAGGCAGCACAAACTTCCTCAGCCAGCACTTCCTGAACGGTTCCCTTTGCTAAGCAGGCGTTCATGCGATTCGACAATGCTTCGTCAGGGGAAAATACTAGAGTTTCTCGTTTAGCAAGCAAGTTATCTATATGTTTCATCGGAGATTCCCACGGTGGTTCGCCACTTTGCAATTTAACCGTTGGAACAGAAATTGTATCTCTCAGATGAATTGGAGGACACTCTAAAGACGCGCGCCGTGCCATATTGACGATATCGCTATGAAAGTTTCCGTTATTATCAATGAAAGCATAATCGTGAAGAGAGTTGAGCCATTTTTGAAATTCGAGTTCTGAATAAATGGGGTCTATTCCAGTTGGCTTGTGTGCATGGTGTAACCGAAAGCTTTGCCCTGCAAGAAAAGATGGCGCAGGCCAACCTTTTTCGGTTTCCGATATCCATACAACTTTTTCCCCTGCCAGACTTTTTGTAAGTGCGGTGGCGGCGGACTTTGAGGCCTCATCAGGATTGTTTCCAGACCGAAGAACCTGGTATCCTAGACTTGATAGAAATAGTTCGAGCCTCGCCGAATTCCAAAGAGCACGACTTCCCATTCTGGCGCCGTTCGCATTAATTACAGGAAGCCAGCCTGCTTTAAACGGTTTTTCGAATCCCTTCAAAATGAGGTCGGCATGAACAAACGCAGCCAATGTGGTTGGTACTTCGCACTCTCCGTCACCTATTACGCACACGGTAAGGCTTCTTTTGCCATAGGCGGCTAGGGACTGCGACACAGCTAAGCCTGCCCCCAACTCTCCACCTTGGTAGGGGACATTGGGGAGTCCAATTATTTCAGAGGGATCACCTCCTGGCTGTCCATATCGCAAAGCCCCGTCAGTGATGCGTTTTGCACTCCAGGTTTCACTTAATGCACGGTGGGCAAAGATAAAACTTGTGGCATGACCAGTTCCTATTACCAACAAGAAAGGTTCCTGATCCTTCCAATGGGAAGATAGATGACCGATGACCCAAGCGATACCGGGATTGCATCCCCAGTGACCCACGACCCGCCGACGCTGAGCGCGACCTGGAGGTGGCCATGTGAATCCAAAAACATGAGTTGCAGCCAGAAGGCAAGATATTCGCCAATAGTTCACTGCATTAGTACAAGCTGTCATTTGTCACTTTTTTCTTTGGAAAGATGTGCAACAATCTCACTGATACGTGATCGTCGAGTTTTAGGGTTTTTAGCTTCCTGAACTAAGGACACCAGATGCCGCTGGTCTTGGATAGGAAGATTTTCAAGCGATAATCCAAAGTTTTGAAGAGCAACTAACATGTCACTCGGTGGGGAGCGTCGCCTGCGATCTTCCTGAAGGATTAACCAGCCAAGGGGTGGATATTTTGTTGCCGAGTTCTCCATTACAAGCACAGGGCCTCGGGATTTGCGACGAACTAATGTTGCAGGGTGTTGTTGTATTCCCTCCAAAAGCAGGACTCGCCTTCGTGTCACACTTTCGAGAAGGGCTTTTAGATGAAAAACCTCCAGCACAACCTTTCCTGCCCAGTTTAAAGGTTGTCCCGCAAAGAGAACTACCTCATTTGATGGTGGGGGGCCAGCCTGATCAATCCAGTCCGCAATTGCTCCAAGCGACCGTATGTTGTGCTGGGTAGGCAGTGCAAGGAGCCCGGCACGTTCGGGCAGGGAGACATCAGCTTCTGGATCGTCCCCGATAACCAAACAGCGGTGAGGGTTGATATCATGAGATTGGCAAAGATGTTCCCAAAATTTATGATTCTGTTTGAGTAAACCCACCTCGCTCGAGGACACAATTGCCGTCATGTGGATGGCTAACTCGGGGGGGATTGGTCCTGCCCAACGTGCAGCATTGGTTGCGGCTATGACACGCCATCCGTTATCAGTTGCCCGCTCTAGCAATCGTACTGCGTTTGGAAAGATGATGACATCCCCCTGGGGTTCAGCAAGGATTCTCCGTAGATTTTCCCGGGTTTCTCTGGGAAGTGATAATCGATCTATAAGTGCTAAACTAGCAGTGTCCAAATCATTTCCGGTTAGAACTACCTCTAAAACCGTACGGCGAATAAATGCGTCTTCCGCATTAGCTCCCAATTCCATAACCGCTTGCAAAGCTCGGCGGAACGCTCCAGGTTGAGTTCGAGAAAAAAGTGTATTTCCGAGGTCAATAATTAGGGTTGGTGATTCAGTACCCATCACACATTTTTCATCTTTAAATCTGGATGAAGTGGTCCGGCCCATCCTGGCCGGTCAGGTTGAATTACATTCATTCCCAATTTTGGCAAAACAGGCTGCTCAAGATGAGCTTGGCGTTTCGGTTCAAGTAAGAGGTGGAACTCGGCACATTCAATAAATGAACACCCAATTGCCGCATGGACAGCAGGAATAAAACCACCTCCGTGTGGAATACAACGGGCTCCGACAATGTTGGCTCTTTTTGCTATTTCGATGAGTGACCCAAATCCACCACAGAACACAGCATCTGGTTGCCAAATTTCTACACCTGCCACCTCAAGGATTGTAGTCTCAGGAGGTCCATAACAGTGTTCTCCACCAGCATGGGGTGCAGGCAGTAACCCAAGACGAGAGAGATGCATCTTACTTGGTGGAAACGGCTCCTCGATCCAGGCAAGCTTATAATCCAAGTCCCCACACAATCCCAATATGGAGTCAATCGACCAAGTGCCCCCAAAATCAAGAGCAAGTCGACCGTCTCCACCTGCTGCTGCTGCCAACGCATTTAATTGAGCAACTTTGCGAACAGGACGCCACTTTTGGATTTCCCAATGGTTTTTTACTGTTTGGGCTACTGAAATGGATTCAAGGTCTTCAGGAGATATCCCAAAACAAGTGGCATAAGTAGGGACCTCCAAACGAACTTCTCCGCCTAATAGAGCCCAAACTGGAGTGTCGGTTTGCTTACCGAGGAGATCCCAGCATGCAAGTTCAAAAGCACCGATAGCTATTTTGAGCAAACCAGTATGCGCATGGCGTGTTGAATGTTCTAACCGGTGGGCCCACTCGGGTGGAGATACTGGTTTTGTTAGTTCTACAGCTTGAAACAGATCTTCTACCAAGACTGCAATATTCTTGGTAACAGGTCCCCACCATCCATAAATCTCGTCATCAAAAACTCCCACGAGCCAACCGGAAACTTCACTTTCATTATGTTTGCCTTGTACTGCTTCACTGTAGTCATTAAGCGGTCTAGGGGGGGCGACGAAGTGCTGGGCTATGACCCTCTCAATCTTTATACTTAAATCTCTCAAATGCGCGGCCCGTTCACTACCTCACCAGCAAACGTGGAATACCACAGAGGCCGGTAATTTTCCCATGATACCGGCCGAAGGCCCAATCCTGCATAATCATTTTCAATTGCGTTACGAATATCAAGAAAGTACTTAAGGTGCTCAGCCACTGGATTTCTAGCTGTACGCATGTAATCATTGTGAGCCTGAAATACTTGAATTCTGGGGAAAGTCGTGACGTGTGGAGCGAGACAACGCAAGCCCTCGACTGCCGAAGCAAATGGGTCTAACCCTGCCACATAGGTGAAATCACCTCGTATGCCAAGTTCTCTACATTCGTCGAGTATTCTGCAAGCTTTTTTGATTGTCAGGGAAGCTTTCGAGTCTTTTAGAAGCAAGTTCCGCCTAGTGAAGCATTCTAAGGTAAGAGTGAGGTGAAATGGTCCTGCTGAGGACGCTAGTTGTTCTAAATGTTTTTTCTCGCGGACAACTGAGGAAAGAAGATGTAACCTTCCCTGGAAACCGTCTTGGCGGGCCGCCTCACGTAAGTCTGTCATATGCTTTACTGCTGCATCTGGGTGATTAAAACATCCTGAACTGATAGTTATTACATCTACACCAGAAAGATCCCTCCAGTCGTTATCTGCCTGAATCCAAGCAAGAATTTCACTTAGATTACTTACACCATTCACAGTCGCATCAGAGGCATCTTCAATCACATTTGGGCAAAATAAGCATCCTGTGCATATTGAACGAGAATTTGTGTTGAGAGTGAGTGCGCGGCCTCCGTTACGTAAATATGATAAAACGACATCGTCGTTTTCCCATGCAACCAATTTTGCTAAAATTTCGCCATCAAAATACAGCCCATCTTTGTTTAGAAAAAAGGAGGAACTTGGGTTGTCTAGGGGAAGTATAGTCTGCCAGGCTTCATTTGTGCCATTTGGCTGAAGCTGCATTCGGGCTCGTGGATGATTGAAGGAAGAGCGAACTCCTTGGGAATTAACAGCTATAAAAAGTATATCAAGCCAGGGTATTTTATACTCCTCCACCAGCCTTTGAAGGATATTTAAATTAAAAGTATTACTCACAGAGCTTTCAACTTCCCATTGTTATAATAGGTTGTAAATGAATTTAGATTTAAATTAATTTTTCCTATGTCAATAACATCTCCACGGGTTGATTTGCTTTGTTTGTTACGATCTTCTTTGAAATTAAAAAGGGCTCTGTCAACACTGGACACGAGATTATGGAATGCGGATTGGCTTTCAGCAGTTGGCAAATCCATGGGAATGGAAGTGCCAGAGGCGAAACTACATGGTCTAGGGGTAGATTGGAGAAGATTGAATGCAAGTTCTTGAATCGAACTAAGAAATTTATTGTAAGGTAAGCCAGCAGCGGCGATAATAATCTCATCCCCTCCAAAAGTGCCACAAATGTGAAAATCTTCACCTGAAGATATTTTCCTCGCCCATTCTAGCGTGACCAAACCAACTTTTCGCATACAATCATTGCCGGCTAAATGACCAAAAAGCTTAGGGTTTGTGGCATTGGATAATGTGACATAACGCTTTAGGTCATCTACGTCTCCAATTGCAAGGTGTATTCCAGTCTTTGCCAGATTTGGAAATTGCCCAACAAGATAATCCGCAAAGCAGGGATATGAGATAAGACGAGTAATAGGATCATACAATAAGACCCCGAATGGAAGTGGTTCATCGACATCTACTTGAATGTACAATTCAGGGTTATGTTGTGGAAAATCTCTCATTTTTAGAAGCCTCTAGTTTGGTGCAATTCCCAGGGACTAAATCTGGGCTTTGGAACTGGTTAATATAAGCTGGGAATTCTGTCCCACACACTCGTGCACAAACCTTTTGGCGACCTTCTTCTATGGATGATTGCTCCCAACTAACTTTAATCGCTTCAAAAAATGAGCTTTGTATGGCAGAATCTAACCCTACATTTAGAGCATTAATACATTCAAATCCACCGCATTTTTGAACAAGATTATACATTTGTTGGTCCACACCAGGCAGGAAATTGTAAATTATAGGAGTTGTTGCCTGAACATAAGTCCAACAACACGGGAATACATATCCTAAAGCATTCACAAAAACGCTTCGGTTTTCTTTTGACTGGCAACAAATAGAAGTTCTAGAGAAGAGGTTATTGAGGGTTTGGTGATTGAGAGGGCCTTCAGTAAAATTCCGAACGGTGTCATTTACGAGTGAAGGCTTGGAAGGCAATTCAAGTGCACCTACGACCATCCCCTCTTCATTGAAAATTGGAAATTTTTTAATATTAATCTTTTTGCCCAATTCAGGAACATATTCATATGCTCCCTTCAAAAATCTAGCCGTCCTTTTGACAGAAAATTGGCGAAATCCCAATTTTTTGCTCAAACCACGGGCTTCCCTAATCTGATGTTCGTTATGATGAAAGACTAAAAAGTCCCATTGGGCCACACCACCAGCTCTGATAAAACTTTGAGCGTTATTAATTACACGTAAGAAATCCACCCCCTTTCTATAGATTGAGTTTGTGTTCTCAAGACCATCAATAGCGAATACTACTCTGCCTAAGGAGCCAAGGCTTGAAGCTAAGAGACGCCACCAGGAAGTAGGTTTCACTCCGCCGTTGGTATAAATGGTAATTTTAGTCGAGGAATTTGCAGAACGAAAATACTTAATTATCTTGACTAAATCAGGAGCAAGAATAGGATCCCCATAGGCACCGCAAATGTCGATGACCATGATATGGGCGAGAAATTCAGAAGGAAAAATGGCCTGCACATCTTCTAAGCAGAGATCAGAAAACTTGAGGCCAGGAGCAACCTTGCCAAAACTATTGCGAGCACACATTGGGCAGGTTGCATTACAACGAGTGGTAGCCTCAATGTGAACTTGGGAAATTTCATTTACTTGGTAAATCATTAGCAGAATTTCCGATTAGAAGTTCCATAAATCCGGCTCGTTCCTAACACCCTGTAATTAGGAGGGGCCTATGGAAACTTTTCAGGTAATCGTTTCGTAGCCTTTATGCCACCGATGCAGTTGCAAACTTTTTGGTCACATGATGTTGGTAAGTTGGGAAAAACAATATTGACATCGTGTATGAAACCGAGTGAACCACCCACTCCACAGGTTCCTCTGAAAACTTCGTCCCATCGAATAAACAGGTTTTCAAGGCCAATGGAGCACTCCCAACCTTCCCATTGGTTTTCTGCTTTTAATATGAGTTCCGTAGGAGTCACGACTTCAGATGTCCCGTCCATGCGATATCGCCGGAGGTTTCCCTTTAGGAAATTTACTTTTTTACGACCATCTTTTTCCACTGTGTGACAGTTTAACTGGGATAATTTTAACATCTCTTCTTTTTTATAGTTCCAGGGCTGTTTCCAGTTATCAAGGATTGGCTTGTAGTGAATTTTGACTTCCGAAAAAAGTTCCTCAAGTTCCTTTCCAAAATTGAGACATTTATTAAATGTAGTGGGATCCATCATTAAATTAACTTGAACCGGAACAATTTTTCTAATCTGGGTTATTGTTTCAAGAAAGTGAGTGGGGTTTGCCTCCTTAATGTGAAAGGAGAGAATTACTTGATCTAAGTGATTTACCGCTTCCCTCCACCAGTCTGCTGGACGGCTACCATTACTTAAAATTACAATTTTCGCACCTTGCTCTCGAACTATTTGTGCAATACGAATAAGGTGTGGATAGAGAGTTGGCTCACCACCTGTAAATAAAAATGTAATTTCTTTGCCAGAGTAATTCTGAATAATTCGTTGACAAAAGGATAGAACAGAATCTGGGCTTGGCCATTTTACCTGCCCGTCACGAAGTCTGGGGGGACAATACGCACATTGGTAATTACAAACGCTCCCAAGCATCCACTCGACGACGAGTCGTTTTCGATCAAGAATATCTTCGGAGTCAATCCACCTAAACTCATTCAAAGTGAATTTTCTCCTGTTTCTGTTTGTTGTGTGGGATGACCCAATATATAATAAAAAACCATATCTTCTTCATAGCGTCCACGGCTATTAAGATTAAGTAATGATTTACGCATATCATTTTCAAAATCTTCCGCAAGATCTCCAAGAACAGCTCGCGATGCAAAGGAGGTTGAGTGCAAATAACCAATAAAGGCATCCAGCGTCCAAACGTTTGTGTATCGAAGCTCAAATTCCTCTACCTTGAAGCCTTCTTGAATAAGAATTTCCTCATGCTTTTTCTCGGGTTTCTTGAAAATGCCACTTCCTGCGCGCCGTTCCTCTCCAAGCCATTTTTTCAGAACATTTCGGGCACATTCTTGCCATGGTTCCGTACCAGTCCAAGTGCTGTTGCTGCCAAGAATTGCTACAGGTTTTCCAGGAATCAACCAATTGCGGCATTTTTTTGTAATTTGGGATCGGTCCATCCAATGGAAAGCTGCCCCAATCGTTACCAATTCGAAAGATTGAGTTGGTGCCTCAAATTCTTCAGCGTAGCTAAGGTGCCATTGAATATTTTTGGATCCCCTTTCACGGGCACGCAACTTTGCTTCTGTTAACATGCTGGGATCCCTATCAACGGCAGTTACATTAAAAAAGTAGGGGGACAATGGAACGGCGATTTCACCAGTTCCGCATCCGAGGTCAAGTAATTGTCCCTCACCGGTGACTCCGACGGTCTCAAGCAGTTGAGAGAATAGTGTCTCGGGATATGGAACGCGAAACCGAGAGTAATATTTTGAAGTTCCTGAGAATAGATCAATAGCCATTGTCTAGTACTATATTATAAAGTAATGTTTGCAAACAATTCTATAAGTACGGAAGAAAGATTTCAGAAAAAGGGGAAAGCCTGTGTGGTCAAAAAACTCGAACGCATTGTTTCTCCAGGATTTCTCTCGACACTCCTGCACTTTCCTCACTCTTGCCTTCCCCGACAGTGATCCCAGATACTCTATGATCAATGATCATCTCATGATGGCTATGTGGAAGAGTTATGGAGTGAAAAACACTAGTGGCCTATATCACAGGCCCCAGGGATGAATTAATAGAAGGGACAGGACTTCCCTCAAATTGTCGCAAAAGGAAAATATTATGGGAGACTCTTACATTAATCTTTCTCGATGTATGTTAAAGGAGAACGTTTACCCACAATACCGGGAAGCCATTACTGCTGACAAAATCAAGACAGCCGCACAATTTCTGAAGAACGATGGATGTTTCTGGTTAGACAGTGGTTGGTTCAGCGGTTACGAGACAGATGAGGTGGGATTTGAGTCTAGCGGGATGGTTTCCTATGTGACTGCAGGTTCAGGTCCATACGTAGACATCAAGTCAACTGAAGAACTCCAGGATAGGTATGCATATCGATCTCCGACTACCGGCGGGCTCGGCGAGAAAATTTTGCTCTCGTTGAGTTTAGTCCCTCTTGCGGGAATGGGTGCTGTGGGAGGTGCATTTATTGGCCTTGTTTGGGTGAGCATTTTCCACCCTTTAAGCCCGGAAGGTGAGCCTCTGAACATGCACACAGTTTCCCTATTTTGTGGGTTCTTGGGCATACTTTTATTTTCAGTGTTTGGAGCATTCATCATTTCCCAGGACAATAAAGACCAACGGGCTCGTGACCAATCAGCCCGAGATTGGGCGATTAAACGCGGCGCTTGTCTTATGGGGGAGCATTGTGAGTGTGTGGATAAGCCTTTTCACCCTACGATTGGCTACAAAAGGATCTCCGCAATGGCACCAAACTCCCAAAGGTTAGCTGACAGACCAAGTTAGAAAATTTAACAGAGTACCCTGACTTCGTATGGTCAAAAAAATCGCACGCATTGATTTTCTAGGATTTCTTTGAAAGTCTAATCCATCTCGTATGGTCAAAAAATTCGAACGCGCTGTTTTTCAAAGGTTTCTTTGAAGACCTAATCATTCTCCTCCTACTTGTTTCTCCCCACTCAAATCCCCAATACTCCATGTCAAAAGTAACTGGATCGTAACAATGGGGAGGCACTATGGAGTGGAAGACCCTACTGGCCTATATCACCGGAACGGTGAACCAAGAGCTATTGGTTCGAAACGAATATCTGGTTGCCGAAAATCGGATATTGAGAAATCAGAATTTGGGTCGAGTGCGTCTCACGGACGGGGAGCGCATTACATTGGCGGAAATTGGCAAACGGCTAGGGAATCAGGCTTTGGCCGAAGTGGTATCGGTCGTCAAACCGTCGACCTTACTGGCTTGGCATCGGAGGCTTATCGCGAAAAAGTTTGATGGATCTCGGCAACATCCCAAAAGAGGAAGACCTCGGATCGAGCCCGTCATGGAGGACTTGATCGTCAAATTTGCCCAGGAGAATCGCACGTGGCGCTATGATCGTATTGTCGGGGCACTGGAGAATGTCGGATATACTGTGAGTCACCAAACAGTCGGCAATATTTTATAACGGCATACAAAAGGCCACCGAGGCCGTCAATTAATTTGTATTCGGGAAAGGCTGGGTGGCCTGCTGAAATACTACCACCGAAAGGCTGCATGAGTTTTTTGACCATACGGGGGACATACTGTGACAAGAAACCATATATATTGCGTAAAGTGTTGGGGTCTGACCACAATTGTTATTGTAGCTAGTTTACCTTTCCCCCAAATAACATATGCTTTCCCATCACCAGAAACTGTTTTATCTGCGACAGATAAGTCAAGTACGCATACTCTTGATGACAGATTTGTGACGGCGATTAAAAGTGATGATATTAGGTTAGTATTTGATCTCCTTCATACGGGTATCGATGTAAATAAGAAAGACCTGAATGGATGGACGGCTTTTTTGGTGGCAGCCAAAGCAGGGAATATAGACATGGCAGAATTACTTATTGATAATGGTGCTGACATAAATGTGAAGAGCAATTTTGGACATACCTCCCTAATGGAAGCTGCTGCTTTTGGAGCAACTGAAATCACCAAACTGCTAATAGATAAAGGAGTTGAAATTAATGCTGTAAAGACTACTTCTGGAAAAACAGCTTTAATGTATGCTGCTTCATCTGGGTATGAGACCATAGTTGCCCTTCTTCTTGCTCATAAAGCCGATATTAATGTCCAAGATCAGTTTGGAAGGACAGCGTTGATGACTTCCCTCCTTAATAATAATCCTGGTACTGCGAAATTACTTATTGAGCGAGGGGCAGACCTATCGATAAAAGACAAAAATGGACAAACTGCATTGCTTGAAGCATCATTTAAAGGGAATTTTGATATTGTAGACCTACTTATAAGAAAAGGAGTAGATATAAATACTCGCTCAAAAAACGGAACAACTGCCTTAATAGTGTCAATACGAAATACAAAGGAACACATTGAAATTACAAAACTACTAATAAATAAGGGAGCCAATGTAAATGAAAAAGGCTTCAACAAAAACGTACCGATAATTCTAGCTTCCTCTGATGGGAATATTGATGTGGTAAGATTACTCCTTAATATGGGAGCGGATATAAATGCAAGAAATATCCGAGGTTGGACTCCATTAATGTTCTCAGCGGATAGAGGATACTCTGACATAGTGCGTCTTCTTATTGAACGAGTTGTTGATTTGGAGATAAGAAATGATTTAAACGAGACAGCACTAGATTTAGCCAAAAAAATGGGACACATCGATATAATTGATTTGCTTTTAAGTGCAGGTAGTTAGAGGTGAAGTTGTAAGTTTACCTTGTCCCTGGCGAATTACTAATTCCCGCTCGTATGGTCAAAAAACTCGATTGCGTTGTTTCTTTGGGATTTACTTCAAAGGCGCATCATTTTCTTTCTACCTGTTTAGCCACACTCCGATCTTGGATACGCCACTTTACTTGCATTGTTCACTGGCCCTAAATAGGCAATTTCCCTTGAGATGAACTCTTGGGTCATGTCGAAATCCTTCTATATTTCTGGGGTGTAGTCAAAATCCTTATCATGATGAATTCGCCCAAACTCTTCTTGCAGAGTTTTCTGTGACGAAACACCCATTTCGATATAGCCCGCGATATCTTGTTTTAATTGCCGTACTTGAAGCTGATGCTCCTGAATCATTGGCTGAACCTGTCGTTGTAACGCCTGTCGTTCCTTGAGCTGACGGTCAATGAGACCTTGTTTTGCATCTCGGTCACGAATTCGGCATTGTTGGGTCTCTCCTTCATTCTGCTGTCGGAGTTTTTGGTATTTGCCAGTAATCCGGTACCAGATACCTTTCAATCCTTTGGGTAAACGTTGTGAACGTTGAAGAGATTCCTCTTGCCACCGTGTTTCATGCTTCGTATTTAACCTGTGCCGTACCGTGTGATGATGTTTTTGCAATGCCCGTTTCTTCTGAATGAATGGTTGAAGCGTTTGCTGTAATTGATCCTGGCTTTGATGAATATAGTTTTGCAGCCTTTCCGTCATACGTTTTGCGAGATAGGCTTTGACCTTATCAATACTCGGAAGAGAGTCGGGATCACCCAGCCTTTGTTTTAAGGCTTTGGTTTTTACATTCGCCCAGCGGTTTAACGAAAACACTTCCCCACGAAAATCAATGGCCACATACCCGCGCCTGTCTCCTCTGGCTAGGTAGAAGCCATGTTTTTTCAATACTATTTCCAACGTAGTTTTGCTGTCTGAGTTGGCCCAATATTCCTGAAAGAGTTGCTTGAGTACTTTCGGGTCTTCCTGGAGGCGTTTGGCCTGTTGCCATTGGTCAAGCGTAAAGTTCAGAGGATTACGCTCCTCTCGATCCATAAATCCTTTTGGCAATTGCCAGCCATACTGTAAATAGAGTTGTTTAGAAATATCCCGCAGCTTGTATTTGTAATAGGGGAGGTTGATGGCTTTCATCTCTTCCGTATTAATCCGGGACCATACACAGTGGGCATGACGTCGACCCGTATGGTCAAAAAACTCGAACACATTGTTTTTCTAATGTTTTTTTAAAAGTCTTATCATTCTCCGCCGACTTGTTTCCCTCCACTTAAATCCTCAATACTCCACATCAAAAGAACCGGTATTATGATCACGTGGAGGC
>JAJDBO010000038.1 GCA_029261305.1 Nitrospirales bacterium
ATTTGCTAAAGCCGCTGCCGAAGTCTTTGCCGCTCATGGTATTCCAGTTTTATTGTGTGATCGTGAGACACCAACTCCAACAATTTCATACCATATCCTGCACCATCAATTGGCTGGAGGAATCAATATCTCTGCCAGTCACAACCCTCCAGAGTGGAATGGAATAAAATTTACTCCTGCCTGGGGTGGCCCTGCTCTTCCAGAGACCACTCAAGCGATTGAGCAGCGAATCCTTCCCTTAATGCATGGGGAACATGTCAAGTGGTTACAGTTTGAAAAGGCCCAAAAAGATGGGTTGGTCAGAATTTTTGATCCCCAACCAGATTATCTAGCAGTTTTAGAAAAACATGTGGATGTTGAAGCCATCCGTCGCGGTAGTATTAGGATTGTCGTGGACCCACTTTATGGAACATCTCGAGGATATCTTGATGATTTTCTTAGGAAAGCTGGAGCTAAGGTCGCGGTGTTACATTATTGGCGTGATCCTTATTTTGGAGGACTTCGTCCAGAACCAACCCAAGAAACGACTTTGGAATTACAAGAAACCGTGAGACAGGAAAAAGCCCATTTGGGTTTGGCAACAGATGGTGATGCCGATCGATTTGGGATTATTGATCAAGATGGGGATTTTCTGGAAGCGAATCAGGTCCTTCCGCTCTTGGTAGATTATTTAGCCTCAACGCGGCAGTGGCAAGGAAGTGTCGCCCGATCGGTGGCTACGACCCATCAAATTGATCGGGTTGCGGCGTTACATGGATTGGCCACTGAAGAAACTCCAGTGGGATTTAAGTATATTGGAGAACTTCTCGCCAAAGGAAAAGTGATGATGGGAGGGGAGGAAAGTGCTGGTATGTCCATAACCGGTCACGTCCCCGAGAAAGATGGTATTCTTGCTTGCCTGTTGGTGGCAGAAATGGTGGCAAGGACGGGAAAGAGTATTAAAGAGTTGCTCGCTAACCTTCTTGAACGGGTCGGACCCCTATATTCTCAACGAGAAGATGTCACAGTGACAGAAGCCATGAAGGAAAACCTGACCAAGGTCCAGGCGAACCCCCCGGATACTTTTGCGGGGCAACCAGTTCAATCCGTGAACCGACTTGATGGATGCAAACTTCAGATGGCCGATGGTAGTTGGTTTTTACTACGACCCTCGGGAACGGAACCATTGGTTCGGTGCTATGGAGAGGCCCCTTCACAAGAACGGGTACAAGAACTCATAATTGCGGGTCGCAATCTTCTAAACGGTATTTCCTAAGACAGGGATTAGTCTATGGGGAATTTCTTCTTCTAAGTCCATGCGGCAATTTTCCTTCAAGGACGAGGGAAGTCGTTAATGTGATTAATCAAACAACTCTTCACACATGTTACTCAATTGGATAGGCACCACTAGGCTGCGACTATGCCTCCTTTTCAATTCGTTCATACGGCAGACTTGCATTTAGATAGCCCGTTTCGCGGATTGTCTGAAGTGGCTCCAACGCTTCAGTCGGTGCTACGAGAAGCAACCTTTCAAGCCTTCGAAAATATCATCAATCTCTGTATCGATCGACAAGTGAAGTTTCTCCTTATTGCGGGAGATATTCATGATGAATCTGATCGAAGCCTTCGAGCGCTTACCCGTTTGCGGCAAGGATTTGATCGTCTAGCGGAACATCACATTCCGGTGTTTATGTGTCATGGCAATCATGATCCATTAACGGGGTGGAGCGAAAGATTTTCATGGCCCGACAATGTGTGGGTTTTTGATACCAAGGAAGTCGCCGAGAGACCGGTAGTCGTTCAGGGGGCTGAAATTGCCAGAATTTATGGGGTGAGTTTCGGTATGGAAAAAGTTGCAGACAATCTTGCGCAGCAATTTCATGCAGATCCCGATGCTCCCTGGTCAATCGGCCTGTTACACACTAATGTTGGGAAAGATCCAAATCATGGCAATTATGCTCCCTGCCAGCTTGATGATCTTCTTCAAGCGAGGATGAATTACTGGGCCTTAGGCCACGTTCATACCCATCGTATTCTTCGAGCACAAGATCCGCTTATTATCTATCCTGGCAATCCCCAAGGCCGCCATGTTCGTGAACACGGACCACGTGGGTGTTATCTCGTCGAGGTTGATTCGCATGGCTTGCCGCATCCAGAGTTTGTGCCCGTTGACGTTGTTCGTTGGTTTCAGGAACAAATTTCCATTGACGGCCTTGGAGATTTTGATGAATTGTTGGTTCAGCTGGATGATCGAGTCAATGCCCTGCGCCAACAAAGCGAAGGCCGAGGGGTCATTGTTCGGTGGAAATTTGTAGGACGAGGAGTGTTACATCGAGAAATCATTCGACCAGGCCGCCTTGAAGACCTTCTGGTCACCCTGAGGGAAAAATGGGGATTGGGTAGTCAATTTGTCTGGTCCGAATCTATTCAGGATCGAACAGGACGAGAGGTGGATATCGAAGCCATCCGCCAAGAAGAAAATCTTCTTGGAGACTTTCTCCGTTTGGCGGAGGTGGGAGATGAAGATCGTTTGCAGAATTTACGTCGCATGGTTGAGCCCCTCTTTGATGACCCAAGAGTGTATCGCCATCTGGGTTCCCCTTCTGATGAACAGCTGGAAGAGTGGGTCCATGCGGCGCAACACCTTGGAATCGACCGGTTATTGACGGGGGACGAATAACGTCATGCGCATTGCTGAAATGGGTATCGATGGGTTTGGGGTGTTCCGTGGAGTCATGGTTCGGGATATTGATCCCAAGGTGACCCTGTTTGAGGGACACAATGAAGCGGGCAAAACGACACTCATGTCATATATCCGAGCGATTCTGTTTGGGTTCGAGGGAAGACGAAGTGGTGTCAATCGTTACGAACCCGCACGTGGAGGTCGCCATGGCGGAGCGTTGGTGGTGGATACCGATGATGGCCGACGATTCCGCATTGAACGTTTTGATTCAGGGGCACGAGGTCGAGTAAAAGTTTCCTCCACGTTCCCATTTCAACAAACCGTGGCAGAGCCAGAAACCACTCGGACGGATGAAGTCGTCTTGCACCAATTGTTACATGGTACATCAAAATTGTTGTATCAAAATGTGTTTGCCTTTGGCATTGGAGAACTAGAACGGCTAGATACATTGCAGGCCGAAGAAGTCAGTCATCACATTTATACCGTCGGGATGGGGACCGGGTTAATGCCACTGACGATGGTGCAAAGTGGTTTGGAGGTCGAGCAGGCGCAACTCTTTAAGCCGGGAGGTCGCAAACCGCAGATCAATCAATTGTTACAAGGCTTAGAAGAAACCCAGGCCACGATTCGTGACTTGCAAACCCTACCTGATGAATACGACACCTTGCGAAATCGGTTGAATATTTTGGACCAAGAAATTCTTGAAGATCAGAATGAGCTGGAATCGACCAAGGGGCGTTGTGATTGGTTGGAATCGCTGGTGAAAGCCAGAACCGATTGGGAGCAACTGCAGGTGGTTCGTCAAGAATTACAAGAACTCCCGACCATTGAAAGTTTCCCGGCTGGTGGAATTGAGCGTCTAGAGCAAGTCGAACGGGCCATGGGCATTGTGGAGACGCGATTAGATGAAATTCGATCGACCATTCGTAAGGCGGTTGAACGACGCGTAAATTTGCGGCCTGATCCCCGTATTCTTAAACATCAAATTGATATTGAAACTCT
>JAJDBO010000371.1 GCA_029261305.1 Nitrospirales bacterium
TCTACTTGCGAGGCTCTCATGCATCATGGGGCGCGAATGGCTGAACCAGGGGAGTTTACGAAGCGAGCCTTTTTAAATGGGCGACTTGATCTAATCCAGGCCGAGGCCGTGCTAGACACAATTAAAGCGACAACAGCCAGCAGCTTACGTTCTGCGCAAAGCTTATTGCGCGGGACCCTGACCAATGAAGTGGGCCTTGTAAGAGAAGATTTAATTCAAGCATTGGCCCATCTCGAAGCGAGTATGGATTTTGTTGAGGAAGACATTTCGTTCATTCAGACGGAGCAGTTAGAACGTGTATTCCAGAATACTCAGACTACTCTCCAGCGGTTGATTGATACCTTTGAAGAAGGCCGGATTGTGCGAGAGGGAATTAGGGCTGCCATTATCGGCCGTCCCAATGTTGGGAAATCGAGTTTGCTGAATGCGTTGATTAAAATGGATCGTGCCATTGTTTCCCCGGTACCTGGAACTACGCGAGATGTGATTGAAGAAACCGTGAATGTGGCAGGCCTTCACATGCGTGTACTTGATACGGCGGGTCTCCGACAAACTGAAGACTATATTGAGGAAGAAGGGATGCGGCGGACGCGAGAGGCAGCGGCGGACGTTGATCTTATCTTGCTTCTTATTGATGGCTCGGTGGAATTGACCGATGAAGATCGATCATTATTCCAGGATCATGCGAAAGACCGTTGCCTAGTTGTTATCAACAAGAGTGATCTGCCCTCCAAGGTTGAATCTAGAGAAATTTTTGAGATTGCGCCGTGGCTAGAAAAATTTTCTCAGACTGATTCGAATAAACCAATTGATGGGGAAGATCCCTTTGTCAGGATCTCCGCAAAAAATGAGTTGGGGCTAGAGGGCTTAAAAGACACCATTCGATCATGGTTCCTAAAAAGCGATTTCGAGCCTGGGCACACGCCGATGGTGACGCGGCTTCGACATAAGACGGCCCTCATTCAAGCACGAGATGCTATTCAGCAGGCTCAAGCATCTATTGAGGCCGGAATGGATGGAGAATGCATTGCGTTGGATATGCGCGGTGCTCTAGACTCTCTTGGTGAAATCACTGGTGAGGTGAGTACGGAAGATATTTTGGATCGCATATTTCGAGATTTTTGCATTGGAAAGTAGATTTAGCTAAGAAATTAAACGTATATGGCATTGGAGCGAGACATTATTGTTATTGGTGGAGGTCATGCTGGTTGCGAGGCTGCACTGGCGGGGGCTCGAATGGGGTGTCGAGTTGTGCTTCTCACGATCGACGAAACCAAGATCGCCCAGATGCCGTGTAATCCTGCTGTTGGGGGAATTGCAAAAGGACACCTAGTCAAGGAAATCGATGCTCTCGGTGGTGAAATCGGACACAATACTGATAAAGCGGGAATTCAATTTCGTACCCTTAACACCAGTAAGGGGCCAGCAGTGCGTGCTACGAGAGTCCAATGTGATAAGGCGTTGTATCGAGCAGCCATGCAGGACACTCTTCGAGCACAACCCGGTTTGGAAATTGTCGGAGGGACCGCACTACAAATTTTAACCAGAGGCGATGAGGTCACGGGCGTGGTCACCAATAGCGGCGAAACGATTCATGCCCGGGCCATTGTCATTACTTCAGGAACCTTTCTCAAAGGGTTAATGCATATTGGCCTCAACCAACTTCCTGGCGGACGAGCGGGAGAATCTCCAGCAGAACACCTTTCTGATTGCATGAGGGATTTTGGATTTGAGGTGGGACGATTAAAAACAGGAACTCCCCCAAGAGTGGACCGAGATACCATAAATTTTGATGTTATGCAGGTTCAGCCAGGCGATATTCCGCCCCGACCATTTTCTTCTCGAACTCAAAACATTTCCAATCCTCAAATCTGCTGTCATCTAACAACCACGACCCAGGAAACTCACGATATTATTCGTCAAAATTTGGATCGGTCCCCCATGTATTCCGGTGTGATTGAGGCTGTAGGTCCACGGTATTGTCCTTCAATTGAGGATAAAGTGGTCAGGTTTGCTGATAAAGTGGGCCACCAAATTTTTCTTGAACCAGAGGAATTACATTCCAATTCGTTTTATCCAAATGGTATTTCGACAAGTCTGCCAGTTGATGTGCAAGCCGCAATGTTAAAAACTATTCCCGGGCTGGAACATGCAAGAATGCTCAAGCCGGGCTATGCCATTGAGTATGATTACTTTCCCCCTCGCCAGCTTCATCCCACCCTTGAAACTAAGTTAGTCAAAGGCTTATTCCATGCAGGGCAAATTAACGGCACCTCAGGGTATGAGGAGGCAGCGGCACAAGGGTTAATTGCTGGGATTAATGCAGCCCAAAAAGTTAAAGCCCGCGAATCGTTTATTCTTGATCGATCCCAAGCCTATATTGGTGTGTTAATTGATGATTTAATCACCAAAGATGCTAGGGAGCCTTATAGGATGTTTACATCCAGAGCAGAATATCGCCTCCTACTCCGTGAAGATAATGCTGATGCTCGGCTGATGGAAATAGGGCATGGATTAGGATTGGTCAATGAAGCGATTTATGGGCAATTTCTTCAAAAACAACATACCATTTGTGACGAAATTTCTCGACTGAACAATACTCGACCAATTTGGAGTCATGAAACAGAGCAACGCTGGAAAACTATTGATGAGAATATACCTGATCCTGGACAAACACTTGGGAAATTACTTAGACGTCCAGAGCTATCCTATGCGCAACTGTGTGATATAGCAGGGGAATGTCCGGTCACAGATTCAATCCTTCAGGATGCCATTGAAATTTCCATAAAATATGAAGGGTATATAAACAGACAACTGCAACATATTGAAAAATTTAAAAAACTTGAAAATAAATTCATTCCAGAAAGTTTTATTTACAATTCTATCAGTGGATTTTCAAATGAAGTTGCTGAAAAACTGTCAAAAGTTAAGCCCGCTTCCGTAGGACAAGCGTCAAGAATCTCTGGAATTACACCTGCTGCTATTTCCCTTCTTTTGGTCTCTTTAGAAAGACATAATAGGTCACGACAACCATCTCAAGTATAGAAAATGCCTTGAATGAAATAAGACATTTTCTTCACGGTAATGGTTGGCCATTGCCATTCTCATAAAATTGTTCCACGTGGAACATAAATACAATGGAACAAGCAACGTTTGGCATTATAAAGCAGGAATCAGAAAGAATTGGTATAGAATTATCTGATGAGTCTATAAACCATTTTGAAACTTACCTGTGTGAATTAACGAGGTGGAATCAAAAAATTAACCTCACTGGCCATAAAGAAGAGAAATACATCATTGCGAATTTGTTTCTTGATTCCTTAGCTTTTTCAAAGTCTTTTTATGACAAGTGGCCTGAAACAGTTCTGGATATTGGAAGTGGTGCGGGCTTTCCTGGATTACCTTTAAAAATTTTGGATTCTAAAATTTCTCTCACCATGTTGGAACCAAATTTGAAAAAGGTTTCCTTTCTGCACCATATAATCGGGACATTGTCATTTTCCAGGGTAAAGGTTGAGCCAACACGGATTGAGGATGCTAGCAATTTCTCACAATTCGAAAAGTATTTTGATTGCATAGTTTTAAAAGCGTTGAGATTCGACGTATGTTTGCCTTATGTTAGGGCGTTGTTAAGTGATACTGGTATAGTGGTATTGAGTCGATCACCAAAAACTCAAAACCTCACAAATTTTTCAGGATTTACGATACAAAAAGAAATTTTCTATCAATTGCCATTTGGGTATGGGGAGCGTAGTTTAGTTGTTCTCTGTCCGACAGATTAATAATCTTTGTTCCACGTGGAACAATCACTGGGGAATATTTAGAAAAGCGCAATTATTTCAATGGGAAAGGTCATCGCTGTAGCAAATCAAAAAGGTGGGGTTGGAAAAACCACCACTTCTGTAAATGTTGCTGCTGCACTGGCTATTTCACATAAATCGGTGTTGCTCATTGACCTTGATCCGCAAGCTAATGCAACCAGCGGTCTTGGAATAGATGATCCTAGTGTCGTCATATATGATTGTTTGATTAAAAAAACACCATCTAAAGAAGCTATTGTCGAAACACAAGTACCTGGCTTAGACCTTCTTCCCTCAGGGTCTGACCTTGCCGGGGCAGAAGTTGAACTGGCTGATATACAGGATAGAGAATATGTGCTTCGCAAAGTCCTGGATGAAATAAAAAATCAATACGATTTCATATTTTTAGATTGTCCTCCAGCGTTGGGCTTGATAACCGTAAATGCTCTAACAGCTGCGCAATCCGTCTTGATCCCTGTCCAGTGCGAATATTACGCTATGGAAGGATTAGGAAGATTGATTACGAACATTGATAGGGTCCGTGATTCTTTCAACCCTCAGTTAGAGCTTGAGGGTATTTTGTTAACAATGTGGGATGCCAGATTGAGCCTTTCAAAACAGGTGTCTGAAGAAGTCCGAAAGTTTTTCGGGCAACGGGTTTATCAATCGATGATTCCTCGCAATGTCTCATTGGCAGAGGCGCCAAGTTATGGCAGGCCTGGACTGCTATATAATGCGGCTTCCTCTGGTTCAAAAGCCTATATCGAAGTGTCAAAGGAGTTGTTGGTAAATGGAGAAAAAGGCCTTAGGTAAAGGGCTTGGAGCATTATTGCCTGGTCATGATCCCCGTTCGTCGGGGGCAGACCAAGTGGTGCAATTGGTTCCCATAACCCAGATTTTGCCAAACCAATATCAGCCTCGTAAAAGATTTTCTGAGGAAGAGTTGGACAGTTTGGCTGAATCCATTCGACAAAATGGAATTCTACAACCCATTTTAGTACGGAGAAAAGGTGATGGGATCTATGAACTGATTGCCGGAGAACGACGATTTCGAGCTGCGAAATTGGCAAATCTTTCAACGGTCCCTGTCATTATCCGAAATTCCAAGGATGAGGAGTCTACGATATTAGCCCTAGTGGAAAATATCCAGAGAAAAGATTTAAATCCCATGGAAGAGGCTAAGTCATACACACAACTAATTGAAGATTTTGGATTGACCCAGGAAATGGTTGCCGAGCGTGTGGGCCGAGAACGTTCCTCAGTTGCGAATATTTTGAGACTGGTAAGTTTACCTAAAGAGATACAACTTTTCATTGAAAATGAACAATTAAGTCTTGGGCATGCCAAAGTCATTTTGGGTATTCAAAATCCACAGACAAAAATTGCGGTGGCTAACAAAATTATTCGTAATCAACTTTCCGTCCGTGCAGTAGAGCTGATGATAAGCAACGGTCAGGCAGGGCTAAAAAAGCAGGCAAAGAAAACGTTGAAATCAATGTCCCAAAATCGCTTTGCGAATGTCGAAGAACAGCTTCGAAAACATTTAGGAACGAAGGTGGCCATTCGCTCAAAGAAACGTGGTGGAGAGTTGACAGTGACGTATTATTCAGACGAGGATCTCACACGTATTTCGGACGTGATTTTATCATGAAAATTGCGTAGGCTATGCAGAGTAGAGTAAGTAATTTGTTTTCGGATCTGAAAAGATTCCAATTTTTTTCAAACCATCCAAGGAGGGGCTTCCATGTTTGGAAGAAATAGTGACACAGAAAATAATTCGGGGACATCAACAGGGTATTCTTCGTCGGAGGCAAAGCGGGGTCAATCGGGCCATGATGGAGTGTTCAATCAGAGCCATGATGTCAGCGCGTTTGTTGGAGAAGGCGTCGAATTTAAAGGTGTTATCAATTACCAGGGCACCGTTCGCATCGATGGACAATTAGAAGGGGAAATCCACACCTCGGGCGTTCTTATCGTCGGTCAAGGCGCCGTGATTGATGCCAAGGTGGAGGCAGGGACAATCATCTGTCAGGGCAAAATCATTGGCGATATTATTGCCAGGGAAAAAATCCAACTGATGTCGCCAGCGGTATTAAATGGATCTGTGAAAACTCCCTCTCTGTCGATGGAGGAAGGAGTGTTGTTTAACGGAACATGTGAAATGGGTCCAGTGGGAACGAAAAGTTCAAGTTATAGCAAGAGTGATAGTTTGAAAGCCGTTTAACGCATTGTGTATCCAAGTACTGGATCATGACGACAAAAGACGGACCACAAAGTTTTTTATATTCAGTTGAAGCAAGCAGCTCCTAGCGCGGACCTTTACCATTAGTAAAGGCTGAGGAGGCATTCATGTGGGGCGATAAAGAAGAGAAAAAAAAGGAAACAATCTTTGAAGAGGATCATTATACCTTCCTCGGGAGAGGTGTGGACTTTAAAGGCAAAGCCAATTTCGACGGAACGGTGCGTGTTGATGGTCACTTCGAAGGTGAGATCACTACTGCAGATACGTTGATTATTGGAGAGCATGCTGTGATCAAAGGGACGATCACGGGTGGAGTGATCGTGTCTGGTGGAAAAGTCGAGGGCAACATCACAGCATCTAAAAAAGTTCAACTTCTCAAACCTGCTGTCTTGATCGGGGACGTCAATTCTCCATCATTCTCCATGGAAGAAGGGGTGTTATTCCAGGGAGTTTGCGACATGGGAATCACCCAACTTGAAGATTTACAAACGGCAGGTCCCATCGAAAATGTGCATGACCTCAATGCCCACCGAGATCACAAACTGCGTTCTCAGGAAGCCTAATACTATTATGTCACGACCAACAGTCCTTCTTGGGATGAGTGGAGGCGTGGATAGCTCCGTGGCTGCCCTACTGCTTACTGAGCAAGGCTATGATGTCCGTGGTGTTACTCTTAAGGTGTGGGAACAGGAAGATGAAACGGCCGCAGTCTCCAAAAAATGGGAGGAGCGGGGTTGTTGTAAGGTCGGACTCGCGCGGCATGTGGCAAAAATTTTAAACATCCCGCACGAAGTTGTGGAAACCCGTGAATCCTTTCAAAAAGGAGTGATCGACGATTTTGTCTCAGGATATTTATCTGGAGAGACACCAAATCCTTGTGTGCGATGTAACGAACGGGTCAAATTCGGCCGGTTATACCATTTGGCCAAAGAACAGGGCTTCGACTATGTAGCTACAGGTCATTACGCGCGCATCCAATCTACAGAGCAAGGGCATTTCCTTCAAAGGGGAGTAGATAGCAAAAAAGACCAGTCCTATTTTCTGTACCGAATTTCTCCATCTTGGTTGTCTCACATACTGTTTCCCCTTGGGCACATGCATAAGACTGAAGTTTGGGATAGGGCAAAAGATATGGATCTACCCATTGAGGAATTAAAAGAAAGCCAAGAGATTTGTTTTGTCACACAAGGAGATTATCGAGAATTCCTAAAGATCGAAGCTCCGCAAGCGGTTCGGCCAGGACATTTTGTGGATTCCGAGGGGCAGTACCTTGGAGACCATCAGGGAATTGCCTTCTATACCCCAGGCCAACGAAAGGGGTTGGGCCTTGCCACTGGAGAGCGGGTGTATGTCCAGCATGTGATTCCTGAGACGAATACCGTTGTGATCGGGAAAGATGAAGGATTGCTCCAAGAAGAGTGCTTTGTCAGAGAGGTCAACTGGTTTGGAGAAACAGACCAAACGGAAACCCGATCTGTCTTAGTAAAATATCGCTATGCGTCTTCTTCGGTTCCTGCTACTCTTAGCCCTGAATCAGATGGAATCCTGAAAATACAGTTTGATTCACCACAGAAGGCTCTAAGCCCAGGCCAATCGGCTGTGTTTTATGAAGGAGATCGTGTGCTTGGTGGGGGAATTATTCAACGAGCCGAAATGCCGATGGAAAATATTCACCCGTTAACCCAGATCACCTCAATTCCCATAGCGAGCCAACGATCATAAAAAAGTTCGCAAGTCTTTGACCTAGTTGACACTAGGGCGTTCCCATGATACCGTGCTGCGGTTTTTTAAACTTGCGCCGAGCGCAAGCGCTGGTCTTACGCCTTCATCATGAAATAAAGACAAAACAATGACGAAAACTACCGTTGCCCGACGCTACGCGAAAGCATTATTCCAACTGTTGGACAAAGAGGGTTTGGAAACTGCCCAAGCAGGCCTTCAGGCTCTGGCCAACGCACTCCAAGATTCCACAGACCTTAAACATGTTTTGGCGTCACCCGTCTTTACCATAGAAGAAAAATCCTCCGTACTCATAGCTTGCAGTGAACGTGCAGGCTGCCCACCAACCTTAGGCAGATTTTGCGAACAACTGTTAAAAAAGAACCGGGTGGGTTTCTTGCCGGAAATTTCTGAGGCGTTTCGTGATTTGATGGACAAAGAACAGGGAAAGCAGCAGGTATCCATCACCTCAGCACAAAGTATGGATGAATCTTCGCGTGAAGATCTTCAAGGCAAATTACAGGGATTGCTCAATCGACCTGTGGATGTATCATTTCATGAAGACCCATCATTATTGTCAGGAATAAAAATTCGAATTGGAAGTAAAGTGTACGATAGTACCGTCAAGGGCCGACTCCAAAAGATGCGGACCCAACTGGTAAAGGGGTAAGGCATGCAGATCAAGGCAGAAGAAATTAGTTCGATTATTCAGGAAAAAATTAAGGACTTCGATCAACGCGTCGATGTCACCGAGACTGGCTATGTCATTCAAGTTGGCGACGGGATTGCCAAGGTCTATGGCCTGGAAGGGGCAATGGCTGGGGAGTTGTTAGAGTTCCCCGGAAATATATTTGGCGTGGCACTGAATCTTGAGGAAGATAGCGTTGGTGCCGTGCTCATGGGATCGGATACGGGTATTAAAGAGGGTGATCCGGTCAAACGTACAGGCCGCATTGCTGAGGTTCCAGTTGGTGATGCTCTAGTCGGTCGTGTGGTAGACGCCATTGGACAGCCAATTGATGGAAAAGGTCCGATAAATTCTACCGAGACAAGATTAGTTGAAGTCCGGGCTCCGGGTGTGGTGGAACGACAATCCGTTGGCGAGCCTTTGCAGACAGGGTTAAAAGCGATTGATGCCATGATTCCCGTCGGTCGTGGTCAACGAGAGTTGATTATCGGTGACCGGCAAACCGGTAAGACCGCCATTGCGGTTGATACAATCATCAACCAAAAAGGCCTCAACGTCTTTTGTTTTTACGTCGCGATCGGCCAGAAACGTTCAACAGTCGCCAGGGTCGTGAAAACATTGGAAGATGCCGGTGCCATGGAATACACCACGGTCGTGTCAGCCACGGCCAGTGATGCTGCCCCCCTCCAATTTTTTGCTCCCTATACCGGCGTGACGATGGGGGAATTCTTTCGTGACAATGGCAAGCATGCCTTAATCGTTTATGATGATCTTTCAAAACATGCCGTGGCGTATCGACAGATGTCCTTGCTACTCCGTCGTCCACCAGGGCGTGAAGCATTTCCCGGTGATGTGTTTTTCTTGCATTCCCGGTTATTAGAGCGAGCGGCGAAACTTAGTGATGAAAACGGAGGTGGCAGTCTTACAGCACTTCCGATCATTGAAACGCAAGCGGGCGACGTCTCAGCCTATGTTCCAACCAACGTCATTTCTATTACGGATGGACAGATTTATTTGGCCGCTGACTTGTTTTATTCCGGCATTCGACCAGCGATTAACGTCGGTCTGTCCGTCTCTCGGGTGGGTGGTGCCGCGCAAATCAAAACGATGAAACAAGTGGCCGGAACCCTTCGGTTAGATCTTGCCCAATATCGAGAGATGGCCGCGTTTGCTCAGTTCGGTAGTGAGTTAGATAAATCCACCCAAGCCCAGCTTGCGCGCGGTGCTCGAATGGTGGAGCTATTAAAGCAAGAGCAATACAAACCCATGTCCGTGGCTGATCAAGTCTTATCGATTTTTGCTGGCGTGAAAGGGTTTATCGATGATGTGCCGATCAACAAGGTCCGAGAGTTTGAGTCCGGCTTGTTGGAGTATATCAAAGATAAGCACCCACAGATTCGTGAAGATGTGGTCACCAAGAAAAAAATCGATGATGAGTTTGGCGGGCAACTCAAGCAGATCATTGGTGATTTTAAAAAGACCAAAACTTTTTAATGTTTCAATAGTAAGCACAACGACGAATGGCAAGTTTACAAGATCTCAGACGGAAAATAGCTTCCGTCAAAAATACGCAAAAGATTACTAAAGCGATGAAGATGGTCGCGGCGGCAAAGCTCAAGCGCTCGCAGGATCGGATCATGTCGGCTCGACCCTATGCTCATAAGCTCCGCGGTGTCGTGGCGAATCTTGGCGAACATGCCAGTCGCACATCCCATCCACTCCTCCACAAGCGTGAGGGAAATAAAATAGAACTGTTGGTCATCACGAGTGATCGTGGTCTATGTGGAGCCTTCAACACGAACATTCTTCGTCGTGCGGTGGAATTTCTTAATGAACGAAGTGTGGCAGGAGACCAGGTGTCGGTCAGTGTTGTCGGGCGAAAAAGCGTAGATTTTTTTAAACGCCGCACGTGGACCATTCGTCAAGAATGGCCAGGAGTGTTTGATCGCCTGACCTATGAGCATGCGCTGGATATTGGGCAGGACATCATTCAGCAATACAACCAAGGCACATTTGACCAACTCTATGTTGTTTACAACGAATTCAAATCTGTTATGCAACAGCGGGTGGAGGTCGAAAAGTTTCTTCCTATTGAATCATTAGAGGAAGAGCCATCAGAACAATCAAACACTGACGGGCTCAAAGGATCATATCTGTATGAACCCGATGAGCACGAATTGTTAGAAACCCTGCTACCCAAACATTTTGAAGTTCAAACGTATCGGGTGTTGATAGAGTCAGCCGCCGCAGAACAAGAGGCACGAATGACGGCCAAGGATGGCGCCACAAGAAAT
>JAJDBO010000372.1 GCA_029261305.1 Nitrospirales bacterium
ACCAACCAGGACGCTGATGAGGGTGACTATTGGGAGTGCCTTGGCTCCACATTCTTGAATGGTCAAAGATAAATCGGATCGTCGATATTGTGCCTTGCCTCGAAAAAATCGCAAAAATGTCACAAACGCCTCGCCGATAAACGCCACCATATCCTGGGCGCCATCGGTTGTCCGTATCGCTTTATTGCCAAGCCGAGAAATAGGGCTCTCCCTGGCCGGCGTTTTGGTAGTGCCTTGGCGTTCTGGTATTGCGGTCGCCAGTTTGATCAGGCGTTGAGCTCCCTGAGGCAACCCTGAGAAGTCCACCCCGATTTGCTTGCGATTACAAAGACGTTGCAGTTTCAAGAGGAAAGTAATCAGTCCCGAGTCCCAATTTTCCAGGGCTTGTGTATTGAATTGGAACAGGTGTGCCGGTGGATGGGAACGGAATTCTCGAGCCAATTCTTGCAACGAAGGAAGAGGTTCTTGAAGTCGCCAATTTCCAATCAATTCCACAAGAACGGTGTTGTCAATTGGACGAGTAATTCTGATTTCGGCCATGACCAAAAGATGCACAAAGAAATCGGTAGATTAAAGGTTTGGGTCTACAAGTGACTGAAAATAGGGGAAATGAATCGCCATCGAAATTTCGATTTCCCTCTACATTAGAAGTGTAACCTGTTCATCAATTATTGCAAGAATGGGAATGCTAGGTCTTATGGTAAGCCAAGCCTATTGCGTTGATGGAAAAGTTATTTTGGGAAACACATAATTACGAAGCGAATTTTGGGGTCACCCGTTTGCTGGATTTTTAGGCCCGTGGTATGGTGGCATATATCAATTTGTAGTATCCTCCAGCGTGACCCTCTACAAAATGTTGTGTTTTAAGGGGGCTCCACTATTATTCTACGATGTTATGAAGCCAACTGCATGTTGAACCGTTTTTGGGTTTGCCTGATCTCTCTCACTTTGGGCTTGAGCCCTTGGTGTTTGCCGCCCTCTTTTGCCAAATCTGGTATACCCAAAGTTCGAATAGGGATCGTAGCAGATGGTCCCTACCAAAACTATGGCTGGGGCAAGGTCGTCAAAAGCAAATTATTTTTGAAAGAAATTCTTGAGCTGACTCGCGGTGAGTATGACGTGACCTTTCCCAAAAATAGGTTCGTCCACGGGAATTGGTCGGTCAAAGGCATCAAGAAAGCCGTTGATTATTTATTAGCCGATCCGAGTATCGATATAGTGTTAGCCTTGGGCGTATTAGCCTCTCATGATATCGCGCGCCGTCCGTTTTTGCCCAAACCAGCCGTGGCTCCCTTTGTGATTGATGTTGAGTTGCAAGAACTCCCATTTCGTCGAGGTACATCGGGTGTCCGAAATCTTAGTTATCTGTCATTGCCTCATTCCTTTGAACGAGCGGTTAAAGCCTATCGAGAAATATTTCCTTTTACCAAAATGGCGCTTTTGGTTGATCAAGCGGTGATCGAAGCGTTGCCGCAATTGGGGGTGAAAATCCAACGAGCGGCAAAGGCAAGTCATTTAGAGATCACACCGGTGCCCGTGGGGAGATATATTCAACCGGCCATGGCAGCCATTCCGGATGATACCGAAGCGGTGTTAGTCACACCTCTCCTACGCCTGCCCTTGCCTGAATTTAAAGCTCTGACCCAAGGATTAGTGGACAGAAAACTTCCGAGTTTTTCGCTGTTTGGACGAGAGGAAGTCGAGTATGGTCTGCTGGCTTCGATCGCGCCCGAGACGAATACTCTTCGCCTGGCTCGTCGCGTGGCGCTTAATGTTCATCGGATTTTACTCGGGGAAGATGCGGGAAATTTTTTGGTGTCCCTGCCAGAAGCCGAGCGCCTGACTATCAATATGGCCACCGCCCGAGCCGTCGAAGCCTGGCCGACCTTTCGGGTCCTGACCGAGGCAGATCTCCTTAATGAAGATGTGGAATTTGTGAAACGACGGCTGTCGCTGTACGCCGTGATCCGAGAAGCCGTGTCGGTCAACCTTGATCTGGCTGCAGCGGATCGTCGGGTATCGGCCGGACAAGCGGATATACGAAATGCACGATCGGCACTATTGCCACAAATAGGTATGGGCAGTCGGGCGACCATGATTGATCAAGATCGAGCCAGCTCAGGTTTTGGCGCGAACCCGGAACGAACCATGCGGGCCACAGGCACGCTCTCTCAATTGTTGTATTCCGACAAAGCGTGGAGTGATTTCACCGTTCAGGAAAAGACTCAGCTGTCTCGGGAGGCCGAACGTAGTGAATTACGATTGAATATTCTTCAAGAAGCTGCAGTGGGGTATTTGAATGTCCTGCGAGCCAAAACCTCCCAACGCGTCCAAAAGGACAATCTGAAGTTGACTCGATCCAACCTTGAACTCGCACGCGTTCGAGAGTCTGTGGGGTCGGCAGCGCGCGATGAAGTTTATCGATGGGAAAGTGAAATTGCGAATGGCCGGATCGCCGTCCTTGAGGCCCAAGCCCAATTAAAACAGGCAAAAGTATCCTTAAACCGGACCTTGCATCGTCCCCTTGAGGAACCGTTTCTCACAGGAGAAGCAAGTTTGCATGATCCATTGTTATTCGGCGACCTCAATCGTTTGTTTACCTTCATTGGGAATCCCATGCACTTTGGGCTGTTCCGAAATTTTCAGGTGCAGGAAGGTCTCAACATTTCACCAGAAATCCAACGCCTCAATGCCGTCATTGCTGGTCAAGAACGCATTGTGCTCAATAGCCAACGCGCCTATTGGGCTCCGGATCTGTCACTGCAAGCGGATGTGGATCAACGCTTTGCCGCCGATGGGGCAGGCCAAGCGGGGCCACCCGCAAGTTTGGGCGCGGGGCAGGACAACACACAATGGTCGGTGGGTTTGGGATTAACCTTTCCCCTCTTTAGTGGTGGAAGTAAGGAAGCCACTGAGAGTAAAGCGTTAGAGGATTTACGACGACTTCGGCTGGAACGTGAAGCGACCATTGGGCGGGTCGAAGAACGTATTCGGTCTGCGATGTTTCAGGCGTCGGCCTCGTTTCCGGGGATTCGTCTTTCACGCGAGGCCGCGGATGCGTCTGGAAAGAATTTGGAATTGGTCGTGGACC
>JAJDBO010000373.1 GCA_029261305.1 Nitrospirales bacterium
AAGAAACGTTAAGTGTCTTTGGCGGAATTGTTCCTGAGGTGGGGGTGGAAGCGGCATTACTCAACGACCCAATAACTAAACAGTTGAAGTTGCAAGTAGAGGGCCTGACTCGGGCGTTGGATCATGCGAACAATTCTCCCCACGGGGCCCAAGAATCTTCCGTGTCAGTTTCCGACTATCTTCGATTGCGTGATGGAATTTATGAAACCATACAAGTTCTTCAAAAGACCAAAGGGGCTTTTCATTCCAAAGATTTGGCCAGGCTGCGGATTTACCTTCAAGAGTTGCTCAGGGATACAAAGGTCGATTCTTCAGGAGGGTGAGGAGGCCTTGGGAAAATTTTCAATTGGAAGAGGATCAAGATTGTCTGCAGGAAGAAACTTAAAAATCTTGGAATAAAAATACAATTCATTTTCGAGGACCTGTTTAATATTTTCAGGGCGTCGAAATCCGTGCTGCTCCCCTTCAAACGCCACATAGGCCACTGGTAGTCCCTTCGCTTTTACTGCGGCGAACATTTTTTCCGCCTGATTTGGTGGGACGACTTTGTCCTCTAACCCCTGGAACAAAATTAACGGACAGGAAAGCTTGTCAGTAAAATAAATCGGCGAGCGTTGATCGTAGAGATCTTTCCGTTCCGGGTAGGGCCCAATCAGTCCGTCTAAATATCGCGATTCAAACTTATGAGTATCGCGAACCAAGGCTTCAAGATCAGATACGCCATAGTAACTTGATCCTGCCGTAAAGCAGTCTCGGAAGGTGAGGGCGCAGAGGGTAGTATAGCCGCCGGCGCTTCCGCCTGTAATCGTGACTCGTGATGCATCAACCTTCCCTTGGTCGATCAGGTATTGAACTGCGCTGACGCAATCATCGACATCAACAATGCCCCATTGTCCATTCAGACGTTCACGATAGGCTCGCCCGTACCCCGTGCTACCGCCATAGTTGACATCCAGAATAGCAAACCCTCGACTCGTCCAATACTGAATCATCAGATTGAATGCCGTGGAAACGGCACCGGTCGGCCCGCCATGGCTTTTGACCATGAGTGGTGGTCTCTCATTTTCTGGAGCCTGAAAGTCTGCGTTCTGAGGTGGGTAATAAAACGCATGGGCCATGTGTCCATCTTTGGCGGGAAATTCAATGGAGATCGGGACAGACACGAATTGTGGATTAATTGTGAAATCAATCGATTGACGAAGAGTCTTGACGTGTTGGGTTTCCAGATTGAGTTGAATGATTGAGTGGGGTCGTGAAGGTGAACTTGCCGTACAGATCACATGAGATCCTTGAACTAGGATGTTTCCAATGTCTGTGTAGGGAAGATCAAACGTTTCAAGGTTGCCCTTATTGGGATCCAATCGAGCCAAGTACCACATGCCCTTCTGAGTATATGCGCAAATGATGTTGGACGATTCAAAGTCATACAGCCGTTGGCCAAAGACCCATTGAGGTAGGCCAAATTCCGCGTCCATGGGGCATAGGGGATGAGCGTGCTCGTCGTGCCACCGAAACAGATTCCACCATCCTGTCCGATCTGAGACAAAATGCAGAATATCCTCAGAGGACCATTCCGGTTGAAAGATTGATTCATGGGGACCACCGGCAACGCAGCGTTCTTGTATGAGTGAGCCATCCGGTTGAATGTCGGCGATCCACAATTCCGCTCCATCCCATGGCATGTTGGGATGGTTCCACGTAATCCAGGATAGTTGGCGACCATTGGGGCTCATGCGAGGGGATGCATAAAAGTCGTTTCCGGAAACAAGAATTGCTCTGGAGTTCTCCTTGTCCGATGTGTTGAGAGGAATGCTGACAATGGTGTTGGTAGGTTCGTGATCTGAAGCGGTGTGGTCTTCCCGAATATATATCAAACGGTGGTGTTGTGGGTCGGCAATCCCATCTGCATAAAACCAGGAACCCTCAGAGGTGATCAGTTCAGGGGCTTGTCCTGGTGTCTGGCGGTACAGACCCTGGTCGGAGAAATTTGAAAAATAGATGACGCCGTCGGTAACGAGATATGGCGCCCCACCATATTCATGCACTCGTGTTCGGACATTCAACGGTTGCGGTGTGAGGACTTCTGGTGCTCCCTGACTATTCAGTCTGACGATAGCATTCCGCCCGCCCTCCGTTGGTCGACTTTCGATCCAGTAGACCTGATCCCCATCGAGGGTAATTTGTCCTAGCTTTATCGATTCTGAGACAATTCTGTCTGACGTGAGTGGGGATTTCCACGATCCGTATGGGGAAATATTTGATGGCATCAATGGGCTTTTTTGATCAAAGGCATAGACAGATAATTTTTTAATGACTGTGAAGTGACGGTAATGACGGACAGAAGGGAAAGGCAGGAACGCGGGGGTTACGCCCTCACGGAAGAACCGAGTTGAATGAGTTCGTCTGCGGCCATATTCACAAAGTCATCAATGTTATTGAGGCATCGTCCGCAGCAATTATCTTCGTCATCAATGCCAAGGGAACAAGCCAAGGCTTTTGGGCAGGTGACACCGGCTTGCCCGAGTTCTCGAACATCCGACTCTTTGATGCCTTTGCACACACAGACAAACATGATAACCTCCAACGAATACGATATTGATTACCGTTATCAATTAAGTAAATTCTAAACCCCAATCGTTTGGTTGTCAAGATGAAATATGCGGAAATTATTGGCTTTTAAGAATACCGATTCTCAGTAGGGAAATTTTTATAACCTATTGAAACTTATATGATTGTAAGATCGAAATATGGAGTAACCCTTTCGGTATACGTGCAACCCAAGGCCTCAAAAACAGAATTTGTCGGAATTCATGGCGATGCCTTAAAGTTCCGTGTGGCTGCTCCACCCGTGGAAGGAGAGGCGAATAAGGAGTTATGTCGTCATTTGGCCAAATTATTTCGCCTCCCTCAACAAGGGGTGTCAATCTCTTTCGGACAGGCAAGTCGAAATAAACGAATACATCTTATTGGAGTCACCGAAGATGAAGTCCGAATCACATTCAATCTGCCGATGGTCTAAGGTTGGCATGATCGGATAAGTTTGCAACCTCTTTGGTGCCTTCTTATAATTCGCGACCTTATTCCTTCACACTTGCTATGAATCATTCATCTCTTAAAGAACAACTATTGGCGATAATTGGAAATCGGTTGAGCCCGGAGGCTGCTGCTGCGGCCACTCAGGGTTTAGTTGAGGCTGATGTTGCTGCTCAAGCATTGGAACTATTTTCTGAATTGCAGGACAGTTCAGCCAAACTTGCGGGGGTGGCGATAGAAGCGTTGCCTGAAGTCCTTCGTCGATGTGATCCACAGACGGTACCGCCTTGGTTGGATTTAACGATTGGGTTGGCTGCTTTATCTGGAGCGGTCACGCTTAAATACCTCCGAGAAAGTCCACATATTTTAGGGGTCCTTGAAGGGCCTGCTCAACGACAACTGGTCCTCGCTACGGCATTGGAAGTGGCGGACAACGACTCTGAATATGCTGCGAATTGTGCCTATGAGTTTTTCCGCAAAACCCCTGAACTATTGTTTGCCGACCCTAACATTGATCTGGCTGGTTGGG
>JAJDBO010000374.1 GCA_029261305.1 Nitrospirales bacterium
TAACAGCACAAGCCCAATGACAAAGGTTGAAAAGGTTGTATTTTTCATACGTCCCTCGGGTTAAAATCTCATCTTCTCGTATGATAACACACACTATCCCTGTAACGACTCCATATCAATCACAAACCGATATCGAACATCTCCCTTCAGAACCCGTTCATACGCCTCATTCACTTGTTGAATCGGAATCACCTCGACATCAGAGGGAATGTGATGCTCGGCACAAAAATCCAGCACTTCTTGAGTTTCTCGAATTCCACCGATAAGAGATCCCACCATCCGCCTCCGCTTGAGCACCAAATTAAACGCTAACACGGGCAATGGTTCACTGGGAGCACCGACTAAAATCATTGTCCCGTCTCGCTTCAGCACATCTAAATAGGAGTTGTAGTCATGAGCAGCAGAAACAGTATCGATCATAAAATCAAACTTTCCCGACAGCCCGGCCATAGCCCCTTCTTTTTCAGTGGCCACATATTCAGAAGCCCCAAGCCGCTCCGCATCCGATCGCTTGACATCAGAACGACTGAACACAGTGACCTCAGCCCCCAAGGCCTTTCCAATTTTCACCGCCATGTGCCCAAGACCACCTAACCCGACCACGCCTAACCGATGACCTTTCTCCACCCCCCAGTGCTTCAGCGGCGAATACGTGGTGATGCCCGCACACAACAGCGGAGCCGTTCCCTCCAATGACAATGAAGATGGAATTCGAAGTAGATAGTTTTCATCCACAACGATCTGTTTGGAATAGCCTCCGTATGTTGGCGCGCCCTGTTGATCGAGACCGTTATAGGTCAGGATCATTCCGGATTCACAATACTGCTCAAGGCCATCCCGACAAGACCCACAGGTGCGACACGAATCAACAAAACATCCAACCCCCACGTTGTCACCCTCTTTATACTGTTTGACATCAGCACCAACCTGTTCAACCGTCCCCACAATTTCATGACCAGGCACCATGGGAAAGATCGACCCACCCCACTCATCACGGGCTTGATGAATATCGGAATGACATATTCCGCAATACCGAATACTGATCAAGACATCATGAGAACCAACAGCACGACGATCAAAACTAAACGGTTCTAGCGCTGACCCAACTTTTGCCGCAGCGTATCCTTGGGTATGTAGCATGCAGGCTCTCCTTGTAATGAAGTATAAGGGGGGAAAAATTCAAGATTTCATTAACAAACGATTCCCTTCATCATGCCATATCCGAAGGAGTCTCGTCGATAAAGACACGGTGAAATTTCTTCGATCTCAAGAAAACAAGTTGAACAGGATTACTGTCAGATAAGTGAGAGGGAAAAATGGTAGGGGAAGAGGTCCGAAAAAACGATTCCCAGGTTGACTTATTCGGCCGGTGATAAGGAAGAGACCTATTCCACGACAATCTTTGCTGGCAAGACTTGTTCAGTCGGTGGCATGGGGCGGGTCCAGATGAAGGTTAAGACACTGACTCCAATCAGTGCAATCAGGCCTTTCACGGGCAACGCGACATTGACGACCGCAAACGTTATCGCGAAGGTACCAATAATAAGCACGGTGGCTTTAGTCTTGGCGGCTTTACTAATGCTGCCATTTTGTTGCCAATCTCGAATATGGAGGCCCATTTTCTGGTGGGTCACGAGCCACTGATGCAAACGTTCCGAGCTTCGACTAAAACAATAGGCCGACAATAGGATGAAGGGCGTGGTTGGCAAGAGTGGAAGAAAGATCCCGATGCACCCCAGGATAAGACTCACCCAACCGGCGAAAAACACTAGAGCTCTTAATGGGTATGACGATATCACTCCACACCTATCACTTTTGGAAGTTGTCGAAAAAAGAGGCTTATAATTCTTTTCGGTCATTAGGAAGGTTTGGTTAATAACAGATAGGCAACAATTTCTTCGACTTTCAAAAAAACCGACCCAACGGTACAGTAGATTCATTAATGGACTTGAACACACCTACTTCCCAAGAAACTTGGGATAACTTCTGCGAATCCCGAGTCGAGTACCTCACGGCCCTGGCCAAAACGGTGAGCCAGGGAGTGACTCGCGAGGACACGAATCATCCTGCATTTTGTGGGTGTATCGATTGGCACTCCTGCGTGCATGGACTCTATGCCCTGCTGACCGTTTCACGTTTAACGGACGATCCTCAATGGGCAGAGATTGCGGAGACGCGCCTTGAACCTGAAACACTTGATCAGGAGTTGCTCTCTCTTCAGCGCGAGGAAATTAATCAGGAACTGCCGTATGGATTTGCATGGTTTCTGAAACTAGCGCAAGAACGGGAGCGGTCGTCTGGCAAGAAGGATTTACTTCCATTGGCGACTGAAATCGCCTGGCGATTGGAAACGTGGGTATTTTCGCTTTCGACTAAAGAAGTCGCTTATCACTCCTCGCATCGAGCGTATGGCAATCTCTCTTGGGCAATGCTCAATCTGTGGGAGTGGGTTCAATTTCGAGACGAGGCGGAACGGGCCGAGAAGTTGGTGCAATTCGCCCAAGAGCGAATACTTCCTCTTGACCAAACCGTGCCTGCGTCTTTGGATGACCAGACGGATGAATTCTTCCCTGCCTCGCTTCAGCGAGCACGCGCGCTCTTGGCGATGCTGCCGAAGGAGAAAAGTCTTGAGTGGCTGGAGGCAATTTTTAGTGAGGGGGTTATCCTCCAGCCTGTGGAGCACCCCTCATCTCCACATTCGGCAGGCTTAAACTTCAGTCGAAGTTGGGGCCTATGGGATCTTTATCTTCATACCGGCCAAGTCACCTATCGTGATCAGTACGTCAAACATATTGTCACCCACATTGACTCTCCCCAGTACTGGCGCAACGACTATAAGAAATACAGCCATTGGGTCGCGCAGTTTGGCATTTATGCAATCGCGTTGAGTATGGACAGACCCTCAATGAATTCTTCCCCTTGGTAAGGGGAAGAATTCGAGAGCAATTGCATTACCAACTCTTCACTCTTCCCACATCAGACAAACCCTAAATTCGCCACTGGAAAATTCGACAGATTCGGGAACACGGTATTGACATCCGTTGAATTCACCCCGAACCAATTGGCCAATGTCGCCCCGAATTGATCGACACTTGTCGTGGGAATCCAGCGACCTCGGCTATCCGTGGTATCAGGACCATCTAATTGCAACGTGGGAGGTGCCCCATAAATACCTGGAGTGACGGCTCCACCTAACACAAATTGGTACCCTCCCCAGGCATGGTCTGTTCCAAGGTTTGGATTGGGTTGGAAGGTCCGCCCAAAGTCAGACCCGGTAAACGAAGTCACGTTGTTGTCCACGTTCAGCTCCAGGGTCGCGTTGTAGAATGCGGCCATGGCTTCGCTCACTCCACCCAGGATTGAGTTGTGGCGTGGAAGTTGATCCGAATGCGTATCAAAACCTCCAGTCTCGCAGAAAAACACTTGTCGACGCATGCCTAAGGTATTGCGCGCCTGAATGATTTTGGCCACATTTTCTAATTGTCGGCCTAAGGATGAAGACGGAAACACCGTCGTCAAAGTACTCGCTTCCAAGGCCGCGTCGATAGCTTGACCAACTTGAATCCCTTCGGAAAATGTGGAATTAGACATGTTCATCAGGACTGATCCCGTATCCATATTCAACATTTCTTGAAGAGCCACGGTCCGAGCTTGTCCTGATGTTCCGGAATCGCCGCTTAACAAAATGCTACCGCCTCCGGATAAGGATACGGGTTGAGATTGCGCGCCAATCAAAAACGGATGAGAGCCGGCCATGGAGAGCCCGCCAGGGAACGTCGCCGGTTGGTTTAACCCTTGCTGTCGATCCACAATACGCCCTCCCCACCCTGATGAAGAGGAACCCAACGAAGTGGCATCTTGCATTTGCCGCTGTTGATCCGAGTGGGAGAACAAAGACTGCGGACGAGGTTTCAACCGATTTCGGTATTCATCTTTGGTCAGAGGCTCAACCAAGGTGCCACAATTGGCCACGACTGCTAATTGCGAAGAAAGCCCATGTAAATGCGTCATGCTTGGATGCAACCCATAGGTAGTGAGGCCATAGGTGCCATGTGTCACATCACCAATGGGCAACAAATTCGCCGCAGGATGGGCAATCGATCCACGGACGGCCACATAATCAGCATTCCCTGCACCGTTGATTGGCACCACGGTATTGTCACCGTCATTGCCTCCGTGAAGGAAGATACACACCAAGGCTTTGTAATCACCAGGAGTTTGCGCAAACGCACTCAAGGTACGAAAAGGAAACATTTGAGATACCACACCAAAGGCAGTTCCAGCGGCGGTCAATTGCAGAATTTTTCTACGAGACATTGCTACCATGATCTATCCCTCTCAAGTAAGGTCTGGCATTCCATCGAATGCCAGACCGAATGTTTATCAATTTTCAATCAGCCAGTTTCAATGTTGAACCTGATACTTGGGTGAAGTGGCGACCAAATAGACCGCCGTCCGCGCCCGTGTTCTGTCATTATCACTCGCAGACACTGCCGTAATGATGCTTTGTCGTTCCGCATCAGACAAACTCTCATGCAGCAACGCTCGCTCCACATCCGCGACCAGTTGCCCAACATCTGAGGCCACTGCCTCAAACGCTGACAAATCAATCGTCGTTCCACCGCCCAGCCCATTTGTCACAACTCGATTCACAAAATTCGCCCGAGCCATCACCCCCGTTAGGGTATTGATTTCGTACTCCGGCCCGAACAGATTCGTGCCTGGGATTTTGTACAACGGTGAAAAGAAATTGAACACATGGTGGGCTCCAAAGAGGGCTTGGCCCATGTCTCGTGTTCGCGTATAGAGCGGATTGTCAAGTTGCACATCCGCATGTAACGCACGCAGCAGGGCCAAGGCATAGAGGATCGGTTCACGCAAATGGCCGCCGTCAGTAACGACAGTTTCTGCTTCAGGATCCATCAAAATGGCCATGATCACGGCTTGCATATTTCCACGCACACCACTTTGATCGCCATTGAACACCATCGCCACACGCTGAATATATTCAGGACTTGGGTTACTGGTGACCAAGTGACGAATGAGTCGCGTGGCAACAAACGGTCCCACGTTTGGATGTTGGAAAATATGGGTCAACGCAGCATCCAAATCTTCTTGAGCCGTTCCGCCCGATGGAATCACAAAGTCATTCATCAAGACCTTCGATTCCATGTCATGATGCGAATCCACAGCTTCCATTGGCCCCACATAAAAGGAGGAATTCCGCCAACGCAATGTCTCACCAGGTTTGGTGGGATACGTCCACCCAGTAAACACCCGAGCGAAGTTGACAATGACGTCTTGATCATAGGTCGGAACAGGCTGACCACTCGCATCCAAGACATCACTTCCATCAAGATTCAACTGTACCAATCCCACAGAGAACAGCTGGAGTAATTCTCTTGCGTAGTTTTCGTTCGGATTCAGACCAGATCCTGGTTCGGTCTTGTCATTATTCACCATATCCAAGTACCGACCCATGGTAGGACTAAGTGTGACATCCCGCATGAGATCATAGAAATTCCCAAATGTATGGTTCATCAGCATGCGTTGGTATGGAATCATTTGATCATCGCTCCCAACCTGATGAGACGACACGACAAACAATTGGCTCAAGGCAAAGGCCACGCGTTGCCGCAATTGATCCTGTCCATGGAACGCGTTGTGGAACCATTGATCAAATAGCGGATTCAAAGAATTGGAATCATCGACTGGATCAGGATAGGACGATGGCGTGGTGTTAAACTGTTCCGCCAAGAACGCCGTCTTCCCGATTGATTGCAAGTGGGCAATCGAAGCAGCGTTCGGACCCCACGTAGCTTGTTCTAAGAACCGAATAGCATCGGCATCTGTGGTTCCACCAGGTGTGGATGGGATAAATGTCGCCGTGGCAGCAGTCGCTGCGGTCACAGTTAAGGTACAACTTCCAATACCACTACAGGCTCCACTCCAACTGGAAAATGATTGACCGGTATTGGGAATCGCACTTAATGTCACTGAAGTCCCGCTTGGGATTGGATTCGTGCAAGTTCCCACAGCACATGTCAGGCCGACAGGAGTAATGACGACTGAACCATCACCTACGACAGTGACACTCAAATCGACATTTGGTGGCGGTGGTGGTGGGATAAATGCTGCAGTAATCGTCACTGGCGCATTCAATATTACTTTACATCCTTCACTGCCAGTACACCCACCGGTCCATTCGCTGAACACTTGGTCCTCACCTGGA
>JAJDBO010000375.1 GCA_029261305.1 Nitrospirales bacterium
CTAGGAAAGTATTACCTGGCTGCCAGTCCATCATCAGCGTCGGAATCAATTATTGGACTGACAAGGATCCCGATGAGGGGTCAGGAAATGGGAGGATTGCTCGCTACGCCTGGGGAAAAGATTATCACCGTCTCTTCAAAACACGCTTAAAAAAGCTTGAGCGGTCAATTTCAGAATTAGCACCAGACGCCACGACACGCAGTTACGCGGACACAGGCCCGGTCATGGAAAAAGTTTGGGCACAACGGGCGGGCCTTGGATGGATTGGAAAACACTCGAATCTTGTTTCGACAGACTTTGGATCGTGGCTCCTTTTAGGGGAAGTGTTAACGACCCTGGAGTTAGAACCGGACGAACCCGGCACTGATCTCTGCGGAACCTGCACTTTGTGTATTCAAGCTTGCCCGACAAACGCAATCACTGAACCCTATGTCGTTGATGCCACAAAATGCATTTCGTATCTCACCATCGAGTATCGTGGAGACTTAGACACCATTCCCCAAGAACTTCGCTCGAAAATGGGAAATCGCATCTTTGGTTGCGATGACTGTCTTGACGTCTGCCCATACAACGTGAATGCCTCTCCCACTAGAGAAACAGCCTTCTTTTCCAGCCCACTCACACAAAGCCCCAACCTCAGCCTCCTGTCACAAATGAACGAAGACACATTTGCACAAACCTTTGAGGGCACTCCGATCCGTCGCCCCAAACATGCCGGGTTTCAACGCAATGTCCAGGTGGCCATGACCAACGACAGACCCGTTTCAAAAACCTCTAACGCAACTCAACAATCGTAACCCCATCACCGCCCTCTCCCGCAACTCCTGGTCGATAGGATTCGATATACGGGCTCTTGGCTAAATATTGCCTCGTCGCCATTTTAAGTTTGCCGGTGCCATGCCCATGGATAACATGAAGTGACTTCGCCACGGTAAGTGCCGCCTCATCGAGTCGCGCAGCCAACTGGTCCAACGCCTCCTCAACCGTTTGCCCTCGAAGGTCAATCGTCAATAAACCAGAAAGGGTTGGTGAAGTGTGATTCTGTTCGTTAAACCCTTTCGGTGATTTTCTTTTTGAAGAAGCTGAAGTTGCAGAAGCATCCGACAAAGGGTCGCCTAAGCCAGGTTTCCTTCCAATGAGCAACTCCACTGCCACCGAGAGTTCAGACTCCCCGACCCGGAGGCGGACTCGTTTCTTCCCTTGAGGAGCTTCAAGCAATGTTCCGGTTGTGCCCAGGTTGGAAATTTCAACAATGGCCCCAGCCTGTAAGGAATCGAGAGGAACAGTCTGACTATCATCCTGAGTATGGCGATGAAGCTCTTCCTCAATGGCATGCACGCGCTCCTTCGCTTCCTTGGCCTTCACCAACGTTTTATCCTGTTTAAGCGCATCGACGGTTTGCCGGATTTCGGTTCGGGCTCGAGCAAGCTCTTCTTTGAATTTCTTTTTGACTTTTTTTAATTCCTCTCGCTCGGTCGTGCGAAGCCGATCCACCCGTTCTTGTGCTTCAGTCGCGGCTTCTTCTGTTTGACGGCGAAGGGTCTCAGCAGTGTCTAACTCCACACGTAGCCGATGATGCATATTTTGCAAATCAGAAAAAATATGATCGAGCTGACGGTCTTGTTGATGCACTAGTTCCGCAGCATGCTTCAAGATACTGGGGTTCATGCCCAACCGACCGGCAATATCCAAGGCCGAAGAACCACCTGGGACCCCCTGAATGAGTCGATAGGTTGGCGTCAAAGTCGTCACGTCAAACTCAAGGCTGGCGTTGAGAAATCCTGGTGTAGAAAGCGCTAAGGTTTTTAAGGAATTGTAATGAGTCGTCACCACGACTTTAAATCCACGCTCTGAAAAATGCATGAGAAGCGCCTCAGCCAAGGCTGCCCCCTCGGCAGGATCGGTGGAACTTATCACCTCATCCAGCAACACCAAAATAGGACCAGAGGCCGGAGACTGCGACAACTCATCCATATTCAACAGCTCAATGAGTTTGGTGAGATGGGCAGAGAAGCTGGAAAGGTCATTTGTTAAATCCTGGGTATCCCCGATATCCGCATACGTGTCGATAAAGAACCCCATCTCGGATCCCTCTGCGCAAGGGAGGTGCAACCCTGCTCGAACCATTAGGCTATACAGGCCAAGTAATTTTAGGTTGACAGTTTTCCCTCCGGTATTGGGACCGGAAATCACCAACACATGGTGGTCTTTCTCCAGCACAAGATCATTTGGAACAACCTCATGTCGAGAGAGAATGAGTAATGGATGCCGCGCCCTTAATAATCGAATATGACCATCTTCAGACAGCGCCACAGGATTGCCCAGAATACGCTGGCTCAAACGCGCTTTCGCTCCAATGCTGTCAAAAACTGTGAGGACCTCAAGGTAATGCTGAATGGCCTGTGTATGCTCAACCAACATGGAAGTCAGTTCAGTAAGAATCCGGTGAATCTCTCGATCGACCTCAAGATCAGCCACCTTGATACGATTATTCAGGTCAATCAATTCCCGTGGTTCGAGGAAAACCGTTAATCCACTCGACGACACATCGTGAACTATTCCAGGAACCTGATGCTGCATATCAACCTTGATCGGCAACACATAGCGATTTTCCCGTTGATCAAAATACGGTTCTTGCAACGCATCACGATACGTCGATGAAGTCATCATCGACTCTAACCGTTGACGCATTCGGAACTTTAAACCCTGAGACTCCTTAATCGCGTCATATAGGGCCGAAGAGGCATGATCCAAAACCTCACCTTCCTGGCTAATACATTGATCAATTTCTGATTGAAGAAAAGAAAGATTCTCAAGGTGTTCGATATGGGCGAATAGGTGAGGGGCAATTTCTTTCTGCGTAGTGAGACAACGTTGCACACGAACGATCAAGCCAATCACATCGGCGATGCGTCGCAATTCTTTGGCCTCGAGGGCTGCCCCCTTTTCCGCACGAATGAGTCCACTCCGACTATCGTGAAACGGCAATGCCGGAAACGGAAGAGGACCTTCGGAGAGCGCAATCATTTCAGTGGTCTCATGCAGACGACTCTTTGCCGCCGCCCAGCTTTCAGCCAAAGGGAGCGATCTACAGAAATCCGCTCCTAAGGAAGAATGCGCTTGTCCTGCCAACAGCTCAAGAAGCCTCGGCCATTCTAAAGCCTGCATTGTCTGGTGAAATAAATTTTCGCGTGACATACAAAAAACAAAGTTGAGGAATGAGGGGTTTCGAGTATTTTTCAGACCATCGTTGCATGAGAAGGCCAGACCAGGACAACTCTTCAAAGAATAGCGAAGTCTGATTCGAAACGAAAGGGAAGGGAAATTTTTGATAAAATGAAAGGCAGGGACGTTAAAAGAAATTCGAGGCGGCTTGCTCCAAGGCCACTTTCAAATCCGTGACCGCACGATCTAGGCCGCCTTTGATATCCTCCCAGGCAGCTTCGCTCGATCGCGTGGCAGTTTCGATTTTTGGAAGAAGTTCGTTTTTTTGAGACTGCAATTGTTCTAAGCGTACCAGAAGCTCATTTCGGGCCTTTTCCCGAAGGACCTCCCCTTGGGATTTTAACTCTTCAATTTTATAATCAAAATCTTTGAGCTGGGATTGCAGATGTCGATAGAATTCTTCCTTTTTCTTTTCACTAACCTCGCTGGACTCATTCACGACCATTTGCGTATTTTGAGCAATGGCCGGCCCCAAGCTGGCTTGACCAGCGAAAACAACTGGCTGGCCGAAGAAAAACAGCAAGACCAGGAACAATGCCATTAGCAATGATCTGACTCCATTTACTCGCGAACTTTTCTGGTTTAATTCATTGTTGTTCATTAACATGATCTGATTCCATTCTTATCGCATCCCGGAAGAATCACCCTGCAACTCTTCCCCAATTAATCTTCTCTGAAACTTGTCCAGCACATCATGGTTTCCTTAGAATGCCCAAAAGGAAATTGTGATGACCCAAGACGAAGCCCGAGCCTACCTTAATTACCTCTTAACCCTTAGTCTCCGCCGCGAAGATGCCTTTGGACCACTGTCCCTGACCTTTATTCGCGAACAGGATCTGAACCAGCTTGGTATTCTCCCTGAGGAACAATTTAGTTTGCTCTTAGCGACCATTCAGGCTTTTGCTGCTGAACCCAAACGGTACACCCAAAAACTTGAGTTATTGCAAAAAGCCCATCAACTGCTTCCCAACACCAGATATTACGATCCCGAACTGCTCCAACAACTCGATCATGATATAAAGAAAACCGGTGCCGAATTAGGCATTTATAACGAGGCCATGAAAGGTCCTCGGCACCAACCTCTTGAAAAACAACGCCTGATCGTCGAAACCGATATTCCAGAATATTTTTTGGATCTCGCGCAAAAACGAGCGGCGGCCTACTACCAGGCTAAATATCGTTTGAGCAAAGAAGCCAAAACTGCTCAGCATTTCGGAGGCACCCCCAAAAAATTTGAACCGGACAACGAGACTGTGCATAAAGAATTCCCTGGTGCCTGTGCTCCATTTATGACCGCTCGGACTAACACGTTTCATCTCATGCTTCCCTTTGATCTGAAAATTAGCCGAAGCCCCGAAGACCCCCTTGATGCCGGCGTCCGAATCTTTTATGCGAAAATGGGCTACTCCTTTCCTCTTCGGTATGAAATGGGAAAGCTTTGCAGCTACCATGACGGCCAGGTCAATGACATTGCCCTAGATGACCCTAATCTCCTCTTCGTCTCCATGTCAGCAGTCAAGGACCCGGACTTCCAGCATCAAACCGAACCAGCCTCATCAGAAATACCACCGGAATATGTCTATCCGGTTGCGGTATTAGAACATACCGGCAGCTTGGGGCCATTCATTCAGGTGAGTTGTAATTTTAAAATCTGGTTTGACGCTTCAATGGTGTCGATATTGATCCAAGGTGCTCCAGATTTACACGAGTACGGCTTTCAAGGAGGATCAGGCCTTATGACTCGATCCTATGCCTCAGATAAGGTCCAGACCTATGCTGAAGCCCAATCCGAAGCCTGGCAGGAGGGACTGAGCTTTAATTTTGTGAATCTCCACTTGTCATTAAGCCCTGGGACCGATACAGCAATGATTCCCCATAGCACCCCAATTTTTTCCGTCTACCCTGTCCTCAACCGGCAATGCTTCAAATTTGAAGACCGGCGAAATATCGGCTAAGTCAGACATTTTCTTCAGAATTTACCATTCACGACCCTCCATAAGGTTCGTTTTACCCTCAAATGTACAGTAATATGGCCATGGTCCTTTTTATTCAAGAGGGAGACGGTCCTTCATTATCAGGTAACTTTTGCCAATATTTTTTAAGTTGCATGGACAGAAGTGCTATGCTAGGCTCTTGGAATCGATGGATGACGACGGTCCTAGACGAAGTTTTCGTCACCAACTTAATGACGTTCAACCACCTTCCTCGCTATTCTTCCACTTTTTTTCCACAACATGGCTGCAAGTAATCAAAGGGCTTGGTTTTTCTACACATTTCGGCCCACCTGCCTCTAATCGACCCTGCCTCTAAATTGAATATATGGAATTCATTGCCATTTTGATTTGTTTAATTCTATCTGGGCTATTCTCAGGGGCCGAGATTGCATTTTTCTCCATCACCGAATCCCGACTCCAAACCATGGTTGATGAAAAAAAGCGCGCAGCCAAAATGGCGCTCTTCCTCCGCCAGAACCCCCAAAGACTCCTATCCACCATTCTCATTGGGAATAATGTCGTCAACCTGACCGCCGCGTCATTAGTGTCGATCATGGCTTTCCAGTATTTCGGATCGCAGGGAGTGGCAGTCGCCACCGGCCTCCTCACGATTATTGTGCTGCTCTTTGGAGAAATAATTCCCAAAACACTGTGCGCAAAACATGCGGACACCGCGGTCCAATTTTTCTCACACCCGATTTATTGGGTGAGCCAACTCTTGTCTCCCATTTTGTATCTCCTGGAACCGCTCATTTTAAAAATCACTGGTGGACGAGGACTGACAGTCCCATTTGTGACCGAGGAAGAACTGATGATCATGCTCGAGGCTGGCGGCAAGGCTGGGGTCCTGGAGACAGAAGAAGTCAAGATGATCAAGAATGTATTTGAATTTACGGATCTTACGGCTGAAGATGTGATGACGCCTCGGAATTATGTGTTTGGATTAGAGGCAGATCTCACCCTCGGCGACGCCAAAGAAGAGTTATTCAAAGCCACATATTCTCGCATTCCCATTTATGATGACGATCTGGACAATGTCGTAGGCATTCTGTATCGCCATCAGGCGTTAAAAGAACTTGCGCAAGGCAACCAAGCCTCCTTACTCAAAGATCTTTCACGTCCTCCGCTTTTTGTGCCAGAGGCCAAACCTGCAGATGACCTCCTGAAACAATTCCAACAGGAAAAACGGCATATCGCCATCGTGGTGAATGAATTTGGTGGAGTCGTGGGACTCGTGACAACGGAAGATCTCCTCGAAGAAGTCGTGGGTGAAATCATTGATGAGACAGATATCACCGAAGAACTCATCAAGCGAATTGGAAAAAATCAGATTTTGGTGAGTGGCAGAACAGAAGTTCGAAAAATTAATGAATTTCTGAAAGTGGAACTTGACGAGGAAGAACAAAATACCATCAGTGGTCTCATTCAACAGGAACTTGGACGCATTCCTTCCGTCGGGGAAGAACTGAGTGTCCACGGGTGCTTGCTCATCGTCCGAGACGCTAACGAAAGATCCATCAAAAGTGTGCAAATCCAAAAAGAGGAAGAACAAACACCTGAGGCTCTCGAAGAGGATACTGAATCCTCCCCTGCCCTGCCGTTAGAGTAAATCCAAAGCTCGAATATCGAAACCCGAAACCAATACGAATGGCCAAAAGATAGCGTCCATCTTTCTAACATCTAACTCAGCCGCCGCGTTTAGCAACAGGGTGGAGTTTTTTGTGAGAAGTTGAAGTTTTTATAAAGGGGACGCTACCCTTTAATATCGGTCCTCGGTCGCCCTTGCGGTCGATTTTGGAGCACACGACCCGCCTTCATCTCTAGCTTTTTCAGAAAACTAACACTGCCACACGGTAAACATTTTTCAATATTACGTCGTACCACCGACAGGTATTCCGGTCCATCCCCTTCCGCTAACCAGGCTGGCAAAATCCTCTATGGCGTTCGAGCGAAGCAGGGCATTCCCAGGCCCTATCACAGCTGAGGAATAAATGTTCGCGTCCCCTTTTGGAAAATTTACCGCCCATTTTCTGAGTGATTGGGTGATGACAAGCTTGGTAATCATTTCCAACTAAATTCGTTGTCAAATGTTGTACAGTCAGAAACAAATGCTGACGCATCGTCAATGTAAATTTGTTGCTCAGCTGAAATGGGATACGTTAAATACTCTGAACATTCAGCGCTTTGTCCTGTACCAATTACAACTTTCGTGCCGGGTTTAAGTGTACAACGCGTTAAGGCATCCAACGGTGACCATTGGTAGCAGATTTCATAATCAGAACGATACTGCGAAACTTTC
>JAJDBO010000376.1 GCA_029261305.1 Nitrospirales bacterium
GTTTGCCGATCCCAAGCAGGTATCGATTGGCGTAGGGGGAAAGAAGGGAGGGCGTCAGGCTCCAACCGTTTACAATACGGCCTTTAACCCTGTGCAATTCTGGGATGGGCGGGCCGGGTCGCTGGAAGAACAGGCGATCGGTCCGATCGTGAATCCTGTGGAGATGGCGGAGACTCATGAAAATGTCGTGAGCAAGTTGAGCAAAATCAAGGGGTATGTCAATCAATTTCAGAAAGTTTTTGGGGCCGGTGTGAGTATGCAAGGTATTGCCGAAGCCATTGCTGCTTATGAGCGAACGATTATTTCAACGAACTCTGCGTTTGATAAATATGTGTTAGGCGACCAGACGGCGATGAGCGAAGAAGCCCAACGAGGCATGGCCCTGTTCAAAGGTAAGGCTCGTTGCATTCTCTGTCATAACGGTCCTAATTTTACGAATAACCAATTTCATAATCTTGGAGTGCCACAGGTTGGGCCCATGAAAGAAGATCTAGGCCGATACTATGTGACTCGTCGCACTGAAGACAAAGCCGCGTTTAAGACGCCAACGCTTCGCAGCATAATTGAAACCGCACCCTATATGCATGATGGTGCTTTTAGGACATTGGAAGAAGTCGTAGATTTTTTTGATCAAGGTGGTGGACAAAACTCTAATTTAAGCCCCTTGATGAAACCCCTTGGATTGACCGCCAAAGAAAAAACCGACTTGGTTGCTTTTCTCAATGCACTGACGGGAGAAGAAATTCCCTTCGAGTTTCCAACATTACCCGAGTAAAAGGTGGAAGCGGTATCTTCGCCGTATAAGAATTATGTGATTGAAGGGAAGGATCATGAATAAATTTCGAGTTCTGTTGTTGCTTGCCTTCGTCTGGTTTCCTCCCGTTGCAAATGGACAGGATGCACCTGAGGGAATTCGGTCGTTACAAGTTTTGGCGAAGCCAATCAATACGGTTATCCCGTCTGGGGTGACTTTCATCGATGCCCCAAACATTGCAGAGGCGTTTCTTACGAACCTTGAAGGGCATCCCCCTGATTGGAAGTTTCTATTTGGCAAAAACGTGGATGAACGGTATGACCGCTTGTTTGATGAGTCGGAAAAACGTGATGCACGTCGAGTCGGGAATGCCAATCTTGATCAACCCATTGCCTTTCTTTGGGATGGGTTTCTCACCACTGTTCGGGATGACAAGCCAGGTTTTGCGGTTTCGATCGGACCCAGAAAAATTCAGACATCTTGGGGGATTGTTCGTTTTAAAATAGCCATGTTGCCTTTTGAAATGACGGCCATGCCTTCATCTGTGGTGCTTGAAACCATAAAGCAGAAACGGGCTCGAAAAGAAGAAGTCGCGATTTTCATATTGTTTCAAGGCAAACTCCTTCCTGAAGAATCGTTGATGTACGATTTTTCAACCGCGAAAGAGGGCGAGGGTATGATTTTGCCAATCGTGAATATCACCAAGGTTGATTATCTTCTCCCGTCGGATTCTTTGCCCTAGGTGGTTTGATTGTTAAGTAAACGCTTAACAGTTAACGATTAACATCTTTCTGCGTTCCATAAACTTATGTTTTAATCTTCTCGTAATATGTTAAAAAATATAAGAATTATTTGAGGTGTCCAGAAAGTCTACCTTGGCGTTGGTTTTGCATTAAACAAATGGTAGGACCTTAAATCCATTGAAAATGATGAATATCGAAACACATATAAAAATATTTATGTGTCGAAATTTTACCCATATCGAATTCCCAAAAGGATTTTGACGCCTAGGAGGAATGAATCATGACCGCATTCGCTGATCTTGTGAGCAAATCTTGGGTCAATCTTGGATTGGTACTGATGGGCAGTGTTTTTCTTGTCCTCAGTAGTGGCTCGAATCTTTGGGCGTCGGATGTTCAGCAGGCCGAAATGATGGTAAAGAATGTCTGCTCGACTTGCCACAAATTTCAAGGTGAGCCAGAAAGCCGGTTCAATTTAAAGGCTCCGGACCTAATGTGGGCAGGGAATAAATACCAACACTCATGGCTCGTCGGGTTTCTCGCCGGCAAGGAAAAGGTGTTGTATGCCAAGAGTTACCGGTGGGATCAGGGCTGGGAGCCCGATGTGCATATTACGCTTCCCGAAGATCAGGCTGAGGCGATCGCTGTTTATCTAGAAAAACATTACATAGATTCACGTGTGAAAGTCGGTGCGTTCGATGTCTCGAAGGTGACGAAGAAACATGCAGAATTCGGCGCTCAAGCTTTCAAAGAGCATGCCTGCATCGGGTGTCATACGATTGAAGAAAATGGGCAGTTGGTCGGTGGACCACAAAGTGCTGACCTCGCCGAATCTGGAAAGCGGTATGACAAGGATTGGCTATTTAGATTTGGTCTGAACCCGCAAGATTTTACACCGCACAGTGGAGAATTTTTAGCGGATGCCACTGAATTTGGATTACGGGCGATCATCGGATATCTCATGACTCTTGGCGTTCCAGATTTCCAATACTATGAGCCCTGGAAGAGTCAGGAATTCGAGACCGCAAGTGTGGATCGAGGAAAAATCATCTACAAGGAATATTGTTCACAATGCCACGGTGCGACGGGAGAAGGCGATGGGCCTGCAGCATCTGGCTTGAGTCCCAAACCAGCAGTCCATGCCAATATGGCCTTTGACAAATTACCGTTGGAATACATTTACAATGTGATCAACCATGGCGGGCGGAGTGTTGGGAAATCCACGAGCATGCCCTATTGGGATTTGACGATAGGTCAGCAGGGTGTGGCGGATGTCATTGCGTATCTGAAGACAACATTTAAAGGTGGGCCGGAAATGGCTGTCGCCACAACAGGGGATGGTCCATCTGGCGTGTGCCCGCAATCTCGTCAAACTCGACGTGCACCTGGCAAATTCCGCAATATGACGAATCCGTTAAAGGCCAATGCTGACAACATCAAAGCGGGTGAAACGTTGTTTCAGCATACCGCTCAACCGTTGGCCTGTATGAATTGTCACGGTGTGAAGGGTGATGGCAATGGTCCCATGGGTGCGGCGCTGAATCCGCGTCCACGTAACTTTACCTGCGGTGAAACGATGAAGGATATTTCGGATGGGCAAATGTATTGGATTATCAAGCATGGATCGAAAGGCACAGGGATGATGGCATTCTCCATGATGCCTGATGACCAGATCTGGCAATTAGTCCACTACCTTCGAACCCTGGGGAAATAAAAAAATCGGTCACGCGGTTAGCTGTGTTTTTCCTCCTCTTCCTATAAAAATGGGAGGGAATGTGGGAGAAGGAAATTTGAGGATATTGGGAATTCCGTGGCTTCTTCATTGGGTTTCAGGATCAGATGGTATTTGGTCGCCTGGGTGGAATGATATGAAAGGGGGCAGGTGTTTTTGGCGAAATTAATATAGGGATCAAGAAGGAACACACTAGGATAGAATGGAAATGTTTGAGGTGAAGAAGGGAATCAAAAGCAAAGTGGCCAGAGGGAAAGAGGCATTTGTAGACAAGCCTGTGTTCCAAGGAGGCCTGGTCCTTCTACTAATAGTCGGTATGTGCGTGATGGGGTCTCTGGCCTCAGCAGCTCCGTCTTCTCTCACCATTACTATTGGCACGTTCTTTCCGTATTATTCTCCAAAGTCGGTACAAATAAGGTCTGGCTCCTCCATTTCTTGGGAAAATCCCACTGCCGATCTCCACTCCATTACGCATGATGCCTGCCGGACCCATGAACCATGTGCCTTTGATTCTGGAGCCCTTGGCCCCAAGCGCTCTTTTACCTTGAACCAATTACCTCCAGGGTATTATTCCTACCATTGTTCGTTTCATCCCATTATGCGAGGCGTGCTCATTGTGAAGGAGTCCAATACCTCGGGAGAGATCTAATAAGTAATTAACCAAAAAAGTGTGTGTGGAAGAACATGAGGAACAAACTACATTCAGGAATGAGTCGCCGTGGGTTTTTAACTGCGAGTGTCGCCCTTGGGATGACGGGACTCGTTGGTCCCAGGGCAATGTGGGCAGAGAATGTTCCACATGTAGATTTGCCATTTTCGCGGGGCCGCCGTCCGTTGGTGGCTTTTCCCCAAAAGCGGCCACTTATGGTGATGACGACAAGACCTCCTCAATTAGAAACACCGTTCCATTTATTTAACGACAATATTTTTACCCCAAATGATGCATTCTTCGTTCGGTGGCATTTGGCGAATATCCCATCATCGGTTGATGTGGGGACCTTTCGACTGACGGTTCGTGGGCGAGTGAATCAGCCATTGTCGTTGAGCCTGGAAGACCTCAAGAAGAATTTTGAACAAGTCGAAGTCGCTGCAGTGTGTCAATGTGGTGGCAATAGTCGAGGATTCTTTGAGCCTCGCGTGCCTGGTGGGCAATGGGGGAACGGGGCAATGGGAAACGCCAAATGGACCGGTGTGCGACTGCAAGACCTGCTAGAAAGGGCCGGTGTTGATCAGGATGCGGTGCACGTTCGGTTTGATGGACTTGATCAGCCTGTTGCGGATGTCACTCCAGATTTTAAAAAGTCACTAAATCTTGATGATGCGATGCAACACGATGTTCTGGTGGCACATTCCATGAATGGTGAACCCCTTCCCATGTTGAATGGATTTCCTCTTCGACTCGTTGTGCCGGGGTGGTACGCGACGTATTGGATTAAGATGTTAAGTGATATCGAAGTGTTGAATGACCGTGATCATAACTTTTGGATGGAGAAAGCCTATCGATTGCCGGACGATCCTTGTGGGTGTGTGCAACCAGGAGAGCCTATTACACGTTCGGTCCCGATTGGCAAAATGACGGTTCGCTCGTTCATCACCAATGTGGAACAAGGTGGAACGTTGGTAGGAGGAGTCCCTACAACAGTAAAAGGTATTGCGTTTGACCAAGGGTATGGAATTGATCGGATGCTGTTTTCGATTAATGGGGGGAAACATTGGGAGACTGCTCGATTGGGCAAGGATTATGGAGACTATAGTTTCCGCCCTTGGGAAGCGCAGTTTATCCCTGCGAGCGGTCAGACCTATGCGTTACAGTCTCTTGCGGTGAATCGGATAGGCGAGTCTCAACGGTTCAGTGCTCGATGGAATCCGAGTGGGTATCTTCGCAATGCCGTGGAAACTATTCACGTGAATGTGGTGTAAAAGTCAATGATGAATCGAACTCAAAGGCTCTTGGTATATATCGTTGGCGTCATGGGGATTTTGGGTGCCACCTTTGATGTTCATGCCTCCAACGAAAAAAACCAATCTTCTTTTACCTTTCCTTCAGATCCCATTTCCTTTCAATCTGCTCCTGGAAGTCAAATAGCCACGACGTATTGTTTGATTTGTCATTCCGCGGAATATATATACATGCAGCCGCCTCATTCGCGGGAGAAATGGGGAGAAATTGTCCGCAAAATGAAACGCAACTTTGGATGTCCTATTCCAGAATCCGATATTCCGACGTTGATAACGTATCTCACCAGTCAAAACGAGATTCAGCCAAAGGCCGAGTTCCAAGGGATGAAGGAAGTGACAGACGTTTCTCCTATTGAGAAGGCCACATCTTCATCTGCTGATTCAAGCAAGGGAAAGAGAGTCTTTGCAACGTATTGCGTAAACTGCCACGGGCAATCTGGAAAAGGCGATGGTCCGATTGGAAAATCTCTTGTCCCGCCGGCTGCTAACCTCACGCTGCTGAGCAAAAAATCTGACAAAGAAATTCTGCAAACTATTCAAAAGGGCCGTCCTGGGACAGCCATGCCATCTTGGAAAAATGATCTTTCTTCTCAAGAAATCCATAATGTCCTAGCCTTCATACGAACGTTGACTCCGTAAGCAGAAAAATCCTTCCTCCTTGAGCTAATCCTCAAATCGCTTTATCGTGTAAAGATGGCCTTGCATTCCATTTCCATACCCGAGTCTATTTCTCTTCCTGAATCTGATCCCATGGTGCATGGGCTGTTGATCTTGGCGTTTTTAGTGCACGCCATATTTATGAATCTGGTGGTGGGCGGCACTCTAGTCACCATCATGACCGATGCGATTGGGATTGTCTCTGGTCGTATGCACTATCGGCAGTTGGCGACGACTTTGGCCAATTGGCTTCCTGGATTTTTAGGGGTGGCGGTGGTATTGGGCGTCATGCCTCTGGTGTTAGTCCAGGTTCTCTATGGACCCTTATTTGCGCCTGCGGTGAATATTCTTGGCGACCTCTGGATCATGGCGTTTATCGCGGCAATGTTGGGGTATGGCGGTTTATATGGATATACCCATTGGCGTGCATCTCTCATATATCGTCCAGGAATTCAGTTGGCACTGGGGACCGTAATTGCGGCCATGTTTCTTGGCGTGGCTTTTGTGTTTGTTACGGCCAGCGTACTCATGCTTCATTCTGAGCAATGGGCGAATATACAGCAGGGAGGATTTTTGTCTGTGCTAAGCCTTCCTACTCTCCTGCCCAGGTATGGTCATTTGGTGTTGGCGGCAGTGGCAGGTATGGGCATCTTCCTTGTGTGTTATGGACTCTATCTGACGTGGAGTGGTCAAGCTTCAATTGGTGATGAGCCGAAAGAGCGATATGCCACCTGGGTAACTCGGTACGGCGTGGCCTGGATGTTGACTGGAACGTTGCCTCAGATTGTGATGGGCCCGTGGTTATTATTGGCCCTTCCGGATTTTGTGCGAGCGGACTTGATTAGTGGCCAGAGTTTAGGGTCCTTCGCGTTTTTCGTGGCCTTATCAGCTGCCCTATTAAGTTTGGTCTTACTCAACGCCGCGTTAATGGTTCCGGATGTGAAGGGTTTGGCCATAGGTGGAATGCTCAGCTTAGTCGTCACCGTCTGTTTGATGGTAGTGGTGCGGCATGCGGTCCGGGTGTCGTGGTTGTCACAGCAATACGATACTGCGGCGCTTTCTACTCAGGGCCAATGGAATGTGTTCTTCATGGTGAGTACTGCTTTGTTGCTTGGTCTGGGGCTCACGGTCATTTTGGTACGAGCCTATAAGAAAACTCGGACTGCTCCTTGAAATCTCTCGTCCTGAGGGACATTCAATGAACCTGAATAATTGGTGTCGATGGATATTCAACTGATTTTGGCTCTATTGTCCGGTGGTGTGGTTGGTCTGATGCTCGGAGCCACCGGTGCCGGGGGGTCAATCTTGGCCATTCCGTTGTTGGTGTATCTTGTCGGTGTTCCTGTTCAAGAAGCCACGCTCACCTCGTTAATGGTTGTAGGCTATTCCGCCTTATTTGGTGCCTGGCGGAAAAGTCGCGATCATCATGTCAAAGGTAGAGCGGCTTTGGTGTTCAGTGCGACCGGGTTGGTGGGGGCCTGGTTTGGTGCTCGGGGGCATGCATTGATCAACGAGGGCACCATTCTTCTTTTGTTTGGATTTCTCATGGTGAGTGTCAGTGCGTGGTCTTTGGGACGAAAGCATCGGCCTGATGCGGTGCAGTCTGAGGGCTGTGCGACCAAGTTTTCCATGAAATGTCTTGGACGAGCTCTGGGGATTGGGTTTGGCATTGGGATCCTCACCGGGTTTTTTGGTATCGGCGGGGGATTTCTCATTGTTCCAGCGCTCATTGGTGTCTTAGGATTTCCACCGGTCATGGCCGTGGGAACATCCTTGTTGATTATTGCGCTTACTACTGTTGGGGGCATTATGGGTCATTTAGAAATGACCGTCATTCAATGGGGAATAACAATCATTGTGGTGACGGGCAGTTTTATTGGGATTCTTGTGGGAAGTTCATTGAGTCACAAAGTTGATCACCGACGGTTTACCAAAATATTTGGTGTGATGACCGGCGTCATTGGAGTCTATATGATCGTGGAAAATTTCGGTCATGTGTTGCTGTAACGTATGAAGGCTCCTACCTACCTCATGCGTTCCCATTTTCCTTCCTTTTTATTTACATACCCTCCTACTCCTAGCTTGATGAGAAATGTATAGGAATCCCGCTGTAGGTTCTTAATATCCTTAAGAAGAAACACCAACATGCCGATGGAATGGTATGCAAAGTTGTCCATTAATGAATAAATGGACATTGGGGACATAGAATTAATGGAAAGGCGAGAAAGATGAAGCAAAGGCTCCAGGTGCAGGCGGGTATGACCATGATTGAAATGATCGGCGTCCTTGGCGTCATTGCTGTGCTGGCGGCCATGATTATTCCTCGGGTGTTTGATGTCATTACCGATTCAAAAATCGATTCGTTGGCCACTGCTATTCACACATATGAAACTGGAATTACGAGATATTACGCGGATATGGGTACGTTGCTGCCATTGAACGATCAAGGCTTACCTCAGGTGGAAGGGACTGGAGATTCTTCAGTCGTGACTTCCCTGGCTTCCCGCTTGACACTAGGTTCGACGGATCCACTCGTGTTGGGAATAAACCTGTGGCCCAAGTTTCAAGGCCCGTATTTGGAAAAATTTAATTCAGACTTGCCTCCAGAGATCGGCACAAATATGTATCTTCCCACAAATGTGCCTGTGGCCATCAATGTCCCCGTGACACCGGTGAACATGGGGTGGGATCTAAAGGGGGATGATGGCAACAGTGATTTGCCCACAGATGCACATGTGGCGTTTTTTCAACTTGAAGGTATTGGGGAAGAAGACTTCCTCAAGCTTGACCAATTAGTCGACCCCTTAAATGGGACGACCGACGCGGAGCGCAAACTCCGAGGGCGTGCGAAGTGGGACGCAGCAAACGATGGAACCTTACGGCTATATATGGCCCATCGATAAAGCATATGAAACATATCCCTTCGTCTGTAACTCATATAACGAGTTGCTCCTCGCTAATCGCTCAAAAAACACCACCCTTCTCTGCTGTCTCCTATCTTTGAATCGCTCCTCGGTTAAGATTCTCCAAACCCATCTCTGTATTTCATAAGCGACAAGGCCCTCACGATGAAATATGTAACCCCTAATGGGGTAACGTTACGTACCTAATATCTTTGCATGGGATTTTTGATCCAAACGGCGCAAGTATTTTCACAGAATACGAGAGACTAATGACCATCAATGAGCGATGTCAGTTTCTTAAACGAGTGCCATTTCAGAGGCGGGGGGAGCGTAAAGGTTTGCATGAAACATTTCGACAATGGCATTGGCCGGAACGGCTGGGCTAAACAGGAATCCTTGAATTTCATCACAGCCTTGTTGGGCTAGGTGATGATATTGCCCGTCGGACTCAACGCCTTCAGCGATGACTCGAAGGTCGAGACTATGGCCTAAGGCAATAATGGCTTTGGTAATCGACGCATCTTGAGCGTTGGTGGTGAGGTCTTTAATGAAGGCTCGATCGATCTTAATGGTATCGAGCGGGAGTCGTCGAAGGTAACTGAGCGAAGAGTAACCTGTGCCAAAATCATCAATGGCTAATTGGATCCCCAGTTTTTTCAAGTAATGCAATGTGGCCATAGTTTCTTCTACATCCCGCATGACAATTCCCTCGGTCAGTTCGAGCTCCAAGTATTCAGGTGACAGGCTACCTTCCTTCAGCACGTTTTCAATGGTGTTCACCCAGTCCTGATCCCTGAATTGAAGGCTTGACAGATTGACGCCAATACGAATGGGGGGGAGCCCCTGTTCCTGCCAGCGTTGATGCTGTCGGCTGGCAGTGGTTAACGCCCAGGCCCCGATAGCTTTAATGAGCCCGGATTCTTCGGCTAGGGGAATAAAATCCGCGGGCGAAACAATGCCGAGTTCAGGATGATTCCATCGGATTAAGGCTTCGACGCCCACAATTTGATGTTGGCGAATATCGATTTGCGGTTGATAGTACAGAAGGAACTCTGACCGTTCGACTGCTTTATGCAAATTACTTTCCATGGCGAGTCTGGCGGTGGATGAGGCATTCATGCTGGGAGAAAAATAGTGGCTAGTATTGCGGCCGCTTTCCTTGGCATGCTGGAGTGCCACCTGAGCATTTTTGAGGAGAGTTTCTTCGGTGTCCCCATCATTGGGGAATAGGCTGATTCCAATACTGGCGGTGATAAAGATTTCTTGCTCCCCTATGTGGAAGGGTTGAGCCAGTCGAGTAATGATACGCTGGGCAACCTTGGCGGCGTTTTCCTCTGATTTGAAACTCGTCAAGAGAATGGAAAATTCATCGCCTCCAAACCTGGAAATGGTCGTAGACGAGTCGGCTCCACTTTGTCGAGCTACGGCATCACTTCGTCGAATGGAGCGAAGGAGTCGTTTCCCAATTTCCTGGAGGAGGAGGTCACCTGTGCGATATCCCAGGGTTTCATTAATGCGAGTAAAGCGATCGATATTGAGCAGCAAGACAGCCAGTGGTTG
>JAJDBO010000377.1 GCA_029261305.1 Nitrospirales bacterium
AGCAAGGTGACAAAGACCCCGTGGCAGTCAAAGGTTTATTGCAAACGATTATCCGTGATAGCGAAGTTCATTTTACGCGGGAAGCCTTTCTGCTTCACGCATTAGCAGAGAAACTTGAGTTCGGAGGCCGGTCCTTCCACCCTTTAATTCTAGAACACGAAACATTACTGAACATGGCACGTCAGCTTCTAAACACAGGCGTTTGCATGAGTAGGAATTCCGAGGATTGGGAATGTCTGGGACAAAGGTTTGGAGAGTTTGCCAGAAAGTTTCGTGACTATATCCATCATGTTGAAAAGGTCGTATACTTGCTGGCCCGCACTCGCCTGTCGAGGCAACATCAGAAGCAATTGGCAAAACAAATTCTCACGGTGTAAGGATTCACATTGGGACAAAGGGAGAGTGAACGATGAAACAATTCAAGGAGCGGTGGTTAGGAACAATGATGGCAGTCGTCATGATTGCCGGATTGGGAGTTTTTGCAGGAGTGATCGGAGAGGCGGTCGCATCTGAAGGAGGCGAAACCGGCAACATGGTATTCTTCCGAGGCGGCGGGGCCTTTGCTGCGAGCGATCGATCCGGTGAAGTGTTTTCTGATGTCTTGTCAGGTGCTGCTGATGGCGATACAGGGTATTATGTCGGTGCCGGGCTGGATTTGGTTCTTTCAAGGAATCTCTGGGGCATGATGTCCAATACCTGGGCACTTGGGGAGATTAGCGTGGAGTTTAAGAAATACGAATCCAATACGGCGGGAAAATCAGCACAGGCTGCTGCCGGTGTCCTGGTCCCACAAAGGGATACAGTTGAAATTACTCAGCTTACGGTCAGTATATCCCCGAAGATCATGTTCATGGAAGGAAGCCGATTTCGTCCTTGGATTATTCCGGTGGGATTGGATTTCCACGTGATCAGTCCTCCCTCGAATGAAACAACCGTCTTGGATATCGGGGCTCAAATAGCTGTTGGGGCTCAATACCGTGTCTGGAAAGCCTTTCACGTGGGAGTCGATGGCCGATACCATTTGGCGGCTGGCGAGACGGACACCGATAATAGTTTCGGTACGGTGGGTGGTTACGTCGGCATTGCGTTTTAAGGAATAAAATAAGGAGGCTTGTCTAAACCGTGTGTGTCTGATTTCTAGATGATGACAAGCCTCCTTGTTCTTTGGATTCACGTGTTGTTGGCCATCTTCTGGGTCGGTGGCATGCTTTTTTTGACGGTGGTTTTGGCCCCCATCCTCCGATCGGAGCCAGGGAAATCAGAAAACTATGAATTTTTCAAGAAGGTCGCCCAACGATTCCGTAATGTTGTGTGGGTGGCCATCCTTTTCCTGGTTTCAACAGGAACCCTTCTGCTTTCCAACCAAGTTTCCTTTGAAATCCCCATCCCGCAATGGCCGAATGTGATCCTGCTCAAACTTGTCTTGGTCTTTGTGTTGATTGTCGTCGCAGGATTGCATGATCTAGTCATCGGACCTCGCGCAGGAGCTTTGAAGAAAAAGCCACAGGCCTCTTTAGCGACAAGCGAACGCAGCCTTCTCAAACTGTCACCGTGGCTTGCGCGAGGCATTCTTGTACTTGGGGTGGCTGTGGTCATGGCGGGAACAGCGATTTCCCGCTGGTAGTTGACGAGACTTCTTTGGTCTGGGTGTTGGGTGGGGCTTGATGTTGCTTTGGCAACCGCAGGGAAGACGAAGGGCTTAAGGATTCTTTTGCTGTGAACGTCCTTCGGCCTGTTGGGTGATTAAATTCTGGAGCCGAGACAATTCCTCTTTCAGGTTTGATATTTCGTCTTTTAATTCTCCCACTTCAGATTTGGTGACAGGTGCTTGAGTGGAATTTGTTCTGGAGATTGGAGAAGTTGAGCGCCTGTTTGGATCTGCTGGTGTGGAGAAGCGATCTGCGGCAAGAATAGCCTTAAGGTCTAGGACCAACTCACTAGCCGGTGATTCGTATCCACCGGCCAGCCAATTATCCCGAGAATCAATCATATACCTCCCTGGATCAAATGAGAGCTTGCCCTTTTTGATATCGCGCAATGAGTGAAGGGGGTTGCGGCGAATGCCCTTGATCCCTTCTTGTTCCGACGAAACCCGCTCTCGGTGATTAGCGATGATAATGTGAAGTCTTTGATCTTGGAGAAACATGGCACCGGAAGTTACTTCTAGAGCCTGCGACTCTGGGGAGGAATCCCATAGAGCGAACACCACCCAGTCAGAAGAGTCTGCGGACTGAAAGGCTTCACGCAGAGCGGGGGCAAGGATGAAAATGTTTTCGGGTGAGAAAACTGCCTGGGGTTGCTTCAGCGGGTCCATGATTCCGCCTTGCTTCTGGATCAACAGCCGAGTCAGGATCCTGTGAAGGTCAGCCTCGGACCATTCCTTGGGATGATTGTGCTTGTCCTGTGCCAGCTTTCCTTGGTTGTTATAGCTGCTCAGGCCTATGAACAGACTCGGCTCGTCCTGCACCGGTCGTGTTATGAGCATGGGATCGGCGCAGCCAACACAAGTGAGAAGGAGGCCCACTGTAAGAATCGTTTTCATCGTAGGGAAAGGGGCATGAGATCGTGACTGTGATTTTTCCGCACGCGTGAAAGAACTATAGCACTATGCCTAAAATTGAACAGGACCCTTTCCCGTTCCATCAGTGATGATGGTGAGGTGAATCTTGCACTTCGTGATCTTCGAGATCAGGAATCACATCTGGAACTTTCTTGCCGTCTCTCCCGATGGCCTTAAAGGTAAAGTGAGGGTTGTCCACCATGGTGGTATGTGAGTTGTTCCTTTTGGGAGGAGCGTCAAAGATAAATTGAGTTTTGAGAGTATCGTTGGCTAGCACAACCACTTTCATTTGGAGAATTCCACCAATCCAGGGATGCCAGGCTATCATGGAGTACACACCTTCAGGGATGTCGATAATGGAAAAACGCCCATCTTTGTCAGTGATTGCATAGTAAGGATTCGTGACGGCAAGACCCCATGTTTGCATATAAGGATGTTGGCCGCACTCAGCTAAAAAGATCCGTCGTCCTTTGGTGAATTGAAAGGTGTCGATAAGCGGTTCTCCCTTTCGATGATCATGGTTCAGAGGTTGGTCTAGTGAATGATAGGGATTCATACGAAGCGGCCGATGGAAAATGACGGAAGAACCATTCGGGGCCGTTTCGTACATTTGGACATCATGCACCACAGGGTCCATGTTGAAAAAACGAATGTCATGTTGGTTCCGCACGACCATCACACTTGGGGAAAACGTGCAATCTTTCGCTTCCACTGTCGCTGCGGGGAAGTCAAAGGGTTTGCCTTGGTGAATGCCTTCCAAAATCACGATGGCATTTTGCAAGGCCCCCTCAGGTGACACTTGAAAGTGGTCATACAACCGCCAGCCGGTTCCCGTAGAAATTTGACCACAGAACGCTGGATCAGGAAAGAGGGCTAAGTTATAGGCTAAGGGATCGGGCTCAAGTCCTTGCATGGTGACCTGTCCGGTGATGGCGCCACCATTTTCAACAGGCACTTCGGTGTATGCCCAACCAGTAGGAATCCAAAACACACACACGATGAAAAGAAGACAAAAAACTTTCTGGAAATGACTCATTGTGAAAAACTCTCTCATATGGTTTGGTGAAAAAAAGCGAGTCAGGAATCCTAAAATGGGGAAATCCATACTCCACGATGTTGTCTGTTTAGAATAACAAAATTTACTTCCTCATGGGTAGGTCTTTTCACAATTCCGTTGCTGTTCTTTCATGGGTTGAGGAAATCTCAATGTAGCCTTGGATAGGGCGAATATGCAACTACGATGAAGTCAAAATTTCAGAAAATAATAAGGAGCATGGGGGGGCATTTGGGGCATAACGACACAGGGGATGATTCATGTGTATTCATGATTGGACAGTGAGTTTATCGAAACGGCTCACGGGTCTCATGACAAGAAATACTAGGAGGGATTTTGGCGTTTGTATTGGACAGCACTCGAAGCCCTTATGCTTGCTTCTTTAACCAGGATTCCCATTTTGGGATGGCTGGGTTCCAAGTCCACCGGGAAATCATAGTCTCGGAGTCGTTGGCTAGTGATAGTGCCAATTGAGGCCACCATGATTCGATTCAGGGCTTGCCGAAATGGTTCGAGGTTATTTGATCTGTTGAGCAGTTCTACAATATGAGTTACCTGGATACCGGTGGTAAATAGGACAACGTCGACCGATTGAGAAAGAATGGCTTTGAGTACATGTTGTAACGGTTCGATATCATCGGGCAGGGCCCAATGATACACAGGGACACCAATGACCAGAGCTCCTCGTATGACCAAGGCTTTCATCAATTCCTCGTTGGGTGTGCCATATTCTTGGATGCCAATTGTCATCCCGGAGAGCCTCTCTGGCTTGAATGTATCAAGGGTGTGGAGAATGTCTTCCCAGGTGTTGGGCTCGGGCACAATGAGTTGTGGTTTAAGTCCTAATTCCTTCAATGCCGCCAAGGGCTTAGGGCCACGAACAACTAAGGTGGTTTGAGTGAGTGCTTGCTTGATATCTTCCAAAGTAAATTTGGTTTTCAAGACATCCACTAGGGTTTTAGTTCCCACGCCGGTCAGCAAAATGAAAAGGTCAATTTGATTTGATAAGAGTTGTTGGCCAAACGCTAAGGCCTCCGAATTATTCTCTAAAGGAATTTCTTGCATGGAAGGAGCGACGAGAGGTTTGCCGCCATGCCGTGCAATAAGCTTGGCCATTTGATCTGCCATACGGCTTTCGAAGGCAGCAACGGTCAGTCCTGCAAATCCAGAGGGATGGTTTGAGTCAGGTGGTTGAGTCATGCGTCTCCGGGATAGACTCCTTGGGGTTGCTCCACACCGTGGGCATGGCTAAGATGGCATCTCTAGAATTTTTTGGAACATCATTATGGCCGAGAATAACCAACGAAAAATTCCCTCAACCAGAGGGTTACGCCATGTGGCGTTGAAGGTGAGCAATCTTGCCACCTCTAAGGCGTTTTATCAAACCTGGTTTGGGATGGACATTGTGTGGGAACCCGATGCTGAAAATGTGTATATGAGTTCGGGTGTCGATAATCTTGCGCTTCATGAAATTCCCCGTGATGTTCTTCATGAGCATCAAGCAGACCGCGGACAGTTTTTGGATCACGTGGGATTTTTGATGGAATCCCCTGAACAGGTTGACCAACTATATACACTCGTGGTCCAAGATGGTGTAAGTATTGTTCATCATCCTAAGCGACATCGCGATGGAAGTTATTCATTTTATCTTGCCGATCCCGACCGCATCGTTATTCAAATTATTTATGAACCAAATATTAGCGCGATTCGGTTTTCAACCTAACCATATAAAAATCATTTGAAAGACTATGGCTATTTGGGATCAATTTAGATCAGATCAATTTGTGGGGTTGCACCCCTGGGTATGGGTGCAATTGGAAAGCTCTGAACCACCTGGTCCGTTTCCTTTTATGGGTGGCGTTGATCCAGAAGTGGTCGCCAGTCTCCATGAAGTGCATAGCACCCTTATGAGTTCAGTGGAAACCGCGATCAGTGATGTATTTGCGCGACGCACATCGGTCGATGATCCCGAGATCAGTCGTCGTCTTGAAGATGCCTATGCGGAAGTGGTGCAAACCCGACCACGGCTGCAGGACCATATCCGTTGTGGACGGAATCCAAATGGAACGTTTACTTGGGAATTCCCCTATGATCGAGATAAATCCGCCACGATGAATTATGGAGGATTGCGGATCTTCAATTCCGTCAAGCGCCAAGCCATTCCTTTTGGGTTTGATCGTCCGCTGTCGCCATACGTGGGAAAGCTCTTGGGCTTTCTGAATGGAACGCGAACTGTAGGAGAAATTCGGACCATTGCTACGGCATCGGGTGGTGAGATTGAACGACACCTCACTCATCTCGTGGAACAATTGGCTACACATGAATGCTTGACGGTTTCAGATAAATCTTCAGTACGAACCACTTGGTTGGATTCTACAAGAGATCAAGATATGGTGCATTTGGGTCATGCGGCCTTGATGTACCGACAGCAGAAAAACTTTTTGTGGTTTGATCCTTGGCTCATGCCCTGGTTTGCCGAGTCTCCGGTTCCTTCTTTGTGGAATTCGTTGTTACCTTCGCCAGCCGCGGTATTTTTGACTCACGATCATGATGACCATGTAGATCCTCGGACGTTGCTGCATCTTCCCAAAGATGCGCCAATTATTATCCCGAGCCGAAAAAACCGGCAGGCGTTGTATTTCGATTATCTTTCACTCATGCGAGAACTCGGCTTCACGAATGTGATTGAATTGGCTCATGGAGAAACCTGGAAGTTTGATGGCGGGGAAGTTGTGTCCGTTCCATTTTATGGCGAGGATCCTTGTGATTTAGCATTGCCAAGAAACTGCTATCTCATCGCGGATCGAGGACACAATACCTTAGTCCATGCTGATAGTGGTCCAACGAACGAAGGTCAATCCTCCATTCACAATGGCGTGATGAAGGATCTCGTGAACAAGTATGGCCCGATTCCCACGATCTATGCTTCGCAACAACAATTAAAAGAAATTCGTTCATATGCCGCACATGCAAGTTTATCTCATCCGGGAAAATGGTTGGATG